>JBAWYQ010000041.1:0-23435 GCA_037143475.1 Burkholderiales bacterium | reverse complement strand
CTGGAACTCTCGCACCTGGCCTGAAGCGTTGACGCCGACGACATTCTTCTCACGCACCTCCTGCATGATGTCCACAATCACCTGGGGTGGAGTCGTACCCGGTGCGGGAGCCAGTGGTACCACGGCCTTGCCAAAGTAGCGGATCAAATCCGCCGCGACCAGTCCATTTTTCTCCGGCGTAACGGCGAGCGTCTGGAAGGCAAAGGTTGGGGCAACGCGCAACTTGAAGCCGCAGCCCGCCAGGAGTCCGGCGCTCAACGCTGCGGCGAGGGCGGCACGGCGGTCCATGGTCATATCACCACATTCACCAGGCGTCCGGGGACCACGATGACGCGTTTGATAGGCGCGCCCGCTGCGAACTGCACAAAAGTATCGCTGGCCAGTGTCAACGCTTCGATCTCGTCCTTTGATGCGCCCGATGGCACCATCACCGACCCTCGCAACTTGCCGTTAACCTGCAACATGAGCTCAATCTCGTCCTGCACCAGCGCCGCGGGGTCCACTACTGGCCAGGCCGCGTCGAGCAAGTCGCCCGCTGCGCCGGCATAGCCCAGTTCGCTCCACAGTGCATGCGCTATGTGGGGCGTAGCCGGGTAAAGCGAACGCAGGAGAATAGAGAAACCCTCGACCATGGCCGCCAGCGCACCATCGGAATCCAGTGCCTTGAAATCCTCCAGCGCATTGATCATTTTCATGGCGCCCGAGACCACCGTGTTGTACTGCATGCGCTGGTAGTCGTAGTCCACCTGCTTAAGCACATGGTGAATTTCGCGCCGCAAAACCTTGGCTTCCTTCGAAAGGTTCAAGCCATTTATGCCTCCAGCCCCCTTAATATCTGCGTGAGCAGCTACCAAATTCATAGCGGACAGTTTGAATCCAAAGTTCCAAACGCGGCGCAAGAAGCGATAGCTGCCTTCAACGGCCGCATCGTTCCACTCCAGCGTGGCCTCCGGAGGAGCAGTGAACATGGTGTACAGGCGGGCGGTGTCGGCACCGTACTTTCCAATCAACTCTTGCGGGTCAACACCGTTGTTCTTGGACTTGGACATGGTGCCCACGCCCTCATAGTCGATGGGTGTACCCACTTGCAAATCACCAACCGCCTTGACCAGCTTGGCACCGACGATTTTTCCCGCATCGTCAAACACGTGCTCCACATCCTGCGGCCAGAAATACTCTTTGCCACCCTTATCACCTTTGCGGGAGTAGATGTGGTTGAGCACCATGCCCTGCGTGAGCAGTTTGGTAAAGGGCTCGTCGACAGTGACCAGCCCCATGTCGCGCATGACCTTGGTCCAGAAGCGCGCATACAGCAGGTGCAGGATAGCGTGCTCAATGCCGCCGATGTACTGGTCCATACCGCTGCCACCGGAGGCCTGAGTCTGGTCCCGCATCCAGTAAGCAGTACCAGCGCCCACCATGGCATCACTGCTCTTGGGGTCACAGTAGCGCATGTAGTACCAGGAACTGTCCACGAAAGTGTCCATGGTGTCAGTCTCGCGCCGTGCCGCTTTGCCGCACACCGGGCACACCACACCGGCATGGAAACCTTCGTGTTTGTGCAAGGGATTGCCGGAGCCGTCGGGCACACAGTCTTGCGGCAGCACGACGGGCAGGTCCTTTTCAGGTACCGGCACGGCACCGTGCTCAGCGCAGTGAATAATGGGAATGGGGGTGCCCCAGTAGCGCTGGCGGCTCACACCCCAGTCACGCAGGCGCCAGGTGGTTTTTTTCTCACCCAGGCCTTTGTGCTGCAAAGCAACCGCCACGGCATCCACCGCATCGGCACAGGACAGGCCACTGAAAACGTCGGAGTTGACCGTAACACCGCGCTGCTTGTCGGCATACCAGTCCTGCCACTGATCGTGCTCGTAGCTCAGGCCGTCAACATGCACCACATCATCAATGTGCAGGCCATATTTTTTAGCAAACGCAAAGTCGCGCTCGTCGTGGGCTGGCACACCCATCACTGCACCGTCGCCATAGCCCATCAGCACGTAATTGCCAACCCAGACATCGACCGGATCACCAGTGAGGGGGTGGATGACCTGCAGGCCGGTGGGCATGCCCAGCTTTTCCTTGACCGCCAGTTCGGCCTCGGTGGTGCCGCCCGCCTTGCACTCGTCAATGAAGACGGCCAACTTCGGGTTGCTGCCCGCGGCGTGCACGGCAAGCGGGTGCTCGGGTGCTACAGCGCAAAAGGTGACGCCCATAATGGTATCGGCACGGGTGGTAAACACATACATGCGTCCGCCATCAATCAACTCTCCGTCTCCGCCTTTAATGCCGTGGGTGAACGCAAAGCGTACGCCGCTGGACTTGCCGATCCAGTTTTCCTGCATCAGCTTGACCCGCTCAGGCCAGCCCGGCAGACCGGTTTGAACCTGGTCCAGCAACTCTTGCGCGTAGTCAGTGATCTTGAGGTAGTAGCCTGGGATCTCGCGTTTTTCGACAATTGCCCCGGTACGCCAGCCCTTGCCGTCAATGACCTGTTCGTTGGCCAGCACGGTCTGGTCCACCGGGTCCCAGTTGACAACCTGCGTTTTGCGGTAGGCAATGCCTTTTTCCAACATTTTCAGGAACAGCCACTGGTTCCACTTGTAATAACTGGGGTCGCAGGTGGCAACCTCACGGCTCCAATCAATCGCCAGGCCCATGGCCTGCATCTGGCCCTTCATGTAGGCAATGTTCTCAAAAGTCCACTTGGCGGGTGGCACGCCGTTCTTCAACGCGGCGTTTTCAGCTGGCAGGCCGAACGCGTCCCAACCCATGGGCATGAGCACGTTGTGACCGTTCATGCGCAGGTAACGCGCGAGCATGTCGTTGATGGTGTAGTTGCGAACATGGCCCATGTGCAGCTTGCCGCTGGGGTAGGGCAGCATGGAACATGCGTAGAACTTTTTCTTGAGATGGCCTTGCGCGTCACGCGCGTTCTCGGTCACACGGTAGGCGTTCTGGCCGTTCCACAGCGGCTGCGCCCAGTGGTCTTGCGCCGCTTTTTCGATGTCGAGGTGTTGGTATTTGTCTTGCATGGGTGAGGGTACGGCCAAAAACGCCGTCTTATGAAATGCCTGGGAGGGATTTTAGGCGTTTCGCCTTGTGGCGGCCCGGCGGTCTAAACCTATTTGGCTGCGCGCACCTGCTCGGCAACGAACCCGATGCGGTGCAGTCCGGCCTGATGGGTGATGCCCATGACCTCCACCACCCGACCATAGGGGACGGTGGCATCGGCGCGCAAGCGCACTTCAGTATCGGGATGGTGCCCGGCGGATTGACGCAACGCTGCGGCCAAAGCCGCTGCATCCAGCAGTTGGTCGTTGACGAAGGTTTGTCCAGCGCGGTCGATAGTCAGCGTGAGGAACCGGGGGGCTTGCAGTGTTGCGGCACCCGGTGTATTGGGTAAATCCACCTTCACCGCACTCACCAGCAGAGGGGCCGTGATGATGAAGATGACGACCAGCACAAGCATCACATCCACCAGCGGAGTCATGTTGATCTCGCTCATGGGTTGTGGCCCAGGAGTGCGTTCAAGACGACCAAATGTCATTGGGTAACCAGCAGTTCGCGCAGGTCGCGGGCGAAGCCTTCCAGGTCGGCTTCGATGCGGCCGACGTAGCGGCCCAGCACGTTGTAACCCAGCACCGCAGGAATGGCCACGGCCAAACCGGCAGCGGTCATGATCAGCGACTCACCCACCGGACCCGCAATTTTGTCGATGCTGATTTGACCGGCGCCAGAAATGCCCATCAACGCATGGTAAATGCCCCACACCGTACCCAGCAAACCAACAAATGGGGCCGTAGCACCCACGGTGGCAAGCAGTACCTGCCCTGCCTGCAACTTGAGCAGCACGGCATGCAAGGCGTCACGCAACAAGCGGGTTAGTTGCTGGGAACGGTCACCCGCACCGGCCAGCGTTCCTGACGTGGCGACTTGCGTTGACTCAACCAGGGGACTGACCAGGCCTTCGCGGTCGAAGTGACGCAGGTTACGCAAGCCGTCGTCCAGAGTTGGCGCCTGCCAGAAAGCGCCGATGCTGCGCGCCACATCGCGATGGGCACGCACCAACAACCAGGCTTTCCACAGGATGACGATCCAGCTGCCGATTGACATTGCCAACAGGACCAGCGCAACGCCGGCACCCACCGCGTCACTTTGGCGCAGCAGGTACCAGCCGTTCATCGCAATCCCAGCACGTCAAACATGTCAAACAAACCCGTTTTTTGCCCGGCCAGGAAGCGCACAGCACGCAGACTGCCCTGGGCGTAGGTGGCCCGACTTGACGACTTGTGACTGATTTCGATTCGCTCGCCAATGCCGGCAAACAGTACAGTGTGGTCACCCACGATATCGCCACCTCGAATGGTGGCAAAACCGATGGACGATGGGTCACGCTCACCGGTCACGCCCTCACGGGCATAGACGGCGCAATCTTTCAGGTCACGCCCCAGGGCGTCGGCTATAACCTCGCCCATTTTTAATGCAGTCCCAGACGGCGCGTCCACCTTGTGCCGGTGGTGCGCCTCAACGATCTCAATGTCGTAGCCGGTGGACAACGCCTTGGCGGCCATCTCCAGCAGTTTGAGCGTGACGTTGACACCGACACTCATATTGGGCGCCATCACAATGGCCATATTCTTGGCCAGCTCAGCAATTTCGGCCTTTTGCTCATCGGTGAACCCAGTTGTTCCGACGACAGCAGCAACGCCCAGTTCTCGACAAAGCTTAAGGTGCTGCAAAGTGCCTTCAGGGCGGGTGAAATCAATCAGGGCAGCGCTGCCCTGCAAACCCACCCGAAGGTCCGATGTAATAGCAATGCCGGTGGGCTTGCCCAGTAAAGCACCTGCATCCTGGCCAATAGCGGGATTGCCAGCCATGTCCAATGCGCCCGACAACGTGCAGTCATCCGCCACACGGATGGCATCAATCAACATCTGGCCCATGCGCCCCGATGCCCCGGCTACGGCAATTTTGTAAGTCATATCGCGGGTCTTTCTTGCAGCAAGTCTCAGGGACGCGCTTTCTCGAGGGGAGGGTAATCCATTGGCACAGCCAAACTGGTCGCAGCAGGAGCAGAAGCTTTGGTGGGCAAAGGATACTTCTGCAGTGCCTCGGGCGACGCCTCCATCACAGGCTTGGTACCCGTGAGAGATTGGACCTGGAGAGTAGCCACAAATTCTGCTTCACTGGGCAAATCATCTGCTTCGGTGCGCTCCAGGACGTCGTTCTTGAAGAACAAAGTCACTTTGCGGGCTTGCGGCGGTACGCCCTGGCGTTTCAAGGTGAACACGTAATCCCAACGGTCGGAATGGAACACGCTGGCAAGCAGCGCTGTACCCAGTATGTCCCGGACCTGAGGCTTTTGCATACCCGGCTTCACCATGGAAAACTGTTCACGGGTCACCACATTGCCCTGCACAATGTCACTCTTGTAGGGTGAAACGATGCCGGCGATGCGGCTACTGGCTCCGTCCAGGCTGCTACAGCCGCCAAGCCCCAGCATCGCAAGGGCTAGCAGGGTCAATCGAAGGCGGTTGCAATGGTGGTCAGACATGGGTGTTTACGCAAGCTATGATCGTAAGATTGTAGCGGTTGAGTACCGCGAGCCCTCTTCAGCAATACCGGCAGAAAGATGCCCATGACCAATATCAACGAACTGAAAAGCACCGGGCTCAAGGCCACGATTCCCCGCTTGAAGATACTGGAAGTGTTTCAGCGCAGCACCCAGCGCCACCTGACTGCGGAAGATGTTTTTCGGGTGTTGCTACAGGAGCGTTCGGACGTCGGACTGGCAACGGTCTACCGGGTGCTGATGCAATTTGAGCAGGCCAGCATTTTGAGTCGGAGTCATTTTGAAAGTGGCAAGGCCGTTTACGAGCTCAACGAAGGCCAGCACCACGACCACTTGGTATGCTTGGACTGCGGGAAAGTAGAAGAGTTTTATGATGCGGAAATTGAAAAACGCCAGAATGCCGTGGCCAAGGCCAAGGGTTTTGCCATCTCCGACCACGCATTGAGTTTGTACGCAACCTGCACCAAAGACAGCTGCCCCAACCGGGCCAATGCGCAACAGGAGTGCTCGGGGCTCTCTCAGTAAGGGGCTTCAGCTCCCTTGCTCCATCGCCTTTCGGTGCCTTTCGACAAACTCCTGGTACGTGTCGATGCCTCGCAGTTGCAGAATTGTGTTGCGAACCGCCGCCTCAACCAGCACCGCAATATTGCGACCCGCCACCACCTGAATGACCACCTTGCGAACTGGAATGCCCAATATGTCCTGGGTCAATGGTTCATACGGTATGCGCTCGTACTCCCGCTCCAGCGTCTCACGCCGCACCAGATGTACGATAAGTTTGAGGCGCATCTTGCGACGCACCGCGGTCTCACCAAAGATACCCCGAATATCCAGCAGCCCGATGCCGCGCACTTCGAGCAGGTTTTGAAGCAGTTCCGGGCAACGCCCTTCAATCGTTGTTTGGTTGATGCGAAACAGGTCCACGGCATCGTCTGCCACCAGACCGTTGCCGCGCGAAATCAGTTCAAGGCCCAACTCGCTCTTGCCCAATCCCGACTCACCGGTGATGAGCACGCCCAGACCCAGAATGTCCATGAAGACACCGTGCATGGAAGACCGGTCAGCAAAGTGCTTGGACAGGTAAGCCCGAAGCACGTCAATCACAAATGAAGACGGCTCCTGTGTGGCGAACATGGGAATTTGCGCCCGCTCACACATTGACAACAAGGCCTGTGGTGCCACTTGAGCATCCGCCAGCACCAGCACTGGTGGTTCCAGGGTAACGATACGGGCTATTCGACGGGCGCAATCATCCCCCGTGGCATTTGTGATGTAGGCGATTTCACGCTCGCCCAATATTTGCACGCGGTAGGGGTGGATATAGTTGAGATAGCCAACCAGGTCAGCGCCCGAACGGGCGGCTCGAACCGCTACTTCATCAAAGCGCCTCTCTGATGCCCCCAAGCCTGCCACCCACTCCCAATGCAAGCGGGAGCGAAACTCCTCGAACAATACGTCAGCACTGACAACGGTTGGTTTCACGGCAACGGGGTGGTTGTAGCCCGAATCAGGCCAATTGAGCAGATTGAGTCAACTTCCATCCCGCGATCATGGCATGCAACTGCCCGGAATCGGTGCTGGCAACCAGTTTTTCACGCAAATCCGCATCACTGAGCAACTCAGCGATCTCTGACAAAATTTCCAGATGCTTTTGAGTTGCGGCTTCAGGAACCAGCAAGAAGATCAGCAACCCAACGACCTGGTCGTCGGGTGCGTCGAATCCGATGGGATGGGCCAACTGAAACACCGCCGCCATAGGAGCTTTCAGGCCCTTGATTCGCCCATGCGGAATGGCCACGCCGTGACCCAAACCCGTGGACCCCAATCGCTCACGCGAGAACAAACTATCGGTCACCAAGGCACGACTGAGACCGTGTAGATTCTCAAACAGCAACCCCGCTTCTTCGAAGGCCCGCTTTTTGCTGGTAACTTCTACTTGCGCCAACACTTGCGCTGGCGTCAGGATACTGGCTAATCGGTTCATAGTGTGGAGCGATTATGCACAAAAAAACCGCCCGAATACGGGCGGCTCTCTGTAGGCAATGCCGGTGTTGGGCTACATCAGTCGCTTGGGCGCATCATGGTGATGGTCCTGTAGCCGATCCTTATGACGGACCACCTGACGGTCCAGCTTGTCAACCAACTCATCAACCGCGGCGTACAAATCTTCGTGGGAACTCTCGGCAAACATATCGCTGCCTTTGACATGGATGTTGCACTCGGCGCGCTGCCGTCGCTCTTTTTCCTTCTGCTTCTCTACGGTAAGGAGCACCTTGACATCAACAACCTGGTCAAAATGCCGCATGATTCGATCTAGCTTGGTCGTGACATAACTACGCAGGGCCGGGGTAACTTCAAGATGGTGACCGCTGATCGTCAAATTCATAAATAGCCTCCAATTGCTCTCGGGTTAAAAATCTCGCGATCAAAGATGGCAAGAACAGAAACCAAAAATTACCAAGATTTTTTTGGTTGCCGTGAAATTACTATGCGCCCGAACCTACAGAATTGCAATGCCTTTTTGCTACCGCACTGCAACATAGTGTTGCCAGACCGTCAGGCAAGGTGGCGCATGCAGGGCCGCACTCCGGTGCGATAATTTCAGGAAAGCCACTTTTGGAAAAGGTTCTTTCAACTACGACCCAAGCTGGTGGTCTTGCTGATATTTTGGGGTCAAATTTCAATTACTTGTATGCTTTCGCAATGAAAATTTGAATTCTGACCCGATTGAATTGCCATGCTCAATATTTTCACGCTTGCCAACGGACGCCTCTTCCAGGAAGAGATAGAGTCGCTGGAGGAGCTCTCGCAATTCCAACCGATCTGGGTCGACCTCGAATCGCCGACGGTTGAGGAAAAACGTTGGGTCAAGCAGCACTACGGCCTGTCTATTCCTGAAGACGCCATGGACGAGGACATCGAAGAGTCGGCGCGCTTCTACGAAGAAGACAACGGGGAACTGCACATCCGCAGCGACTTTTTGGTAGCTGATGATGACGAACCCCGCACTGTTCGAGTGGCCTTCATCTTGAACCAGGTCAACGACGAGCTCAAGAGCAAAGGTGTGCTGTTTTCGATCCACGACGAAGATGTGCCAGTTTTCCGGCTTTTACGCATGCGTGCGCGCCGTGCACCCGGACTGATCGAAGACGCCAAAGAGGTTTTACTCAAACTATTCGATGCCGATGCAGAATATTCCGCCGACACGCTAGAAGGCATTTACGATGAGCTGGAGAAGGTCAGCACCAAGGTCTTGTCAGGTGATGTAACGGATGCGCTGGCAAGTGAAGTGCTGGGCGCTATTGCCCGCCACGAAGATATGAATGGGCGAATCCGACGCAACGTCATGGATACCCGACGCGCCGTGAGCTTTATGATGCGAAGCAAGATGCTTAACGGTGAACAGTTTGAAGAAGCTCGCCAGATTTTGCGCGACATTGACTCCCTGGACTCCCACACGGCCTTCCTATTCGACAAGATCAATTTCTTGATGGACGCCACGGTCGGTTTTATCAATATCAATCAGAATAAGATCATCAAGATTTTCTCGGTGGCCAGCGTTGCGCTACTGCCGCCCACATTGATTGCGAGTATCTACGGGATGAACTTTCAGCATATGCCCGAGCTAGCCCAGACCTGGGGATACCCCTATGCGTTGGGGCTGATGTTGGCAAGTGCCCTGGTACCCATGTGGTATTTCCGCCGGCGTGGCTGGCTGAAGTGACACCCCAGAAGGAAACAGGCTGAATATGAACGTCGATGGGCAGCCTTATCGGACAATCTGGTTAAAGCCAGGCGATGATCACATCGTCCAGGTTATCAACCAGGTGAAGCTCCCCCATATTTTTGAGATCAATGACCTCGCCAGCGTTGAAGACGTTTGCAGGGCGATTCGAGACATGACCGTGCGGGGTGCCGGCCTCATCGGTGCGAGTGCTGCCTACGGCATGTATTTGGCTAGTCTGGAAGCGCCGGGGCCCGGTTTCCAGGGTGCTTTGCGACGTGCTGGCAACGCACTCAAGGCCACTCGCCCAACAGCTGCCAATCTGGCCTGGGCAGTTGACAGAATGCTTGACGCCATAGGGGCCGTTGTCTCACACAGCGAACGTTGCATCATGGCACGACAAGAAGCGATTGCCATCGCTGACGAGGACGCTGACCACTGCCGACGGATTGGCATCCATGCAATGCCTATTGTTTCCGCCATCGGCGCCCGCAAGCAGGGGCAAGTTGTCAACATCCTGACCCACTGCAATGCGGGATGGTTGGCATTTGTTGATATGGGCTCCGCCACCGCCCCTATCTACGCTGCGCACGACGCCGGAATTCCTGTGCATGTGTGGGTCGACGAGACCCGCCCGCGCAACCAGGGCGCCAACCTGACCGCCTGGGAGTTAAGCCAGCACGGCGTGCCGCACACGCTGATTGCAGACAACGCTGGTGGCCATCTGATGCAGCACGGGCTGGTTGACATGGTGATCACGGGCGCTGACCGAGTGACCCGCAACGGCGATGTGGCCAACAAGATCGGCACCTACCTTAAGGCCCTGGCTGCCCATGACAACCGCGTCCCGATGTACGTCGCGCTGCCGTCATCCACATTCGATTTTGCGTTGCGCGACGGGGTCACGAACATCCCGATCGAGGAGCGCGATGGTGCCGAGGTCCGCTACATAACGGGCCAAACCGAGAATGGGGACATAGCGTCGGTGCGTATCTGTCCGCAGACAACGCCCGCGCGCAATTGGGGTTTTGATGTAACGCCAGCTCGACTCATCACGCAATTGATCTGCGAGCGCGGACTTTGCGACGCCACCGAGAACGGTATCTTGTCGCTTTTTCCAGAGCAACGCTGAGCGGATTCCCAAATGGAAGACGGCTACATCAAGTACAGCAGTGACCGACGCAATGGCACCGTCCCTGAAACTGCGCAACTTGAGTCCCTGAATCAAGCCAGAACCAGCCTTTTTGATCTCGGGCTGATTGGCGTCTATCCGGACGGGGTTGGCTACGGCAACCTGAGTATTCGCGCTAGCGGTGACGAGTTCATCATCACGGCCAGTGCCACTGGTGGCTCTCGCATACTGATCAGCAGCCAGTATTGTCTGGTTGAGAATTTTTCTGCGGACCGCAACCACGTGCAATCGATGGGCCAGTTGCCCGCCTCATCAGAAGCGATGACCCACGGCGCCATCTACTTGGCCAACCCGGCGGTGCAATGCGTGGTGCACGTCCATAACCGACAACTGTTTGACTACTGGATAGCCAACAATCGCTTGGCAACGCCTGCAAATATCCCTTACGGCACACCGGCGATGGCCCATGAAGTATCCAAAATGGTCTTGGCACAGCCCAAGCTTCCCGTGCTCTTTGCGATGGCCGGGCACGACGAGGGCATCGTCGCCTATGGTGCAGACGTCGCCACTACGCACAGACTCATGCTCACGGAATTGGAAAGGTCCCAGATCTCATGACAAAAATTGGAATCATCGGTGGCAGTGGCCTGGACAACCCGGATATTTTGGCAAACGCAGTCGACCAGACCGTAACCACGCGTTGGGGTGCACCCTCCACTCCGCTCAAACTGGGAACAATCGCCGGTGTCGACGTTGTCCTGCTCGGCCGCCATGGCAGGGAACACACCATTACGCCGACCCACGTCAACTACCGGGCCAACGTACAGGCCTTGAAAGACTCTGGCTGCACGCACATTCTGGCCACCACGGCGGTTGGCTCGCTGCGTGAAGACATCGGTCGGGGCGATTTGGTCATTCTTGACCAGTTCATCGACTTCACCAAACAGCGAGCCATGAGTTTTCATGAAACGTTTGCGCCGCATCAGCCGGTGCACACACCGATGGCAGACCCGTTTGACTCCAACCTGCGCGATATTCTGATCCGCCTGTGCGAGCAGCACCGCATTGCCTTCCACCCAAGTGGAACCGTGATCACTATTGAGGGGCCGCGCTTCTCGACGCGTGCTGAATCCCGCATGTTCAGAGCCTGGGGGGCAGACGTTATCAACATGTCGGTCGCCACCGAAGCCGCCTTAGCAAATGAGGCTGGTATACCTTATGCGGCGATGGCCATGAGCACGGACTACGACTGCTGGAAGACTGACGAAGAACCCGTCAGTTGGGATGCAATTTTGAGCGTATTCAACAGCAATGCCAAGGCCGTCACCCGACTACTGATGGAGGCCATCCCACTGGTCGCCCAAGGCAAGCTCTAACCGACGACAGCCCGTAACAACGGCTACTTGTCACGCAGCTCGCGGCGCAGAATCTTGCCTACAGGGGTTTTCGGCAATTCAGCCCGAAACTCGATCACTTTGGGCTGTTTGTAACCTGTGAGGTTTTCCTTGCAATAAGCGCGCACATCCGCGTCACTCAAGTTCGGATCTTTCTTGACGATGACCAGCTTAACCGCCTCACCCGACTTGGCATCGGCAACGCCAACGCAGGCGCACTCCATAACACCGGGCATCTGGGCGACCACATCTTCCAGTTCAGTGGGAAAGACGTTAAAGCCACTGACCAAAATCATGTCTTTCTTCCGGTCCACAATCTTGAAGAATCCACGCTCATCTACCACGCCCACATCGCCTGTCTTGAAGTAACCGTCAGGCGTCATTACCTTGGCAGTTTCATCTGGGCGCTGCCAGTAACCCGCCATCACCTGTGGGCCTTTGATGGCAATTTCTCCCGACTGACCCGCAGCCACTTCATTGCCATCGTCATCCAGCAACTTCATGTAGGTATTGGGCAACGGAATGCCAATCGTGCCGGTGTACTCGGTCGCGGTAACCACGTTGCAACTCGCCGAGGGCGATGTCTCACTCAAACCATAGCCTTCGCAAATTGGGCAACCGGTCTTCTCAAACCACAACTTGGCCACACCACTCTGTACGGCGGTTCCGCCTCCGACAGACACTTTGAGGTGACTCCAGTCGACGGTGTTGAAATCGGGGTGATTGGCCAAGCCATTGAACAGTGTATTCACCGCCGGAAATGAGTGGATGACGTGCTTGCTGAGTTCCTTGAGCACGCCGGGAATATCGCGCGGATTGGGAATCAGGATCAGCTTGCCGCCCATGCGCAGGGACAGCATCATACCCACAGTGAACGCAAAAATATGGTACAGAGGCAATGCGCAAACCCCTGTCGGTTGTTCGTTCGCCGGAATTTTGTCCATCACCGGACCATTCCAGACTTCCGATTGCAATACATTGGCGACCACGTTGCGATGCAACAGCACGGCACCCTTCGATACGCCCGTGGTGCCTCCTGTGTACTGCAGTACGGCAACATCATCGGCCTTAATTTCCGGCTTGCTGAATGGTGCCTTGGTTCCGGAAGCGATGGCAGCATTGAATCGCACCGCTTCGGGCAAGCTGTAGGCGGGCACCATTTTCTTGACATTGCGCACGACATAGTTAACCAAGGCACCCTTGAGAAACCCCAATTGATCACCCATGGAGCAAAGCACCACATGCTTGACCGGGGTGGCCGAAATGCACTTTTCCAGCGTGGTGGCAAAGTTCTCAATAATGACGATGGCCTTGGCGCCCGAGTCCTTCAATTGGTGCTGCAACTCACGCGGCGTGTACAGCGGATTGATATTCACGACGACATAGCCCGCACGTAAGATT
Organism: Burkholderiales bacterium; assembly: GCA_037143475.1. Taxonomy (GTDB): domain Bacteria; phylum Pseudomonadota; class Gammaproteobacteria; order Burkholderiales; family Burkholderiaceae_C; genus Allorhodoferax. The sequence continues at coordinate 10,212 of JBAWYQ010000041.1, read as the reverse complement.
CCGGCCACAACCACCGGGTATTGCGGCACATTGGGCATCATGATGGCGACCCGGTCACCTTTGCCCAAGCCCAGGCTTTGCAAATAACCTGCAAACGCCTGACTCAAACTGTCGGTCTGGGCATAGGTTACATCCTTGCCCATGAAGTTGTAGGCCACTCGATTGGCGTACTTCTTGAAGCTTTCCTCCATCAGCGCAACCAGGGACACGTAAGCCGTAACATCGATATCGGCGGCTACGCCTTTGGGGTAACTATCGAGCCAAATACGGTCTGTCATGCTTGCCTAATCCAACGTTAATGTAGCCGCCTATTCTGCCTTTGAACGTCCAAGGAAAGCACACCAGACTTGCTTGGTGTTTTCCCTAGTCAAAAAGGGCGTCAAGCTTTTAGCGCGGTCAGCACTTCGTCCAGCATCTTCTTGGCATCACCAAACAGCATACGGTTGTTGTCTTTGTAGAACAGCGGGTTGTCAACGCCCGCATAGCCCGATGCCATGCTGCGCTTCATGACAATGGAAGTCTTCGCTTTCCAAACCTCCAGCACGGGCATGCCTGCAATCGGACTATTCGGATCGTCCTGCGCACCAGGGTTGACGATGTCATTCGCACCAATCACCATGACCAAGTCAGTTTTCGGAAAATCGTCGTTGAGTTCGTCCATTTCGAAAACGATGTCATACGGCACCTTGGCTTCGGCCAACAGCACGTTCATGTGTCCGGGCATACGTCCCGCCACCGGGTGAATGCCAAAACGGACGTTGACACCTTTTGCGCGAAGTAGCTTGGTGATCTCATAAACTGTATGCTGCGCCTGTGCCACTGCCATGCCGTAGCCAGGAACAATGATCACGCTCTTGGCCTCACGCATCAACTCGGCGGTTTCCAATGCCAGGATCGGAAAGACCTCTCCAGCCGGTTGAGCTGGGCCGCCAGCAGGTGCGGGGGCAGCACTGGCAGTACCGAAACCACCGGCAATCACGCTGATGAAGCTGCGCGCCATGGCCTTGCACATGATGTATGACAGAATGGCGCCACTGGAACCCACCAAGGCCCCGGTCACGATCAGCAGGTCATTGGAAAGCATGAACCCGGTAGCCGCAGCTGCCCAGCCAGAGTAGCTGTTGAGCATGGACACCACCACCGGCATGTCGGCGCCGCCGATGGCCATCACCATGTGGATACCAAACAACAGGGCGATCACGGTCATCACCATCAGCGGCATCATGCCGTCGTCAATGGTGTGGGCGTTCATGAATGCTCGGCCAAACCAGATCACGACCAGCAGACCCGCCAAATTCAACCAGTGGCGTCCCGGCAGCAATAGGGGGTTGCCGCCGATGCGGCCCGACAACTTGCCAAACGCAATGATCGAGCCTGAGAACGTCACGGCCCCGATCAGGATACCGATATAGATCTCCATTTCATGGATGGACTTGGCCGCTCCGACGAAGCCTTTGGAAGCCTCTGGATCAATAAAGGTGGAGAAACCCACCAGCATGGCCGCCAGGCCCACCATGCTGTGCATCAATGCCACCAGCTCGGGCATTTGTGTCATCTGCACGGTACGCGCCGCGTACAAACCTATGCTGCCACCAATAAGCATGGCACCAATAATCCAGGGGATACCCGCGCCCGTGACCTGAGGTCCGAACACAGTGGCCAGCACAGCAATGGTCATACCAATCATGCCGTAGAGGTTGCCGCGCAGGGCGGTTTGCTGGTTGGACAGGCCACCCAGGCTCAGAATGAAAAGAATCGTCGCTCCGATATAGGAGACGGTTGCCAGTTCTGTAGAAAACATGAATTGCCCCTCTTCTTATTTGCGAAACATGGCAAGCATGCGCTGGGTGACGGCAAAGCCGCCAAACATATTGATAGCGGTTAGCACAATACCGGCACCGGCCACCCAGGTGATCAAACTATCAGGTCGACTCGCAGCGCCGACAATCGGTGAAATCTGGACCAGCGCACCAATCGCAATGATGCTGCTGATCGCGTTGGTTACGCTCATCAAGGGCGTGTGCAACGCTGGTTTAACGTTCCAGACCACCATGTACCCCACAAAGCAGGCCAGCACAAAGACCGTGAAGTGACCCAAAAATGCCGGTGGCGCACTCGCCCCTATAAGCCAGAACAATGCCGCTGCAACGCCAAAAAAGATGGCCAGTTTGCTGCCCGCCATGGGCTCGCTGTCACCGCCACCATGGCCATGACCGCCCTTTTTCGCTGCAGGCGCTGTGGCAGCCTTTGCAGGCGCGGTTGCGGCTGCAGGTAGTTTCGGTGCCGGTGCTGGCCAAGTGATGGTGCCGTCCTTGGTGACGGTCAGGCCGCGGATGGCATCATCTTCCATGTTGACGTTGATGATGCCGTCCTTGGTTTTGCAAAGTTCCTCAGAAAGTCGAAACAGGTTGGTAGAGTACAGCGTCGAAGATTGCTTCGCAAGGCGCGAGGCCAAGTCGGTGTAGCCGACGATGGTCACGCCGTGCCTGACCACGGCCTCCCCCGGAACGGTCAGTTCGCAGTTGCCACCCTGCTCGGCCGCCATATCAACAATGACGCTGCCCGGCTTCATGCTCTTCACCATCTCCGCCGTAATGAGCTTAGGTGCAGGCTTGCCCGGGATCAGCGCAGTGGTAATGATGATGTCCGATTCCTTGGCCTGCTTAGCGTACATCTCGCGCTGGGCTTGCTGAAAACCTTCGCTCATGACCTTGGCGTAGCCGCCTCCGCCGCCTCCGCCGCCTTCTTCCTCATAATCAACCTTCACGAATTCGCCGCCCAATGACGTGACCTGATCGGCCACCTCGGCACGGGTGTCGTTGGCTCGCACAATGGCACCAAGGCCTGCAGCGGTGCCGATGGCAGCCAAACCGGCCACACCGGCGCCGGCGATGAATACCTTGGCCGGAGGGACCTTGCCCGCGGCAGTGATCTGGCCGTTGAAAAAGCGCCCGAAAGCGTTAGCAGCTTCAATGACAGCGCGGTAGCCCGTAACACCAGCCATGGAGGTTAATGCGTCCATCTTCTGGGCCCGACTCAGCATACGTGGCAGCGCGTCAATAGCCAGTACGGTCGCCTTTTTGGCGGTGAGCTGCTGCATCAAGTCGGGGTTTTGAGCCGGCCAGATAAAGCTGACCAGCGTTCCGCCTTCGCGCAGCAGGCCAACTTCGTCGGCGCTTGGGCCGCGCACCTTGAACACGATATCTGAAGCAGCCCACAACGCGGCGGCCCCCTCGATGACTTCCGCGCCAACAGCACGGTATGAATCGTCACTGAAGTTGGCCGAATCACCAGCGCCAGACTCTATAGCCACCTTGAAGCCCAACTTGATGAGCTTTTCCACCACCTCTGGGACCGTCGCCACACGTTTCTCCAGGGGGAAAATCTCTCGCGGAACGCCAATGCGCTGCGCCGTTCCTGCCGATACACCAGTTTCCATGAAGCGACTCCTCAGCTTAGTTATTTCAAGAGACCACACTCAGCGCACCACCAGACATGCCAGCGCTGCGTAAGCCACCGGAAAGCTTAACTGAAAATACCCCGGTTCTGATAGGGGGCAAGCATGATGTTTGTCAAACAGCATCAATATAGACGCTGGACATCCAAAATCCCATCAACTTGGGTGGGTGTCGCGGCGCATCCGTAAAATCACGCTATGAGCAAACAACGTGTGGTGGTAGGCCTGAGTGGAGGCGTCGATTCGGCGGTGACAGCACATCTGTTGAAACAACAAGGGCACGAGGTCATCGGGATTTTTATGAAAAACTGGGAGGATGATGACCGCCCGGCAGGGGTTGCCAAAGACGGCCCCGGTTACTGCACGTCAAACATCGATTTTGTAGACGCAGCTGCGGTTGCCGATGTGCTGGATATCGAGATTGAGCATGTTAATTTCGCCGCCGAATACAAAGACCGCGTGTTTGCCGAGTTTTTGGCCGAATACCAGGCCGGACGCACCCCAAACCCGGACATCCTGTGCAACGCGGAGATCAAGTTCAAGGCATTTCTGGACCATGCCATGCGCCTTGGTGCCGAAAAGATCGCAACCGGTCACTATGCACGCGTGCGCCGAAATCCCACTACGGAATTGCACGAACTACTTAAAGGAATTGATCCCTCCAAGGACCAAAGCTACTTTTTGCACAGACTCAACCAGGCCCAACTCTCCAAGACCCTGTTTCCGATCGGGGAGCTACACAAGACCCAGGTACGCCAAATTGCTCAGGACATTGGGCTTCCTAACGCGAAGAAGAAAGACTCCACGGGCATTTGTTTCATTGGAGAACGACCGTTCCGGGACTTTCTGAACCGCTACATTGCCAAGGAAGCAGGCCCCATCCGCGACGCGCGGGGACGCATGATTGGGGAGCACGTTGGCTTGAGCTTCTATACGCTGGGCCAACGTCAGGGCCTTGGCATTGGCGGCATCAAGGCCAAAGGCGCTCAAAAGGGCGGCGGAGAGCACGCCCCTTGGTTCGTCGCGCGTAAAGATATGCAAACCAACACACTATGGGTTGTGCAGGGCCATGAGCACCCTTGGCTGCAATCTACTTTTCTAAGCGCGCAAAGCGCCAGTTGGGTTGCTGGCGCTGTGCCAAAAGAGCCATCTCAGTCAGCCAAGACCCGTTACCGCCAAAGTGACGCCGTATGTCAGCTAATGAGCGCCAACCTGCAACACTTTTCCCTACAGTTCGAACAACCCCAGTGGGCCGCTACGCCTGGACAGTCAGCGGTGCTGTATCACGGCGAGATCTGCCTGGGCGGCGGAGTCATTGCAACAATTCAGGCCGGCGAATAATGAAACCGCCCCACCCCTTTAGGCCGTTCCTCGTACAAAACACCGGGTGCTAACATATAAATTTAGGAGATGCACATCAGTCAACTCCGTTTCCAAACCGTTTTCCCCAGAGCACAGAAACCATGTTCTACGTTTATCGCGATGCTAACGGTGCAATTCAATCGGTTTCCCGGGAAGTGTTGGCCGGCAGCGAATTGTTGAACGAGAACGACCCTGAAATTCAACTTTTTTTCAAAACGACCGACGAACCATCTTTCGATGCGGCTGACGCCGACTTCGTCCGGGTTTTGGAAGATCTGATAGACACTCTCATCCTCAAAAACGTGATTCACCACACCGACCTGCCTGTAGCGGCACAAAAGAAATTGTTGGTCCGAAAAGGGCTTCGCACCCGCATTCACGGTGCATTGAATTTATTGGGAAACGATGACCGAATCCTTTGACCGGCACATCTGACCGATTGATTGCCTGATGACCATGCCAACCCCAATGCCTGCCGACCAAGCAGCGAACAACTCAAGCGCGCGGCGAATTGGCGAGCACAGCGTTCGTTTTGATCCTTTACTTGACAGCGTCATTGCCATTGCCAATATTTTTGGCATTACCACCACCCTTGAAGCTCTATCAGCCGGCCTGCCGCTTGAAGGCAATCGCATCACACCCGACCTGTTACCACGTGCAGCAGCAAGGGCAGGCCTGACAGCCAAACTGGCACGCCGCTCAATGGACAATTTGCGCCCCGGCCTCTTGCCAGTTATTCTGCTGCTCAAAGAAAACCAGGCCTGTCTGTTATTGGAATGGCTTCAGTCAGGGGAAGCGCGGGTCCGGTTTCCGGAGAACGGCGAATCATCCGATGTGTTGACGCGTGAAGAACTGGATAGCCTGTATGCGGGGATCGTCTGCTTTGTCCGTCCGGTCTTCAAATTTGATCCCCGCTCGCCAGATACGGGTGAACTGAAGTCGCAGCATTGGTTTTGGAGCGTTGTGTTTCAAAACTGGCGCTTGTACCGCGACAGCTTGCTTGCAGCACTGCTGATCAATATTTTCGCTCTAGCGATGCCGATGTTTTCGATGACGGTTTATGACCGGGTCGTACCGAACCGGGCGGAAGAGACACTGTGGGTATTGGCCATCGGCGTATTTCTGATGATGGTGTTCGACACGCTTCTACGAATACTGCGTGCCTACATACTGGATACGGCCGGAAAACGCATTGATGTCACGCTCTCCGCGCGGATCATGGAACGCGTTCTTGGGTTGGGCATGGCGGACCGGCCGGCCTCGGTTGGTTCGTTTGCGGCCAACTTGCGGGCCTTCGAATCGGTCCGTGAGTTTGTTGCCTCTGCCACCATAACAACCTTGGTGGACATTCCCTTTGTATTTGTGTTCTTGTTTGTCATCGCCTGGATTTCTCCCTGGCTGATCGTTCCGCCCCTGTTTTGTATTGGCATCCTGATCGTTGCCTCACTGGTCGTCCAACAGAAGATGCAGGAACTCGTTGAAGTTACGCAAAGGGCAACTTCACAGCGCAATGCGACGCTGGTTGAAAGCCTTGTCGGCATTGAAACCGTCAAGTTCATGGTGGCGGAAAGCAGCTTCCAGCGCAAATGGGAGCAGTCGACCGTTTTTCTGGCACAAAACGGTACCAAGTTGAAGCTGCTGTCTTCCAGCATCATGAGCATGGTGCAGTTTCTGCAGCAGTTTGTGTCAGTCGTGATGGTGATCGTGGGTGTCTATCTGCTCGTGGACAACCAGCTCAGCATGGGTGGCATCATTGCCGCATCGATGCTGGCGGGTCGGGCCCTTGCGCCCTTTGGACAGGTGGCCGGACTACTGATGCAGTACCACAATGCCAAGAGCGGCCTGTCGTCTATTGAGAGACACATGCAGACCCGACCCGAGCGGCCCGATGACTCGGCTTTTCTTCATAGAAACGGATTTCAGGGAACTATTGAGTTCAAGAACGTCAGCTTCTCTTACCCCGGACACCAACAAGCCGTATTGCGCAATGTGTCATTCAAGATACAGGCTGGAGAAAAGGTGGCCTTTATTGGTCGTGTAGGTTCCGGCAAATCCACGATCCAGCGGTTGGTTCTGGGCCTGTACCAACCGACTGAGGGAGCCATCTTGATAGACGGCATTGATCTACGCCAGATTGACCCGGCCGAGTTGCGCCGTGCAGCGGGTTTTGTGTCACAGGACGTCAGCCTGTTCTTTGGAACATTAAAAGAAAACATTACGCTAGGAGCGCCGTTTGCTGACGACCAGGATGTGATCAACGCGGCCGAGGTCGCAGGTGTGACCGAGTTCGCGAATCGGCACCCCCGGGGCTTCGATATGCTCATCGGTGAACGCGGCGAATCGCTTTCGGGCGGGCAGCGGCAGGCTGTTGGCATCGCGCGCGCGGTGTTGAATGACTCACCCATCTTACTGTTGGACGAACCCAGCAGCGCCATGGACCATCAGAGTGAAGATTTGTTAAAAGCGCGGCTGCAGCGATTCGCCAAAAGCAAAACGGTCATATTGGTTACGCATCGAACTTCATTGCTGGAATTGATAGACCGGTTAATCGTCATTGACAACGGCAAGGTCATGGCCGATGGTCCGAAAGCACAGGTCATTGAAGCCCTGCAAAGCGGCCGAGTGGGCAGGGCTGCTTGATGGAACAAGAAATGAAATCCGCCGGATGGCTGGTGACACATTGGGCCCGTTTTTACAGGCGCTGCTCCGGCTCATTGGACAGTGCCATGCAAGCGATGGCTGGAAAACACGACGAACTGGATGCTGATTTCGATGCCAAGGCCGACTGGGCCATCGCGGAGCAGACTCCGCGAGGCGCCCGTGTTTTGGTTTGGATGAGCGTCGCAGCGGTGCTGGTTTTGTTGTTGTGGGCCAATTTCGCAGTATTGGACGAAGTAACGCGCGGTGAAGGCAAAGTCATTCCCTCTCGACAAGTACAAGTTCTGCAAAGCCTGGACGGAGGGATCGTTTCTGAAATACTGGTCAAAGAGGGGCAAATCGTCAAGATTGGGGACCTGATGCTAAAAGTAGACCCGACCCGCATGGTGTCATCGCTGCGTGAAAACCGGTCCCAGTATCTCTCCCTGCTGGCAAAGGCCACGCGATTGAAGGCGCTTGCTGAAGGATCCCGATTTCAACCCCCTGATGAGGTGGTTGCTGAAGCACTAGACGTCGTGGCGCAGGAACGCGCACTCTATGAGTCGCGCCGATCGGAGTTGGATGCAACCATAGGTGTCGCGCGGCAACAGGCTTCACAGCGGGCTCAAGAGTTGATTTCTGTCAGGGCCAAGCGTGAACAAGCCTCCCAAAGTTACAGCCTCACAGCCAGAGAACTGGAAATGACACGTCCGCTGGCAAAGTCCGGTGCCATTTCGGATGTTGAGCTACTAAGGCTTGAGCGTGATGTTGCACGATACCGGGGCGAGCGTGACAGTGCGAACTCGGACATTCCCAGACTGGAGTCAGCCGTTGCAGAAAGCGCACGCAAAATCCAGGAGATCGAATTGACCTTCAGAAACATTGCCCGCTCGGAACTCAGCGAAACCAACGCAAAACTGAGCGGATTGCTGGAAGGCAGCTCCGCACTGGAAGACAGAGTCAAGCAAACTGAAATCCGCTCCCCGGTGAATGGAACCATCAAACAGCTCAAAGTCAATACCGTGGGAGGAGTTGTTCAGCCTGGCAGGGATCTGGTTGAAGTCGTGCCGTCAGATGACGCGCTATTGCTGGAGGCGCGCGTGCTACCCCGTGACATCGCCTTTCTGCACCCAGGTCAAAAAGCGCTGGTCAAATTCACCGCCTACGATTTTGCGACGTATGGCGGACTCGATGCCACCCTGGAACACATCAGCGCTGATACAGTGGTGGACGAAAAAGGCAATGCGTTTTTCTTGGTCCGTGTTCGCACACTGTCCAGCAGCATCGGCCTACAGAAGTTCCCGATTATTCCGGGCATGGTGGCTGAAGTCGATATCCTTACCGGAAAGAAGTCAGTACTCGCTTACTTGATGAAGCCCATTTTACGTGCAAAGGCAAAGGCGATGACTGAACGATGAAGCCCGCCCGCAGCACGCTATTTGTCACCCATGACAGCGGTTTATTGGCTCACTGGCAGAGGGCATTGGGCAAATCAAAACCCGTTGCGATCGATAAGATAAACGAATTTTTCCAGCATGAGCCGATATTGCCCTGTGTGGTTTGGCTGGACCTGTCGATCCCAATGCGACCCAAATGGGACTCGGATGCATGGAGCTCGATGCTGCGAAGTGACCATATTCGCGTCGTCGCGGCAAGTTCAAACCCCAATGACGATGAAGCAATACAAGCGCTGGATGCTGGATGTGTCGCGTACTGCCACGCCTTTTCGGACGCATTAACACTCAAACAAGTCAAAGAGGTGGTTGAAGCAGGACAAGTTTGGATAGGCAAGAGCCTCATGCAGCGCCTTTTACACGGCGTCAATCGACTGGTGCCTAAATCACCAACCCCGGACGCAGCTTGGCGCGACGGCCTGACCCCTCGTGAAATTGAAATTGCCATTCTTGCAGCCAATGGAGCGTCTAATCAGGCTATCGCTGCTCAATGCGCAATTTCCGAGCGAACCGTAAAAGCCCATTTGAGCGCAGTGTTTGGCAAGCTCATCATCACCGACCGGCTCCAACTCGCCCTGAGAGTCCACGGAATTCAATAGGCCAGGACGTGACGACCTGTCCCCACGGACAATAGCCAAAGGCGACGTGGGTATCTACAGTACGGCAATCTGTTATTGCTGTTTCTGAAAGACTACCCATGGCTACCACTCAAATCTCCGCTCAGGCTCGTGGCATCGTTGTTATTTTGCAAGGCAAAGCCTGGATAGTCGATGCCAATGGAAATCGTCACCCCTTGAATGTTGGTGACGAGGTACAGGAAGGCCAGCAAGTCATCACTGAGGAAGGTGCGAGGATGGAACTGGCTCTCCCAAATGGGCAGCCATTGACCATTGCGTCCGGGCGCGAGGTGCTAATTGATGCAAGCCTACTAGGCTCTGTGCCCAGCGACAAGACTGAAGCTGCGCTGTTGAGCTTGAATGGTGGATCGGCAGAAGTTGCCAAGATCATTGCATCTGGCGGAGATCTTTCAGCGCAACTTGAATCGACGGCTTTGGGCCTTACCGGCGGGGATGGAAGTGATGCACATAGCTTTGTGCGCCTACTTCGTATTCAGGAAGTCGTTGCCCCGTTGTCGATTGACCGGGCGGATCAGCCAGCTACTACTCCAACAGACCTCACACTGGTGACTGTTCAGAGTGCCATGCCAACTGACCCGACACTGCCGGAAACCACACCTGCACCTGCACCAACTCCGATACCTGCACCAACTCCTACACCTGTACCAACTCCTACACCTGTACC
>JBAWYQ010000040.1:0-23704 GCA_037143475.1 Burkholderiales bacterium | reverse complement strand
TGGCCGTGATTCTGGTGGAGCAGCATGCGCGCCAGATTCTGCCGCTGACCCGCCAAGCCCTGGTGCTGGAGCGGGGACGAAGCGTCTACCAGGGCGCAGCGCAGGCCCTGCTCGACGATAGCGCCCTGCTCGACGGCTGGCTGGGCGTTGCAGCCCACTGACATGCGCACCCCAAAACGAGACTCCCCATGAAAGCCATCGACATCATCCACGCCGAACACCGCGCCCTGGGCGCCGTCGTGCAGGCCTTCCGCTTTGTGCTGGACGGCATCCGCGCGGGCACCCTGGCATGCGATTTCGCCCTGCTGGACGCCCTGATCGAGTACATCACCGAAGTGCCCGACAAGCTGCACCACCCCAAGGAAGACGACGTGCTGTTCGTCAAGATTCTGGAGGTGATACCCGAGGCGGCCGAGCTGATTGCCAAGCTGCAGCAAGACCACCTGCATGGCGCGAAAAGCACCCTGGCGCTGCGCGATGCCCTGCGTGCCTACCGCTCGGCTGGCAGTGCGGGCTTTGACGCCTTTGATGCACAAGCCCGCATTTACATTGAGGCAACGTGGAAGCACATTGGCATGGAAGAACGCGAACTGCTGCCGCTTGCGCGCAAGCGCCTGGCCCCGCACGACTGGGCCGGTATTGACGCAGCGTTCGAGGCCAACAAAGATCCGTGGTCCGGCCCCACTGGCGAGTTTCGGGCGCTGTTTTCGCGCATCGTGGCCATGGTGCCGCCGCCGTATGGTGTTGGTCCTGGATAAGGGCCGCAACCCTTCATGACCTATCCCTTGAGTTGCTGCTCCAGATCGTGCAGCACTTGGTAACAGGGCAACACGCTGGCAACGCTGCTGTTGGGCTCACGCCCTTCGCGGATGGCGGCGAAGAACTCGCGGTCCTGTAGCTCAATGCCGTTCATGGACACGTCCACCTGGCTGACGTCAATCTTCTCTTCCTTCCCGTTGAACAGGTCATCGTAACGGGCAATGTAAGTCGCCGTGTCGCCGATGTAGCGGAAGAAGGTGCCCAGCGGGCCTTCGTTGTTGAAGCTCAAACTCAGCGTGCAGATGGCGCCGTTGGCGGCCTTGAGCTGGATGCTCATGTCCATGGCAATGCCCAGCACGGGATGGATGGGGCCTTGCACAGCGTTGGCTTTGACGATGGGGCTGCCGCACTGGTAGGCGAATAGGTCGACCGTATGGGCCGCGTGGTGCCACAGCAGGTGGTCGGTCCAAGATCTAGCCTGCCCCAGCGCGTTCATGTTGGTGCGGCGGAAGAAGTAGGTCTGCACATCCATTTGCTGGATGTTGAAGCGCCCGTCGGTGATTTCTTTGTGCACATACTGGTGGCTGGGGTTAAAGCGGCGGGTGTGCCCGCACATGGCGACCAGGCCGCTGGCCTCTGCCATCGCCACGACGTCTTGCGCGCCCTGCAACGAGTCGGCCAGGGGAATTTCCACTTGCACGTGCTTGCCCGCCTTCAGGCAGGCAATGCTTTGCTCGGCATGCATCTGCGTGGGCGTGCAGAGGATGACGGCATCAACTTCCTTGAGAGCCAGACTGTCTTCGAGATTGGTGGTGACGTGGCCAATGCCGTATTTGGCGGCAACCTCCTGGGTCTTCTCCAAATCGCGGCTAATCAGCGAGACGACTTCAACACCGTCAATGTGACGGATGCCGTCCAGGTGCTTGATGCCAAAGGCACCGGCGCCAGCCAGCGCAACTTTGATGGTTTTAGTCATGTTCAGGTGTTCTCCAATATCAGGTGACCGACAGCCGTGTTGCTGGCGGGTACATGGTAAAAACGGTGTCTAGCCCTCGTGGATGCTGCATGACCTGCTACATCATTCATAGCACCACGCGCGATGAGCCACATCACCAGCTCAATGCCCTCGCTGCCGGCTTCGCGCACAAAGTCGATGTGCGGGATCGCTGCTGCCGCTGCGGGATCCGCAATCAGCCAGTCCAGAAATTGGTTGTCAAATTCCTTGTTGATGAGGCCCGCACGTGGCCCCTGCAACTGATGGCTCATGCCGCCGGTTCCCCAGATGTGCACGTTCAGGTCCTCGTCATAGCTCTCCACGGCTTTGCGGATGGCCTTGCCCAGGTTGAAGCAGCGCTGGCCGCTGGGTACGGGGTACTGCACCACGTTGACGGCAAAGGGAATCACCGGGCAGGGCCATGCCTCTGGCTGCCCGCACATCAGCGAGAGCGGCACGGTCAGTCCGTGGTCTACGGCCATCTTGTTGACGATAGTCAGGTCAAAGTCTTGCTGAATGACAGACTGCGCAATGTGCGCGGCCAGTTCGGGGTGACCTTGCACGACCGGCACCGGGCGTGGCCCCCAGCCCTCATCGGCCGGTTGGTAGCTGGCGGCCGTGCCAATGGCAAAGGTCGGAATCATGTCCAGACTGAAGGCCGTGGCGTGGTCGTTGTAGACCAGGAAGATGACGTCGGGCTGGTTGTCCTTCATCCACTGCTTGGAAAACTCGTAGCCCCTGAAAACGGGTTGCCAGTAGGGTTCGTGGCTCTTGCCAAGGTCCAGTGCTGCGCCAATGGCCGGCACGTGCGAGGTGTAAACAGAAGCAGTGATTCGTGCCATATCAATGCCCCCCTTGTTTTCCAGCGCTGCCTTGCGGTTGGTTCTGGGCTTGGGCATCGCCGTCTTCGCCAATGAATCGATTGCCTTGGACCGAGCGGCCACCCCTAATCATCATGTTGCGGTACTCGTCTTCGGCCATGCCGGTCATGCTGCCGGCCATTTGTTGAAAGCTCTTGCCGTCGGTTGCACCAATCTTGGCCAAGAAATAAATGTTGCCGCCCAGGCCAATGCAGCGGTTCAGGTCACGCACCAGCACGGCCTGCTTCTGGTCTTCGGTCATGGCCCATTCGTCCAGATACGTGCGCTCATTGGCCTTGAAACGTTCGCGGTTGGAGGCGGTCATCAGCGACATGCAAAACTGGTTCAGGTGGTAACCCTTGCGGCTTTGTTCTGCATCAAAAACGGTTGTGCCGGGCACGTCCAGGTAAGGTTTGTCAAGTGACATGATCACGTTCCCCAGTAAAGGCGAGTAGGGTTGTCCACCAACAGTTTGCGCTGCAATTCCGGCGTGGTGGCAATCTGGGGGATGAAGTCAACCAGCAAGCCATCATCGGGCATGTGGTCCTTCAGGTTGGGGTGTGGCCAGTCGGTGCCCCACAAAACACGCTCAGAAAATGTCTCCACCAAGTGCTTCGCAAAAGGCACTACGTCCTGGTAGGCACGCTGTTCACCATTCAAGGCCCTGGGGCCGACTACGCTGAGTCGCTCGGGGCAGCTCACCTTGCTCCAGATGTTGCTGTGCTCGCGCATCATTTTGACAAACAGCGCGAACTCGGGTCCCTCCACTGGCTTGCGCACGTCCGGGCGGCCCATGTGGTCCACCACCACGGTGGTGGGCAGCGCGGTGAAGAAGTCGTACAACTCGGCCAGGTCGGCAGCCTCAAAATACACCACCACATGCCAGCCCAGCGGGGCGATGCGGTTGGCAATTTCCAGCAGCACCTCGCGTGGCGTGAAATCGGCCAGTCGGCGCACAAAATTGAAGCGCGTGCCACGCACACCGGCGGCATGCATGTCTGCCAGCTCGGTATCCGTCACACTGCGGTTCACCGTAGCCACGCCGCGGGCCTTGCCGCCGCTGTGCTTCAATGCATCGACCAGTGCCCGGTTGTCCGAGCCGTGGCAGGTGGCTTGCACAATCACGTTCTTGTCAAAGCCCAGGTGGTCGCGCAGTGTAAATAACTGCTCCTTGGAAGCATCACATGGCGTGTACTTGCGCTCCGGCGCATACGGGAACTGGTCGCCGGGGCCAAACACATGGCAGTGCGCATCCACGCTGCCAGGCGGCAGTTGGAAGCGGGGCTTGCTGGGATTGCTGAACCAATCTATCCAGTCGGGTGTTTTGGGGAAAGTTGTCATAAGAGTCAGGGGGCTGAGAGGTAATGGTGCTATAAATTAGATAGCTGCTTGCGCTTATTCTGTAGGGTATAGCGACTGGCTAGCTAAAACTGCAAGACTACAAAGAAGAGCTTTTTCCGTGAAAAAAACCGGCGAAATTCAAATCAAGCGAAACAAAGTTCTGCATTTTTCCAATAAAGGCGGGAAAGTTCGCGCTAGGCGAATTGCACAGATATGTAGCGTGCTCTGTTTGTCCTCCATTTGAACTAGCTTTGATAGCTGACTACGCACAGTACATGCGCTGTTGCTGTGAACTTTGCGCACCATAAAAACATTAATTTGAGCCAAATTCCATTTTTTTGGCAGTGGATACATTGGGTCGGCAGCGTTTCTCAATGTGGCGCCCCACGCAGCTGGCGAATTGGATCGCGGGTTTATCAACCCAGTGGCAAAAATACCAAGATGCAAAAAATACCAGCCCCACTGTAGGCAGCAAAGTGATGCCTGTTGCCCAGTGGTAGCCCATGGTTGACTCCAACAGTTTTACCGTTGAACGAGCAAAATACTCTAGCACCACGACATGGACAAGGTACATGGCAAAGGAGATGGTGCCGAGAAAGTTGCAAAAAGGCGACTCCAGCATCACTCGTAGCTTTGTGCTGCTGACGACTGCGGTCACTACACAGAGTGCTCCAAGGATGTGGTAGATGTGGGGCCACTCCCCTCGGGGTAGAAACGCGTACATGGTTCCATCCCACACCGGGAAGTAAATGGGGATGGATCCCAGAAACAATCCCACGCCCATTAGCAAGGCGATGACCCAACTGCGGGCTCCGATCCATTGGAGTCGCTTGATCTGGTGTGCTTGCATTTCCGACAGGATTAATCCCAAGATGAAGGCCATATAAAAAGTGCCCCAAGACAGAGTGAGGGCAATGCAATACAGCACCAAGCGCCAACGCCACGCAAGGGGATCAAATAGGAGCATGAAGAGGAACACTCCGAGCGATCCATAAAATTCAATACTCATAGTCCATAAGGCACCATTGAAGGTGTTCGAACCTTGGAAGACAGCACCCGTGGTGGCCTCTATTAAAGCGTTTTTGAAAGAGGCCATGATCGGGGCAAAAAAATGCCACTGACCACTTGCCAGAAGCTCCCAGCCATCATTGGTAAGAAAGACGCGTGTCCACAACGCCACGAAGCACAGCATTACGCTAGTGAAAACCGGAATTCCAAGTCTCGGATAGCGCTTTGCCATACTGGAGACCAGTGGCAAACCATCCTGTTTACCCACATGCTTTCGCGTGAGCACGTATGCACTAAGTACAAAAAACAGGGACACGGCAAAATTCCCGCCAATCAAGAGATCAAGTGGTGTGGTCGCTACCCAAGTATCCAAGGCGCTTTTTACCTGTTTGGGGTCGTTGAATATCATGGCAGGGTAGAACATAAGCGCGTAGTGGTGCACCACTACGATTAATGCGGCTACACCGCGTAAGCCATCTAAACTTGTTTCGTGCTTGGAACTTTTGGCGAGGGGCATACGTGTTGCCTCCTTGAAGGGAGACTGAATGGGTTTGATGAGTGCAAGGGTATTTTAATGATGGGAAAATGTCCGCTATATTTTTTATAGCTTCCGTTGCTCTGTTGACAAGCGCTACCAGTAAATTCAATCAACATACCTCAAGCCCGCCTTTGCCAGTCCTTCACGCATTTTGTAGTAGTCCAGACCTAGCACGCCCGAGGCAAAAATGGCGCGCTTGTCGCCCTCATTGGCCTCGCGCGCCTCGGCCGCATCGGCCACCTGCTGCGCAATGGCTGCAGGGACCACCACCACACCGTCGATGTCGGCGATCACCACATCACCCGGGTTGACCTGGGCGCCGGCACACACTACGGGGATGTTGACCGAACCCAGCGTCGCCTTGATGGTGCCCTTGGCGTGGATGGCTTTGCTGAAGACCGGGAATTTCATCTCAGTCAGGTCTTTGACGTCGCGCACACCGCCATCGATGATCAGGCCCATGGCGCCCCTCGCCTGAAAGGACGTGGCCAGCAGGTCGCCAAAAAAGCCATCTTCGTTGTCGGTGGTGCAGGCGGCCACCACCACGTCGCCAGGCTGTATCTGCTCGGCCGCTACGTGCATCATCCAGTTGTCGCCAGGTTGCAGCAGCACGGTCACTGCTGTGCCGCAGATTTTTGCTTCGGTGTAAATGGGGCGCATATAGGGCTTCATCAGGCCCACGCGGCCCATGGCCTCATGGATGGTGGCTACGCCGAAGCGGGAGAGTTTTTCTACCGCTGCCTTGTCGGCCCGGGTGATGGTGCGGTGGACTATGCCTAGGTTGTTCATTTGGCTTCCTTTGCTTTCAACACGGCGTCCAGTCGTGGGAACACTCGTCTGGCATTGCCTTCGTAAATCTGGTGGCGGTCGGCATCGCTCAGGATTTTGGACGCCTCGATGTAGCGCTTGGTGTCGTCAAAATAGTGACCGGTCTCTGGGTCTATGCCGCGTACCGCGCCAATCATTTCGCTGGCAAACAGCACATTTTTTACCGGAATCACGGTGTTGAGCAAGTCGATACCCGGCTGGTGGTAGACGCAGGTGTCGAAGAAGATATTGTTCAGCAGGTGCTCCTGCAATAGCGGCTTTTTCAGTTCCTGCGCCAGGCCACGGAAACGCCCCCAGTGGTAGGGCACCGCACCGCCGCCGTGGGGGATCAGAAACTTCAGGGTAGGAAATTCCTTGAATAGATCACTGGTCAGACACTGCATGAATGCCGTCGTGTCCGCGTTCAGATAGTGTGCGCCGGTGGTGTGGAAACAGGCGTTGCAGCTGGTGCTGACGTGAATCATGGCGGGGATGTCGTATTTCACCATCTTCTCGTAGATCGGGTACCAGGCCTTGTCGCTCAGCGGGGGGGATGTCCAGTGGCCGCCGCTGGGGTCCGGGTTCAGGTTGATGCCGACGTTGCCATATTCCTTGACGCACTTCTCCAGTTCAGCGATACAGGTGGCTGGGTCGATGCCCGGGCTTTGGGGCAGCATGGCCACGGGTACAAAATGGTCAGGGAACAGTTGGCTCACGCGGTAACACAGCTCGTTACATATGGCGGCCCAGGTGCTGGACACATTGAAGTCGCCGATGTGGTGGGCCATGAAGCTGGCGCGCGGGCTGAAAAGCGTCAGGTCGGAGCCGCGCTCTTTCATCAGGCGCAGCTGGTTGGTCTCGATGGACTCGCGCAGTTCGTCATCGCTGATCTTCAGGTCGGCGACTTTGGGCATCACGGACGCGTCTTTGATGCCGGCAATTTGTTGATTGCGCCAGGTCTCCAGCGCCTTGGGCGCGGTGGTGTAGTGGCCGTGGCAGTCGATGATCATGCAATGCTCCTCGTGTTCTTCAAAATCGGGTGGGGTCAAACGGGTTCCATACCCTGACGAATTTTCGCTGCGGCTGCATCGGTGGAGGACATGAAGTCCAGCAGGGCACGCACATCGGGCTCACGGGTGCAGCCGGTTGTGATGGCGGCGGAAAACGTGGTCGTGATCTGGATGTCAGGGGGCAGCGGGCCGACGACGGTGATGCCGTCAATGTGAATAAGTTCGCTGAATTGCTGAAACCCCAACTCCACCTCACCTTTGGCGACCAGGCGCCCCACCGGCATGCCGGGTGGGGCGGTGATGATGTTGTCTTTTATTTGGTTTGCGATACCCCAGCGCTCAAACAGTTTGGCGAGTGCCACGCCACTGGGGCCAGTGGAATAGCTTAGTGTATTGGCGTACAGCACTGCATGGCGCACCGCATTTTCACTGGTGATGTCCGGCTGCGGCGCTCCACTTCGAACGGCCACCGCCACACCGGAATGCACCAGATCCACTTTGCTATCGGGGCGCAAATGGCCAGATGCGATGAGTTTGTCGATAGCGTCAGACGCCAATATGACCACGTCAAACGCTTCTTCTGCCTGCACGCGCTTGGCGGCGTCCACACCACCCAGCGACGCGATGGTCACGACTTGCCCAGTGTGCTCGGTATAGGCCGCCGTCAATTCGGCCAGCAATTCGCGCGTTGCCATGGATGAGATGCCGGTGAGCAGCGGCGCAGGGGTGGCAGAGGTGGGCATGGCACCAATTGTGTACGCCGAAGTGGCATTTAGTAAGACAGGGCCACTACTATCAGCTATTGCAAATCGGCATAATAAAGCGTTGGCTATTCACTTAAGTAGGACATGGATCTCAAACAACTCGAATACTTTGTGCGCGTTGCCGAACTGGGCAGTTTCACCCGAGCCGCCATTGCACTGGACATTGCACAACCGGCTCTGAGCCGCCAAGTGCGCCTGCTGGAGGTGGAACTACACCAAACGCTGCTGACCCGCAACGGCCGTGGGGCGATACCGACCGAGGCGGGCAAACTGCTTCTGGCCCACGGGCGCGGCATATTGCACCAAGTGGACCGGGCTCGCGAGGAGCTTGGGCGTGTGCGCGGTTCCCTGGCGGGTCGGGTTGCGGTGGGTCTGCCCAGTAGTTTGGCGCGCGTGTTGACCGTGCCGTTTACACGCGCCTTCCGACGCCAGATGCCAGACGCCACCATTTCCATCAGCGAGGGTCTATCAGTTGCGATGCAGGAGTCGTTGGTCAACGGGCGACTCGATATTGCCGTGCTGTACAACGCAAAGCCCACCGCCGAGGTGGAGATTGCCCCCTTGTTGGAGGAAGACCTGTTGCTGGTTCAACTGCGGCCCCCAGGCTTTTTGGACGACTCGGCGCCTGGCCCGATTTCACTCAAGACTGTCTCGCAGCTTCCCCTGGTGATACCGAGCAGACCCAATGCGATTCGCATGCACATCGAGTCGGAAATGGCGAATATTGGCTGCCGCCCCAACATTGCACTGGAGATCGACGGCGTGTCTGCCATCCTTGACTTGGTGGCCGACGGTGCGGGCTGTGCCGTTTTGTCTCGCAACGCGGTGGTCAATTCCGTGCGGCCATCTGCTTTTACAGTTCGCACGATCAACGAACCAGTGCTGCGCACCAAGGTGTCGCTGGCCACCAGTTCACTTAGACCCGCTACCCTCACGCAGTTGGCTACGCTGAAACTGTTGCGGGACACGGTGGAATTGGCGATGATCCCTACATGAGCGATTCCATGCACACCACGTCTGGGTCGGGGGCAGCACTGCGCATCGTGTTGGTGTACGCTGCATTCGCGAGCCTTTGGATACTGCTTTCGGATAAGGCGGTGGCATGGCTGTTCACCGACCCGAATACGATGACCCGGGTCAGCATGGTCAAGGGCTGGTTGTTTGTTGCCGTTACTGCGTTGCTGCTTTTTGGTTTGATTCAGCGCCTGGCCGCGGGCCTTCAGGACGCAATCGAGACTTACAGCGAAAGCGAAAAGTCCCTGCAGCAAAGCGAAAACCAATTGCAGGCCATGCTCGACGCCTTGCCCGACCTGTTGTTCGAAGTGGGGCTGGATGGTCGCATTTACAACTACCACTCACACCGTTCTGATTTACTGGCGGCACCGCCCGACGTATTTTTGGGAAAGACCTTTTCCGATGTTTTGCCGACTGAGGTGGCCTCCGTCATTTCCGTGGCAATTGCCGAGGCCGCCGAGAAGGGTTTCTCCAGCGGAAGGTCCTACGCTCTTCAGCTGCAGCAAGGCGAACGTTGGTTTGACCTCTCGGTTGCACCCATGCGCGTGGTTGCAGGCCACCAACAACGCTTTATTCTGATTGCACGCGACGTGACCGCCAACAAGGCACATCAGGATCAGTTGGAGCACATGGCCCACTTCGACGCGCTGACCAATCTTCCCAATCGGCTACTACTTTCCGACCGGTTGCATCTGGCCATGATCCAGGTCCAGCGGCGTGGCCAGCAATTGGCGGTGGTCTATCTGGATCTGGATAGTTTCAAGAGCATCAACGACCAGCATGGCCATGATGTGGGTGACGAATTGTTGATTGCGCTGGCCCGGCGCATGAAAGAGACGCTACGCGAAGGTGACACGCTGGCCCGCATGGGCGGAGACGAGTTTGTTGCCGTTTTTGTCGATTTGGACCACGCAAATGCCAGCCTGCCGATGCTGGATCGATTGTTAAAAGCGGCGGCTGAGCCGGTGATGATGGGTGCCCTGAAGTTGCAGGTTTCAGCCAGCCTGGGAGTGACTTTTTACCCCCAATTACTGGACGTGGATGCTGACCAGTTACTGCGCCAGTCAGACCAGGCCATGTACCAGGCCAAGTTGGCAGGCAAAAATCGGTATCACGTGTTTGATGCCGAACAGGACAGCAGCATTCGGGGCCACCACGAAAGTCTGGACCATATTCGCCACGCCTTGGAGGACGGAGAGCTGGTTTTGTACTACCAGCCAAAAGTCAATATGCGCAGCGGTCGGGTCATTGGTGCAGAGGCCTTGATCCGTTGGCAAAGCCCAGAGCGCGGCCTGCTGCCACCCGCGGCATTCCTTCCTGTGTTTGAAGACGACCCGCTGGCGATTCAAGTTGGCGAGTGGGTCATTGAAACGGCCTTGAAACAAGTTGAAGCCTGGCGTGGTGACGGCCTGGACATTCCTGTCAGTGTCAATGTGGGCGCGAGACAGTTGCAACAGGCCAATTTTGTGGAACGCTTGCAAACTATTCTGGCGGCGCATCCGCAATTGCAGCCGGGCTGCCTGGAGTTGGAGATATTGGAGACCAGTGCGCTCAAAGACATGGCGCAGGTGTCACAGGTGATTGATGAATGTGCCCGCTTTGGGGTGAACTTCGCACTGGACGACTTTGGAACCGGCTACTCGTCTCTGACCTACCTCAAGCGCTTGCGGGTCACGCTGCTCAAGATGGACCAGAGCTTTGTCCGCGACATGCTTGACGACCCCGATGACCTGGCGATTCTGGAAGGTGTGATCGGCTTGGCAAGCGCCTTCAAACGGCAGGTCATCGCTGAAGGCGTGGAGACGGTGGCACACGGAACCCGCTTGCTGCAAATGGGTTGCGAGCAGGTGCAGGGCTATGGTATCGCTCGACCAATGCCCGGTGCCGATATGCCAGCCTGGGTGGCTGCGTGGCGGCCTGCACCTGAATGGACAGAGTGAGCGGTTTTAAAAACGCCCAGGTTGCTAGTACATAGCACTGGCTAGAGCTGACCTTCGGTTAGTGTGTCGAGCTGGAATTGTCCGCTCTGGTCCCACAGCCAGGTGTCGGTGTAGGTTACGCGGCCCATTTTGACGGGTGCCGGGAACGGGGACGCCGAGCGCACCGAGCGCTCAATTTCGGCCACCACGTCGGGGGCGTGACTGGGCGCGCGCATCCAGTGCAGTCCAGTCACAACTCCTTTGCCATTGATCTCGACTTGTAGCACTCCCACCGCATGCAGCATGGGCGGCATTTTGCCGGTGTAGATACGCGAGCTGTACTTTGCGTAAAGGTGGGTGGCGGCATCGCGGCGGTAGTCGCGCGGCGTGCCGGCGTAGGACGATGTGGGGGCAGCGGAACCCGTTGACGGTTTTGGGATTGGTGTAGCGGGTGACATGTCGGTGGGCGGCGGGCCGGGTGGGGTAGTGGATGGTCCGCTCGTGCAGCCCGCTACGATGCTGGCCACGCAGGCCCACAGACCCGATCGGCTCAGTATGCGGTTCGTGTGGTTTGAAATCATGCGGTTGTGGTGCGGTGGTGCAAAGGCATACTGTGGCTGAATTTTGTGTATTTATGCCAAACGCGGCAAC
The DNA here is from genome assembly GCA_037143475.1 of Burkholderiales bacterium. Lineage (GTDB taxonomy): Bacteria > Pseudomonadota > Gammaproteobacteria > Burkholderiales > Burkholderiaceae_C > Allorhodoferax. Next base: position 12,039 of record JBAWYQ010000040.1, on the reverse strand, counting down.
AAAAAGGTATCCGGATGTGAGCGAGTCATCTCAATTCCTAAAGCAGCTTGAAGACCATGCGGCGGTTCTGGTAACCGTGCAGTCCACTCGCGGCTCGGCTCCTCGTGATGCGGGTGCGTGGATGGCGGTGTTTGCTGATACCACCGTGGGTACTGTAGGTGGCGGTCGTCTTGAATTTGACTCCACTGCCTACGCGCGCCAGTTTCTGCAGCAACGAAAGGCACCAACCGTGGTGCGCTATGCACTGGGGCCCAGTCTGGGGCAGTGCTGCGGCGGCGAAGTAGTATTGCATTTTGAGCGGGTGGGTGCGCCCGACAGGGACCGGTTGAAGCGGCAACTGCTTGGTCCGCGCACACCTGTAGCGTTGTTTGGCGGCGGCCACGTAGGGCGTGCTGTTGTTCAGGTGATGCTGAATTTGCCCTTGGATCTGACGTGGATCGACAGCCGTGACGAGATTTTCCCCCCCGAGCTGTCCAGCAGGGTGCGCTGTGAGCATAGCGATCCAGTCCACGCCGCAGTGGCCGACTTGATGCCTCATGCGCGCGTGCTGATCATGAGCTTCAACCATGCCGAAGACCTGGATGTGGTGGCTGCATGTCTGATGCGTTGGCGCGAACGGGGAGACCTGCCCTACATCGGGCTGATTGGAAGTAAGACCAAGTGGGCGTCATTCCGGCATCGTCTGGAGGAGCGTGGCTTCAGCCAGGCTGAACTGGATCATGTGACCTGCCCCATCGGCGTGCCCGGTATTGCGGACAAACGCCCCGAAGTGATTGCAGTGGCCGTTGCGGCCCAAATCTTGCAAGTTATGGCGGAGGCAGCCCAATCAGTGTAAAAGTGTATACACTTTGAGGTAACGCCAAGGAGAACACTTCGCATGGAAAGTTATCTGCTGGACTGGGCCAATCTGCTGTTGCGTTGGGTCCACGTCATCACCGCCATTGCCTGGATTGGCTCGTCGTTCTATTTTGTGTTTCTGGACAGTAGTCTCACACCACCGGTTGATGAGGGGTTAAAGCGCGACGGCGTCAGCGGCGAGTTGTGGGCCGTGCATGGCGGCGGCTTCTACCACCCGGTCAAGTTTGCTGCGGCGCCGCCCCAACTGCCCGCCCACCTTCACTGGTTTTATTGGGAGAGCTACAGCACCTGGTTGAGTGGCTTCTCGCTCTTCACCGTTTCTTATCTTTGGAGCGCCAGCACCTACCTGATCGACAAGTCGGTGATGGATTGGGCACCAGCGACCGCCATTGCGGTGGCGCTGTCCTTCATGGTGGTTTTCTGGCTGGCCTATGACGCGATCTGCCGGACCTTTGGTCAGCGCAAGAATGGCGACGCGATCGTTGGCGCGATGTTGGCCGTGTTGGTGGCGCTTGCAGCATGGCTGGCGTGCCACTGGTTCGCAGGCAGGGCCGCCTTTCTGCTGGTCGGCGCAATGATGGCCACGACCATGAGCGCCAATGTGTTCTTCTGGATCATTCCTGGCCAAAGGACGGTGGTGGCTGATCTGAAGGCCGGGCGACCTGTGGATCCAATTTATGGCAAACGGGGCAAGCAGCGCAGCGTGCACAACACCTACTTCACGCTGCCGGTGTTGTTTGCCATGCTCAGCGGCCACTACAGTTTTACCTACACCCACCCACAAAACTGGGTTGTGCTGGTACTGATGATGTTCGCCGGGGCTGCCATTCGCCAGTTTTTTGTGTTGCGCCATGGCTTCAAGCTGGGGCGCAATGGGCACCCGTGGCCCTATGCGCTGGCTGGCGTCGTGGCGATCATTGGTTTGGTCGTTTGGCTCAAGCCTGCGCCAGTGGCCGATTCTGGTGCTATTACTTCAGGAGCTGTCCACGCAGGTTCCACGGGGGCTGGCGGATCAATCGCCTATAAGACGATGCAGGCTGTGCTGGAGCAGCGCTGCTATATGTGCCACGGCGCGCAGGTGCAGATGAAGAACGTTCGGCTGGATTCACCCGCGGGCCTGAAGCTCCATGCCCAGAATATTTACCAGCAGGCGGTGGTCACAAAGGTAATGCCGCTGAACAATGCCACCGGTATTACCGAGGCGGAGCGTGCCCTGATCAAGCAGTGGTTTGAGAGCGGTGCTGCGGTTGACTGAATCCCGGTCCTAGCGCGCCTGTTGCGCCAGTTGCACAGCCAATGCGTTGTGCCGCTCCAGCAGTGGCCCCAGATCGACCGTGGTGATCTGTCCATCACGCACCACGACCTGGCCGTTGACGATGGTATAGGCCGCCTGCGGGCTTGCGCACAACAGCAGGGCGCCGATCGGGTCATGCACCGCTCCGCCGGCAAAGCCCAGAGTGTCCAAGTCAAAGAGCGCCAGATCGGCGCACATGCCCACTGCAAGATGCCCAATATCGGGGCGACCCAATACCTGGGCGCCGCCGCGGGTGGCCAGGTTGAGCGCATCACGCGCCGTCATTTCCGCTGGACCCAGGTCGCAACCAAAGAACGTGCGGCCTTCTCGAATTTCGGGCGGGTGCATGGATCGTCCCACGCGGGCCAACAAAAGGGCTTGCCGGGCCTCGTTCACCATGTGCGCAGCATCGTTACTGGCGCATCCGTCTACACCCAGCCCGACGGGTATGCCCGCATCCATCATGCGACGGATGGGGGCAATGCCGCTGGCAAGGCGCATATTGCTGCAGGGGCAGTGTGCGACCCCCGTGCGGGTGGCCGCAAACAGGCTGATACCTTCATCATCCAGCTTTACGCAGTGCGCGTGCCAGACATCAGGTCCCAGCCAGCCGAGTTCTTGTGCGTATTGGGTGGGTGTGCAGTTGAATTTCTCGCGTGAGTACGCCAAGTCGTGGTCGTTTTCAGCCAGATGGGTGTGCATGCGCACGCCGTGGGCGCGAGCCAGCAAGGCCGATTCGCGCATCAGGTCGCGGCTCACGCTGAATGGAGAACAGGGCGCCACGGCCACGTGGAGCATGGAGCCAAACGATGCGTCGTGGTAGCGCTCAATCAGGCGCTGCGTGTCTTTCAGGATGAAATCTTCGCGCTCCACCACTTGGTCGGGCGGCAGTCCGCCTTGGCTTTGGCCAACGCTCATGCTGCCACGCGTTGCACAGAAGCGCATGCCGATTGCATGGGCCGCCTCAATGCTGTCGTCCAGACGTACGCCGTTGGGGTAGAGGTAGAGGTGGTCGCTGCTGGTGGTACAGCCACTTAGCAGCAATTCGGCCATCGCCACCTGGGTGCTGACCCGTACCATCTCGGGCGTCAAGCCCGACCAGATGGGGTACAAGCCGCGCAGCCAGCTGAATAGCTCTGCGTTTTGCACCTCAGGAATAGCCCGTGTCAGGCTTTGGTACATATGGTGGTGCGTATTGATTAAACCTGGTGTTACGAGGTGATGGGTGGCGTCGATTACTTCATCCACCGAGAGTGCGTCGTCAGTTAACCCGGCGTCCGGCCCGATATAAGCAATGCGTTGGTTGCGGATGACAATCGACGCACCTTGGAGTTCCCGCACCTGACTCGGATTGGCGTGGTCCAGCGTCGCCACACAGCGGGCATTGCGAATCAGCAAGGTTGACATGGTTACAGGGCCAAAATAGGGTTAAAAGTACACCAGAAAGAAGCATTTCACCATGACCACACCACGCTACGAATCGCAGCCCCGCGAATTTCTTGAAATGCTGTACCGCACCGCTGTGCGCGCGGCGCTTCCCGTGCACTGTCTTGCAGCGCATTTGCCAAGTCCTCCCACCCATCCGGGTGCGCGTACGCTGGTGCTGGGCGCTGGCAAGGCTGGAGGCGCTATGGCGCAGGCTTTGGAGGCTGCTTGGCCCGCTGGTGCAGCGTTGGAGGGACTGGTGGTGACACGCTATGGACATGTTCCACCGCGCAATCCAGACGCCGCACCACCAAGGATCGAGTTGGTGGAGGCGGCACACCCGGTGCCCGATGCTGCCGGATTGGCGGCGGCACAACGCATGCTGGCACTGACCGTGGGCCTGACTGAGCATGACCTGGTGATTTGCCTGATCTCCGGTGGTGGGTCATCGCTGCTGACCTTGCCGGCACAGTGGGCGGGCGGTGGTGTCTCGCTGATGGATAAGCAACGCATCAACCGGGCACTGCTGGCCAGCGGAGCCACCATTTCCGAAATCAACTGCGTGCGCAAGCACCTGTCAGCCATCAAGGGCGGCCGCCTAGCGGCGGCGTGTGCGCCCGCCAGGGTGGTGACGCTGCTCATCAGTGACGTGCCGGGCGACGATCCGACGGTGATTGCCAGCGGGCCCACGGTGCCCGACCCCACAACCTGCGCACAGGCGCTGCAGATATTGCAGCGGTATGGCGTTGATGTGCCGGGCGACTTGGCGCAACGTCTGCAAAGTGGAGCCTTGGAAACGCCTAAACCCGGCGCTCCCGGTTTCGCGAAAAGTACCGTGCGATTGGTGGCCACACCGCAGCAATCCTTGGTAGCAGCAGCCAATGCGGCGCGTGCGGCAGGATTGACTGCTTACATTTTGAGCGACGAAATGGAAGGGGAGTCGCGTGAGGTCGGTCGTGTGCACGCTGCGCTTGCCAGGGCCGTTGCACAGCGGGGCCAGCCGTTTGCCAGGCCCTGCGTGATTTTGAGCGGCGGTGAGACGACTGTCACCTTACGTGCGCAGGCACCCGGCGTGACCAGCGGGCGTGGTGGCCGAGCGGGTGAATTTTGCATGGGACTGCTGCAGTCCTTGCAGGGACAGGCGGGTGTCTATGCGCTGGCCGCGGACACCGATGGCATTGATGGTGTGGAGGACAACGCCGGAGCTTGGGTGGACCCGGATTCGCTGGTGCGGGCGCAGCACATGGGATTGAACCTTGATCAATTTCTGGACCGCAACGATGCCTACGAATTTTTTTCGCGATTGGGTAATTTGTTCTTTACCGGCCCAACTTACACCAACGTGAACGATTTTCGGGCCATCTTGGTGCTTTGAGCCCCAAAGCTGATGCACTAGTTCTCTGGACGTATTCCCTGCGTTTTGGCGGAGAAGTTTGATCTTGCTCAATATGGCAATGCTGTTAGAGCGGCAAAGTCCCCCGTATGCTTGCCGCTCAAACCATTCTTTCTGCCCGCTCCGCCGAGACTGCGGCGATTGGTGCGGTCTTGTTGAACCGTTCTGCGCCGACCGAGACGGTTATCTTTATTGATAGCGGGCGGGTCGTGCTTGGTGTGTTGGGGGTCGACGCTGCACCCGGTTCGGTGGAGCACCAACTTGGGGTGGTAGATGGACCCAGCTGGCTGGAAGTCACCGCCGCGTTGCTGAATGTACCGGCCGCAGTGGATGCTGTTGCGCAGACCAGTGTTCAGTTTCGACGCGTGCCCCTGGAAGAATTTCGGGCGAGTCTTGATGGCTGCGAGCCAGCCGTGCAGTCAATTCTGCTCGACGTAGCCAAGGCACATCGCCAACAAACAGAATTAACCGTGAGCCGTCTGGCAAAGGATGCCGAAGCGCGATGTGCAGAGTGGCTGCTAAGCCATGCCGAGGCTAGTGAAAAGGGGGGCTGTATGGTCCACCTGCAGCAGCGAAAGCGCGCTATTGCTGCGCAACTGGGCATAGCGCCGGAAACGCTGTCACGCGTGCTGCGGCATCTGCGTGAACTCCGGCTCATCAGCGGTTCAGGTCGCATCGTCGACTTGGTGGACCCGGTTGGGCTGCGAACCCTGGCCGGGCCAAGTGCTCCGTGCCAGTGCGGCGCAGCGTGATTAGATAGTCTTGTAGCCCATTGTCTGCGGTAGCCACAGCACGATCTGTGGGAAAACCGTTATCGCCACAAGCAACAACAGCAGCATGATGAGGAACGGCCAGCCTTCCTTCATCATCTCGCCAATCGGAATGCCGGTCAGCGCCTTGGTCACAAAGAGCAACATGCCAAAGGGCGGGTGAATCAGCCCGATCATCATGTTCAACACGACCAGCACGCCAAAGTGCACCAGGTCTACGCCCAACAGTTTGGCGGCCGGCAACAGCATGGGGACAAACACCAGCAGCAACACCGAGACATCCAAAAAACACCCAAGCGCCAGAAACATGACGTTCACCAGCAGCAAAAATTTGATTTGGCTTAAGTGCATGCTGTCCACCCACAGCGCCATCGCCTGAGGCACTCCTTCTGCGGTGAAAGCGTAGTTCAGCATGAAGGAGCCCGCCAGAATCAGCGTGATGACGGCACTGCCACGGGTGGATTCCATCACGACACCCCAAAACGTACTCCAACTCAATGCACGGTACACCACGCCGGCCAGAATCAGTGCATGCAGTGCCGCCACGGCCGCCGCTTCGGTAGGGGTGAAGGCACCTGAGTAGATGCCGCCCAGCAGCACGATAGGCATGGACAGGGGCAGGGCGCCCCGAAACAGAATGGCGGGCCACTCGCGCAGCGGCACCGGAGCCTCCCGCGGCATATTGCGCCGCGTGGCAATGATGTGCACCACGACCATCATCAGCACAGCCATCAGAAAGCCCGGCACCACGCCGCCCAGAAACAAGGCACCCACAGATGCACCAGAGACCAGTGCATAGATCACCATGGGAATACTGGGTGGAATGATGGGCCCCAGCGTGGCGCTGGCCACCACCACTGCGCCGGCAAAGCCGCGCGAATATTCGGGCTTTTTAAGCATCTGGCGGATCGTGACCAGGCCGGGCCCGGCGGCGTCGGCAATGGCGCTGCCGCTCATGCCGGAAAAAATCACGCTGACCAGAATGTCCACTTGTGCCAGGCCACCACGCATACGCCCGACCAGAATGCGGCAGAAGTCAAAAATGCGTTCGCTCACCGTACCCGCATTCATGATGTTGGCGGCAAACACAAACAGCGGCACGGCCAGCAGCACATAGCTGTTGTACAGGCCGTTGCCCACCTGCTCGGCTACCAGGCCCAGGTCCTGGCGCTTGACCAGCAGGTAGGCAAAGCCCGAGACCAGCATCGAGAAGCCAATCGGCATGCGCAGCAGCATGCCAGCCACCAGCACACCGACCAATGCCAGCAATGCAGTATTCATAAACGAAGGTCGCTCTGTTGCAGGCCAATGCCCCGCACGGCTTGCCAGATGGCCCATGCGCTGCGTACCACCAGCGCTGCCATCAGCAGCACCAGCGGGAGATACACCAACATCAAGGGAATTTCCAGCACGGGGGTTCCCTCGCGCTGCATGAAGTGCACATAGTCCCAAGTGGCAGGCAGACCGGCCAGAGCGAGTCCGCCAACCAGCAGGTTGCCCGTGATCGCCATCACCTGGCGCGTGCGTGGCCCCGCGCTGTTCCACACCAGGTCGAACACCACGTGTTCGCGCTCCGGGACGACAAAGGCCGCTGCCCACAGGATGACCCAAATGTAGAGAATCACCGCCGCTTCGTCCGTCCAGGGTAGCGGCTGGTTGAAACCGAAACGTGCGCCGATCTGGATGATGAAGACGGCAAACAAGCTCAGAAAAAGCCCGCCGCCAATGGCGTTGGCACTGCGTTGCAGCCAGCGTGTCACAGCGTTCACCGTGTTCACTGCGTGGCGTTGATGCGTTCAACCAGGCCGACGGGCCAGACCTTGGCGTAGTCTGAGGTCTGGTAAGTTGCCTGCACTGCTTTGCGGAAGGCTGCCACGTCAGGCGTGGTGACCTGCAGGCCTTCTTTTTTGAAGAATTCCACCAGTTGAGATTCTTCCTGCAGGTTGTTGTCGTTGTTGTAGATGGCGGCAGCTTGCGCGGCGGCGCTAACTTTCTGCTTCTGTGCGGCGGTCAGTGGGTTGAAGGCCTTGTTGGATATGGCGATGAACAAGCTGTCCACCAGGTGGCTTGTCAGTACGATCTGCTTGGTCACTTCATAAAACTTGGCCGCTCGCACGCTGGGAAGCGGGTTGTCCTGGCCGTCGATGGTGCCGGTTTTCAGGCCCAGATAAACCTCGCCAAAGGCAAGGGGGGTGGCAGTGGCACCGAGGGCGTTACCCAAAAAAAGCCAATCTTTGGAGCCCGGCATGCGCAGCTTGATACCCTTGAGGTCAGCCGGAACTTTGACGTTGCGGGCTTCGCGCAGATTCACTTGCCGTGTGCCCAGATAGCAGGTGGACAACACGGTCACATCCATCTTGTCGGAAACGGTCTTGAACAGGGCCTTGCCGACCGGGCCATTGAAGACCTTTTGCTGGTGCGCCGGGTCGCGAAGCATATAGCCGGCCGTGAACACCGAAAATTCGGGCACCAGTTTGGCGATGTCGGCTGGCGACATCGAGGTCAGCTCCAGGTTGCCCCGCGCCATGGCAGCGGACTCGGCTCCCTGCTTGAACAGAGAGGCATTCAGGTTGATCTGCACATCAAACTCGCCGGGTGCGCTTTTTTCCAACGTGTCCTTGAAGACCGTCCACATCTTGGCGTGCCAGGCGTCCGGCACGGCGGGAGTGGAGATACGCAGCACTGTTTTGGTCTGGGTCAAGGCGGGCAGGGCTACGCCCAAGGCTGCTGCACCCAGCAGGGTGCGACGTGTCCGGTTGCAGAAATGGGGCATGGGCAAACCTGATATCGGAGCGCGCTGAAGCGCACTCCTGAAGCAAAACCCGCAGTGTATTACCTCAGGTGCAGCGAAAAAGCGAGTGCAGCGCGCAGTCGGGGGCTGCGGCGAGCATCACCAGGATTTCAATCAAATCTATTTCAGCTGGTCTGCAACAGTGGCAATGCCGGCCAGCGCGCACACTTCGTCTTTTTCACCACCGGGTGCGCCGGAGACCCCGACTGCGCCAATCGGTACGCCGCCTGCCCGGATGGGAACCCCGCCACCCACGGCCACCACGTCCGGAATCTGCAGCAGATACGCATTCGCGGGTGCATCTGTCAATGCTTTGAATTCAACCGTGGTCTGGTTGCGGGTCCGTGCGGTGTAGGCTTTCTTGCGCGCGAACTCCATAGTGTGTGGATTGGTGCCATCGCCGCGCAGGGACGCGCGTACGACGCCCGCATTGTCCACAATCACAACAGTGACTTTGTAGCCCGTCTTGGTGCAGTTTTCTATCGCTCCGTCAATGATCATCTGCGCCATTTTCATGGACACGTTCTTTTCAGTCAGCACTGCCTGGGCATGCGCAGACCCGACGCCAAAGGCGGCTATGGCAATGGATGCCAGCATTTGAAGGCTTGATTTCATGGGATCTCCTTAGCATTGGTTTAGTGGATTCACGCGGAAAGCCCCCCGCGTGATTGGCGAGAATAATCCACATTTGCGATGCGTGTCGTTCACCCAGCCAATGCCCGTCACACGTTCTCGGGTGTTGCCGGCGCGGTCAGTCGCACCGGCCTGGTTGAAACGACACCAAACGCGCACGAGAACTTTTCATGACAACCGCGGAGCTGCCATCGATTTGTGGCTCGACATTGACGACCCAGTCAGCAAGCTGACAGACCCAAACTTTCTCCGTAGACGTGGCCGCGTGCCAGGCACGCTGGAACCAGTGGCGCAAGCCGATGTTCGCATGCTCGGTCAGGTTCGAGCCAATGCCACACTTGGCCACATATGGTTAAATTCCTTATCCCTCGTTACCAAAGCAAGAAGTCCCGTGCAACGCCGCATCTTTCCAGTCCGCTTCCTTCTCTCAATCAGTTTTGCTGTGCTTGCCGCAGCGATGACTCCGCTTATCGCCGCCGCGCAAGAGCGCATTGGCGTCCTGATGTTGCACGGCAAAAATCCGGGCAGCAACGTGGACCCGACCTTCGGCTTTATGAAGGGGAACTTCGAGCGCCAGGGCTGGCTGGTTGCCTTCCCAGACATGCCTTGGTCGCGCGGACGCTATCTCGACGGTAACCTTGACAAGGCATTGGTCGAGATCGCTGGCCACGTCAAGGGCTTGCGCGACCAGGGCGCTACCAAAATCGTGATCGCTGGTCATAGCATGGGCGTACCGACAGGCATGGCCTATGCCGCCCGCGCCGGTGACGTTGACGCACTGGTACAGTTGGCGCCGGGGCATATACCCTTGGGCTACTACACGTATCCCAGTCTCAAGGCGGTACGCGACAGCGTCGATGAAGCACGCGCTTTGGTCGCCGCCGGCAAGGGTGACTCAAACGAACGCTTCAACGATATCAACCAGGGTCGTCAGGTACCCGTGATCACCACGGCCAAGCATTTCTTGTCTTACTTTGAACCCACATCTGACGCCGAAATGTCGGTCACCGCGCCCCGCATCCCGGCCAAAACGCCAGTGATGACCGTCATTGGCGAAAAAGACCCGCTGTTTTCGCACATCAAGTCCTATTACGTTGACAAGCTGCCCGCTAACCCGAAGAACAACTACCTGGAGGTTTCGGGCGGTCACCTAGACACACCGCGTGTCGCCAACGACGCTGTCATTGCCTGGATTAAAGCCAACGTTGCGCCCTGAGAAGGCTCCGACCTCGCCATAAGTCGCCAGTCTTCTGAATCGTACCAATCACCTTCGAGATTCCTGGCTTTTCAAGCTGATGATGCACCCTTGGCATAGGTTGTCTCGCATGAAAAGTGAAATCTACGGCTGATTGGGGTTTGGCAGATGGCAAGCCGCAGCATCCGCTTTGCGTCTTTTGGAGCCAGCCACTTTTCTCGGCAGCGGTCGTTCAAAATTGGATGTCAGGTAACGAGCATTGCCTGGACCCGCAGTGGGGCGGAAGCCGACATAGGGGTTTCGGCTGTGAATGACTCCAGAGGGCTGGATGTGGGCATACGACTCTTCTGTCTGTCTGTATGCTCCCAAGCAGTCGTTGACATCACAAGTTGGCTGGTGGCGATGTGGCGATGACTTCTATAGACGGAGCACCGGCATCCGGCCAACTGCGGCCATTCGCTAACTTTCAATGACTGATTAACGGTTCAGCTCATAACGCATGGTGTTAATACGCTTGATAGTCACGGCTATCGACACGTTGTGTGGCAAGGCTGCGCACGTCGTCCGGGGCACCGCCGTTAGCCGCAATCCCTCTCAGCGTGTACTGATTGCGTGACTTCTTCGCAAGCTCACGCAAGATCTCATCTGGCGTCGCCACGTTGTTCCCCAGCCCCCATTCGATCAGGTATGCATCCTGGGTACTCCCGAGCCGACCGTACAGGCGCTCGATCACCGCGCGTGGCGTGGCCCTGTTCCAAGCGACATCGCCGAGCACATAGGAGTCGCGGCTTTGAGCGAGCACTTCGAGCGTGGCAGGCTCGACATTCGCATGTCGCGCCAGCAACCGCATGACTGCGAGCCCCTTGCGATTTCCGCCCATCAACTCGGGTGGTCCGCCATACTTCTCGTGCAGGGCGGGATCGTCCAGCGCGGCAATGCGCGCCAGCGTTGTGCCGCTCGCCGATCCGGTCATCGCCACGGCGCCCAACGCGTACCGATTGGTGCGGTGCTCGTGGTAATCGAGGAATTTACGCAGTCCGGCGTCGTCCATCCTGGCGATCGCGGCCACCGTTTCGGCCAGGTTCTGATCCCTGTCCGCATCCACGACGAAATACGCCACGCTGGCGAACGATAATGCGCCGCCGATCGCCACGATCAACGCGTACTTGCGCTCGCGCGTGCGCCATGCACGAATCCCCGCTCCGATCGAGTAACCGAACGCTGCGGCAAACAACGATGGGATCGTCGCAAAGAACGGCACAAACACATAGCCGATCGCAGCCGTCGAAGAGGACATCAGGTCGATGCCGGTCCACATTTTGTAGAAGGCGATCGGATACCCTATGACGAACCCGATGATCGCGCAAAGGTTCTGCGTCTGCCGACGGTCACGGTTGAACGCAATGAAACCGGGTTTGAAGTACTTCCTGTAAAGGTACGGCCACGCAACGATCAGCGCGATGAACACGCCCTGACCGATTAACTGGCCCCATTTCAGTCCTGAAAGCGCCTCCATCAATGAGCCTCTTGAGGTTTGATTGCGATCGCTGTCCGATCGGGGATGAACTCCAACATGCAGTTGCTGATCGCTCCCATCATAAATGTTTGAGTCCGTGCGATGTTCTGCGGCATACCCGACTTACAAATATGCTGCGTGTATGACAGCAAAGCGTCTTTTGG
>JBAWYQ010000039.1:0-23722 GCA_037143475.1 Burkholderiales bacterium | reverse complement strand
TGGGCAATCAAAAGGTGCCGGACGACGCTACTAAAAATATAGCTGCCAACGCAGGTTCTACGGGGGCTATCGGCACAAAACTCTCCAAGACAGCGTCCGCACCCGTGCTGGCAAAAAAGCGCGGACCATGGACCCTGACGTTGGACAAACTTGTGGTGCACCGGGGCGATGCGGCGTGGACCGATGACAGCCGTCAACCCCAGGTTAAAGTGGCTTTGACGCAGCTGGAGCTTCAGGCCAAAGCACTGCAGTGGCCCCTGACCGCCAAGCCCTACACTTTTGACGGTTCGGCCAAGCTGCCCTTGCGGGGCAAGGCAGCGCGTTTGAGTGTCAAGGGCGAGGGGGCTGAGTCCTCCGCAACCGTACATGCTTCGGTTGGTGACCTGGATATGGGCCCAGCCGCCCTCCAGGCTGTACCATTTTTGCTGCCTGGAGTGGTGGGCGTGCTGGATGCCGAACTCGATCTGCGCGTGCAGGGCGGCGCGTTGCAGCTGGCGGTGCCTCACCTGACCATCCGCGACTTTGCCCTCAAGGGTGAAAAGGAGTGGACGGCGGCTGTCGAAGCTGCCGCTTCCAGCGCCGAGCGCGCTGCCAACGAGATGCCCAAGTTCAAGCTGCTCGAAGTAACTGATGCCCAGTTTGACTTGGCAGCGCAAACCGGCACAGTGGGCAAAGTTGCACTGCGCTCACCCAGCGCCACCGTGCACCGTGACGCGCAGGGGCAGTGGATGTTCCAGCGCTGGATCAAGGCATTACCAGCGGCCGCGACCCAGCAGGGGGAGGAGTCGGTGGCGGACCCTGCAATCCAATCAACGGAAAAAGCTGGCAAGCCACCGACTCCATGGCAAGTGACATTTGGCGAGCTGGCGATTGCAGACGGCGCCGTCAAGCTCGACGACCGCAGCTTTGCCCGACCCGCACGATTGGAGGTTTCCGCCTTGCAGCTCCAGCTCAAAGGTGCCGCCCTGGATGGCACCAAACCCGCGCCGTTGACGCTGACGGCGCGCCTCAAGTCGGGCCGCGCAGAGCCAGGCAGCTTGCGTTACCAGGGCACCGTCATGTGGGCTCCGTTGACGGTGCAGGGTGCTGTGGAAGCGGTGGACCTTCCGGTGCACGGCGTGGCACCGTACTTTGCCAACCAGCTCAACATTGCCATCCAGCGCGCCGATGCCAGCTACAAGGGCCAAGTGCGTTACGCAATCCGTGAAGCCGGTGCAACTGTGCAACTGGAAGGCGATGCGGCGCTGGAAGACCTTCGCGCCAACAGCGTGGCGGGCACGGCCACTGCGGGTGCCAACACCGCGACGCGCAGCACGCCAGCCGAGTCCGAGGACCTGGGCGTGGCCGAAGAATTGCTGAGCTGGAAGTCGCTCAACGTGCCCGGCCTGATGCTCAGCATGGTCCCCGGAGCCGCCACCCGCATGCAGGTGCGCGAGGCCACGCTGTCTGACTTCTATGCACGCGTCATCGTCAACTCCACAGGGCGGGTTAACTTGCAGGACATGGTCAAGGCAGCGCCTGCCAGCCCTGTAGCAACCGCACCCGAGGATGCAGGTGCAATTAGCACCCCAGCTGCCGTCGTCGCCATGGGCCCCATTACGCTGGTCAATGGCCGTGTGTTGTTCTCGGATCGATTTATCCGCCCCAATTACTCGGCGGACCTGACAGAGCTCAATGGCAAGCTCAGCGCTTTTTCTTCGCAGACAAACGACGGCAGCGTACAGTTGGCCGATCTGGATCTGCGGGGCCGGGCCGAGGGAACCGCCGCACTGGAGATCACCGGCCAGATCAACCCGCTGGCAAAGCCATTGGCCATGGACATTAAAGGCCGTGTGCGTGACCTGGACTTGCCGCCGCTCACTGCTTACGCCGTCAAATACGCGGGCTACGGTATTGAGCGTGGCAAGCTCAGCATGGACGTCCGTTACGCCGTGCAACCCGATGGGCAACTTACCGCCAACAACAATTTGGTGCTCAACCAACTCAGCTTTGGCGACAAGGTCGAGGGTGCTCCCAACAGTCTGCCAGTCAAACTGGCCGTGGCTTTGCTGGCCGATCGACACGGCGTGATTGACATCAACCTGCCCATCAGCGGTTCGCTCAACGACCCGCAGTTCAACATCGGTGCGGTGGTGTGGAACGTCATCACCAACCTCGTCACCAAGGCACTGACGGCGCCCTTTAGCCTGTTGGCCAACGCTTTTGGCGGCAGCGATGACGAAGACCTCAGTGCCGTCAACTTTGCGCCGGGCAGCAGCGCGCTGGCGAGCGATGTGGCGCAAAGCCTGGACAAGGTTGCCAAAGCGCTGGCAGACCGACCCGTGTTGCACGTTACGGTAGTTGGCACAGCCAACCTGGCGCTTGAGCGCGACGCCCTCAAGCGCGAGCGCCTCAAGGCCCTGCTGCTGGCCGAGAAACGCCGCCGTGCCGCAGTGGGCGGACAAGATGCCACGACCGTGGCCATTCTGACCGATGCCGAGTACCCGGTGCTACTCAAGGACGTGTACCGCCGTGCCGACATTACCAAGCCGCGCAATCTGGTGGGCCTGGCCAAAGACCTACCCCCTGCTGAGATGGAAAACCTGTTGCTAGCCAGCATTGCCGTCACCGAGGATGCGATGCGCACGCTGGCGCAGCAGCGCGGCGTGGCCGTCAAAGATTACCTGGCGAGTCGCAAGGTCGGCGTTGAGCGCTTGTTTCTGGGTGCGCCCAAGACGGCCGCGCCCGATGGCATCAACGCATCAAACTTGCCGTGGAAACCCCATGCTGAGCTGAGCGTTTCGAGCCGTTAAAAGGCAGGACCGCAATAATTCAGTCGTGTTCGCGCCTGTCACCGCGTCCCTCCTTGCCGCCCCTGATGTCGTGCTTGTTGCCGCTGCCGTGGCACTCCACGCAGTTGTCAAACTGGCGAATGCCCTCTTCGACGTGCTCCCGCCGGATATTGGCTGGCGTGTGCTCATGGCATCCATAGCAGGTGTAGCGGCTGTAGTCGTTGCGCACATGGCAGGTGACGCAACTGGCGGTGTGGTCCCGGTCCAGCGCAAAGTATTTGTCGTGCTCAAACGTGGCGGGTGTCCACTTCTGCTGGGTGTGGCACTGGGCACAATTGCCTGTGATTTGCTTGTGTAGCGCGTCAGTCGGTGACTTGTGGCAGTTCTGGCACTGCTTGCTGGTTTCCTTCTTCAGCAGCGCATGGTCGAAATAGCCTTTCAGGTGGTAACGCTTTACGCCCGCGTGGTCACTGTGGCAGGCCACGCAGTCCTGGCTGATGAGTTCCTGGTGGAAGGGGGTGGGGGTGAGCGGCTTTGCAACCGGCAAGCCTTTGGTTGTCACGCGTCCAATGTCGGCGGGCTTATGGCAGCTTACGCACTTGGGTGACGCAACCCCCGTGAATGAGACGTGGCAGGCAAAGCAGTCCGTATCGAGCTGCTTGTGTCCAGGAATCAGCTTGCCAGGTCCCACCATGAGATGCGGATAGGCAAAGGTCAGCACAGCCAAGACCATCAGGTTGATGGCCAGGATAATCTTGAGATTCCGGCTCATACCCAGCCCCAGAACAAAAAGATGCTGAAGATATGGCCCAAAGCCAGAACCGCAAACACGATGAAGATGGGGATGTGTACCTTGCGCCACTGCGTCATGGCACCCAAAGCCACAGCATCCCAGAACACGGCCTGTTCAACCTCGTTCTTGGACAAGCCACGCAGTTGGAAACGCTCGCGCTCGCCTTGTACGTGTTGACGCGACTGGTTCAACAACATCTTACCGACCATGCCGCTGATCACGTTGACCCCCATCGCCACGGTAGCCAGCCACGGCAGGATGGCATTGAAGTGGATGCCGGCATGGATCAGCACCATTAGAGAGCCCAGCCAGGTGCCGAACTCATGCATGGTCAACAGCGACTTGATGTTGCCCGTGGCGACCCATTTGCGCTTGCGCGCCGAGTAGTACAGCGAGCCAATAATCAGGAGTGTGCCTGGGATTCCCATGTAGCGCCCAACCCAGACCAGGTTCAGGCGGTGCAACACATAGTCTCCTGCCAAGGTGGCCGCAGCCAAAAGCCCCAGTAGCAAGGTAAACGGCAAAACATGTTCGCGCCACAGTGAGTTTTTCATTTACGCCTCCAGAGTCACAGCAGTTTTTGGAGTGCAAACGCACAGCAGGCAGCTGCCCGGCTCGGGATCAAAATCTGGCGCCTGCGCATAGGCCACTTCGCCAGAGCGGATGCTGGTCTGACAACTGCCGCAACCACCCGCCCGGCACCCAGAGCTGATCACAATGCCACGGGCTTCGGCAAATTCCAGCAGCGAGCCCATACCAGGCTCCCAAATCTCCTGTTTGCCGGACTTGGCAAACGTCACCAGGACAGCATCATCCTTGCCGCTGCGTTGAGATGTGGCCCGCGTGGCGGATGTCGAGTTTTTGCGCGGGATAGATGCCGGTCCAAACGCCTCAAAGTGAATCCGTGCGTCCGGAACCCCCCAATCTTCTAGCGCGGGCACCAGGTTCTGCAGCATCGGGGTAGGGCCACAAAGGTAGTAATGGAAGTTTTTGAGTGGCAATACGTTGCGTAGCAGGGCGACGCTCACCCGACCGTGGTGGTAGTGAACCGCCTCTGATCGATAGCCGTCAAGTTCACCCGGTTGCGGGTCGCTCAGGCACAGGTGCAGATGAAAGTTTGGATGCTGCGCGGCCAACTCGGTGAGGGAAGTTTGCATTACCAACTCGGCGCTGTTGCGCACGCCGTAAAACAGCCACACCTCGCGCCCGGGTTGCTCCTTCAGGCACCAGTTCAGCATGCTCAACATCGGCGTGATGCCGATGCCGCCGCCGATCAGTACAACCGGGACGTCACTACGGTCGATGTAGAAGTGGCCTGCAGGAGCGCGCACCTGCAACTGGCTACCCACTTCGACATGGTCATGGAAGTAGTTTGAAGAAATACCCTGTGGTATTTGACTTCCAAAAGGCGCAGGCGCACGTTTGACGGAAATGCGGTAATGGCTGGGGTTTGGTGCGTCCGACAGTGAGTAGCAACGAATGACGGATTGGGTCTCCCCCGTTAGAGAAGGAACGCCAAGTTTAAAGGTGAGAAACTGGCCGGGAAGAAATGGGGCGAGCGGTCTCCCGTCCTCCGGTACGAGATAAAACGAACAGACTTGTTTGGCAGTGCCTTCTTGCGCCTTGCGTTTGACGTAAAAGGTGCGATAGCCCGGCCATTCCGCAGTTGGTGGTTGCATTTTCTCAAGTGTCGCGTCTGGATTCACTGAAATTTCAAACTCGGCTGCCACGTTGCGTAGCGCCCGGTAGCCCTGCCAGTGGCGCCAGAATCCAACACTCAAATAGATGGCAATTTGAAGCAGGACGCCTCCCGCAATCCAGAGCAATAAATAAAGAGATGTCATAGATGAGATGGAGCTTATGCCTTGCGTCTTAACGTTTGATTAACAAATATCAATTAAGGTCACGCTAAGGTAGGCAAACTAAGCTGTGCGCACTCCCACTCAGGTTTTTTAGCAATGAACACCCACAATTTTTTGATCATGGCCATTCCCGCACTGGTGGCTTTGGGCGGCGGGGTCCTTGCGGCATTTTGGACCCCGAGTCACGCCACGCGTAGCCTGATCCAGCACTTTGCAGCGGGCGTGGTGCTGGCCGCGCTTGCGGTGGAGCTGCTCCCCGAAATCGAACGCGAGCATGCACCGGGCTTGGTTCTGGCAGGCGCATTCGCATTGGGTAGTCTGTTCATGTACGGTCTGAAATTATGGACACTGCGTATGGAACATGCCGCCACTTTGGCAGGCACGGCATCGGGGCTCAGCACCGGGCTGCTCTTGGCAACTTTCATCGACGTGGCAACCGATGGTTTCATCATCGGCGCCGGTTTTGCTGCAGGCGGCGAAACCGGAACCATATTGGCGCTTGGACTCTCGGTGGAGCTCCTGTTTCTGGGACTGGCGCTGACGTCGTCAGCGACCTCGGGCGGAAAGATCATCGCCATTTCGGGGGCGCTGGGGGTCACTGTGCTGGTCTTTTCGCTCCTGGGCAATGTCTTGCTTGCAGGGGCATCCCACGCTGTGATTGGTGGCACGCTGGCCTTCAGCGCGGCCGCACTGTTGTACCTCGTAACCGAAGAACTGCTGATGGAGGCCCATGAGGTCGAAGAACGGCCCATTTCCACCCTGGTATTGTTCGGTGGCTTTCTGGCTTTTTGGAGCATCCAGTTGATGGGGCGGTAGGTCTGCTGTATCGAATCTGTCACTAACCGATACTCAACACTCGATGCCGCATGCAGGCATGGCTTGTTGAACTTTTCAAGGACGGACGATTTGGACAACGACAATGACGCCGACAAGCGACCTACTGCGCCTACGCTGGCAGTACCCAGCGGGCGCGGCACTCGGCTGATGCGCTTGGGCTGGATGGCCACAGGCGTTGCCGGGGGCATGTTGGCCGAAGGCGCCCGGCAATTCGCTCAGGGCAAGCGGCCCCGAGTTAGCGATTTGCTATTGACACCCGCCAACGCGCTTCGCGTTGCTGACCAGTTGGCCAAGTTACGCGGAGCTGCCATGAAGGTGGGGCAACTGGTGTCCATGGAGTCGGGCGACCTGTTGCCCCCCGCGCTGGCCGACATTTTGGCGCGCCTGCGTTCGGATGCTCGGGCGATGCCCAAGGCCCAGGTGACCAGCATGCTGGAGAGCCAATGGGGCAAGGGTTGGGAGCGGCAGTTCAAACACTTTGCGTTCAGCCCCATAGCGGCAGCTTCCATCGGCCAGGTGCACCGCGCCCAAACCCGCGACGGGCGTGACTTGGCCATCAAGATCCAATACCCCGGGGTGCGTGAAAGCATTGACAGTGATGTGGACAACGTGGCGGGGTTGCTGCGCTTATCCGGACTAATGCCCAAGGAAATGGACATCAAACCCCTGCTGCGTGACGCCAAGCGCCAACTGCATGACGAGGCCGATTACCTCAAAGAGGGCAACTACTTGGCCCGCTATGGCGAACTGCTGGCCGATGCGCCCGAGTATCTTCTGCCTGCGCTTCATGCCAACTTGACCACCCACAGCGTGTTGGCAATGGACTACGTGGGCGGCGTTGCGGTGGAGTCGCTGGTAGATGCCACCCAGGAGGAGCGCGACCGGGTGATGACGCTGCTGTTTGCGCTGCTGTTGCGCGAAATGTTTGAGTTTCGGCTGGTGCAAACCGACCCCAACTTTGCCAACTACCGCTATGACACGAGTACGCACCAGCTCGTTCTGCTCGATTTTGGGGCAACACGGCCCTACAAGGCCAGTATGGCGCGTGACTTCAAGCGCCTGATGCAGGGTGCTATGGCCAGTGACCGCGATGCAATGGCAGAGGCCTGCCTGGCGATTGGTTACTTTGACGACTCCAATCAGGACAAGCACCGACAGGCGGTGCTGGATATTGGCCAGCAAGCCTTTGAGCCATTTAGCCAGATGGGTGTTTACGACTTTGGCACATCAGACTTGCCGCAGCGCATTCGCGCCACAGGCCTGGCTCTGGGGATGGATCGCGAGTTCTGGAAAATTCCACCGGCCGACGCCATGCTGCTACAGCGCAAGTTTGGCGGACTGTATTTACTGGCCATCCGGCTCAAGGCCCGAGTGGACGTGCACGCACTTGCCAAAGCGGCGCTGCAGGTGCGCAAGCGCAGCCCTTGAAATCAATCCACCCGCGCGCCGGATACCTTGACAACCTGCGCCCACTTCTTGTGTTCACTCTCGATAAGAGCAGCGAATTGTGCAGGCGTATTGCCGCTGGGGATGGCGCCTTGAGAGAGCATCTTTTCGTTGATGACGGGGTTATTGAGTGCCTTGAAGACCTCCTGTTGCAGGCGGTTGACAACTTCAGCCGGTGTGCCTGCCGGGGCCAGCAGGCCAAACCAGCTGGTGGCTTCAAAACCTTTGAGCCCAACCGCCTCTTCAATGGTGGGTACATCGGGCAGGGCGGCTGAGCGCGTCGCGCTGGTCACAGCCAATGCCTTGAGCTTGCCGCTCTTGATGAGCTGCATAGCCGATGGCAGGTTGTCAAACATCACGTCCACCTGTCCACCTACCAGGTCCAGCAGTGCAGGGCCGGAGCCCCGATAAGGAATGTGGGTCATGAAGACGCCGGTCTGGCTTTTGAATAACTCTCCCGCCAGGTGGATGGAAGTGCCGTTTCCACTGGATCCCATATTGAGCTTGCCGGGTTTGGACTTGGCCAGTTTGATGAAGTCTTGCGCAGAGTTGATGCCGTTGGTACGCGCAATCTCGGCGGGTACGACCATTACATTGGGTACGCTGGCCACCAGAGTGATGGGCGCAAAGTCCTTGAATGGGTCATAGGGCAACTTGGGATACAACGCGCGGTTGATGCCGTGCGTTCCCACCGTGCCCATGAGCAGGGTGTAGCCGTCACCCGGCGACTTGGCCACCATATCAGCCCCAAGGTTGCCGCCGGCACCCGGCTTGTTGTCCACTACAAACTGCTGCCCAAATGCTTTGGACAATTCAGGCGCTACGGCCCGCGCCAAAATATCCGTCGTGCCACCGGGTGCAAAGGGCACCACAATGCGCACCGGCTTGGTGGGCCACGTGTTTTGTGCATAGGTGCAGGTGCCCGTCAGGGCCAGCAGCGTGGCGGCGCTGACCAGCAGCAATTGGCGCTTTGAATTCGCATGGGGCATGGCATGTCTCCTGTTGGTATGGTTTGTCGTTGATCATAGTGTGAGATGCACCATCCGGCTCGCTTCCCTGTTTTTGTGCTGGCGAAAGAAGTGTTGCGGTGCCACCGCAAGCTTGAGCGATGATAGGGCACCATGCACACCAGACACACTACCCCCGACAAAGACGCCATCGCCTTGCTTCCACCCTTTAAAAGGTTGGGCATGGATCGTATTACGCTGGTTAATACGGGCGATCAGGCAACCCACGCTTACGACCAACTGGTGGTTGCAAAAGCCTGGGGTTTTGATACCGAGTCCAAACCCACGTTCAAGGTCGGCGAGCAGTCGGATGGGCCACATGTGCTGCAGCTTTCAACGACCGACCGTGCCTGGGTATTCCAGCTCCACGAGCCTGAATGCCGTGCCGTGGCGGCGGAGCTTCTGGCGCTGGGCGGAATTGCGAAAGCCGGCTTTGGTCTGGGGGATGACCGCAAACGCATCATCCACAAGCTGGGAGTGGAGCCTGCAGGCATTCTGGAGCTCAATACCGTGTTTCGCGAGCGGGGTTACCGCAAGGATATGGGTGTCAAGGGGGCTGTCGCGGTGCTGTTCAATCAGCGCTTCATTAAGTCCAAAAAAGCCGCCACCAGCAACTGGGCCAATCTGCATCTGACGGAAGCACAATTGGTTTATGCCGCGAATGATGCGTATGCGGCCATTCGCGTGCTGGAGGCGCTAGGGTCATCGCAAGGTTTGGCGCTTTAACACATTGCGTGGCGCAAAAAATCACCCGGGCAACACCTGCTTAAAAACAAGGCACGAGCTGTCGACCCAAGACTGGTGCGGGTTTCGGGGCTTGTGAACAAGCTTATCCACAACGTAGCCCACAGAGGACAGGGTCAAGTATTTTATAGTTTGATCACAAACCTGAGTGCAGCGCTGGCTTAGTGAACGACGAACTCGTAGACCACTTCCTCTGACTCGACCATGTCCAGAATGTCATTGAGAGCGTCTTCGTCTTCAGTGCTGGACCAGGTTTCTTCGGGATCGGTGGAAAACAGTGGCTCAATGGCGATGTCCAAAAATTGCCCATCGGGCAATTTCAGGACCGGCGTGCCTTCTGATGTTTCCGCCAACTCCCATTCGTCAGGAACCGACATCTCCAGTTTGATCGTCACGTTGAGTTTTTTCATGGTGCGCTCCTTCAGCGGTGTACCCTATTTGCCGCCAAACTTGGCGTAGTACGCCACCACGGCCGGTAGCTGGGCAATGCGTTGCATATGGGCATTGAGTGCGGGGGCCACCTGCTCCACCAGATCGGTGGGAACATGGTCCAGGCGACCGGAGTTAAGGCCGCGTACGTCCACAAACACCTTCAGATCGGCAACGGTAAGGCGGTTGTCGGCAAAGTATTCTCCGCCATGGGCCGCCAACTGGCTTTGCAACCAACCCAGGTACTTTGGCATGGAGCCGTTGACCAGCGCCACGCGCGCGGCCTTTTGCTCGTCACCCTTCATGCTGAAGCTGGGGCCGAGTTTGACGCTGGCTTCTTCCACCACATAGGCCACCTCGTCGCACAGCAGAGCCTGATAGGTATCGGTGGGATAGAGGCCTGACAGCTTGCCCGCGTAGCGCAGCATGGCGTCGCTCTGTGTGACCTGCACACCGTCCACGTGGAGCACGGGCACTTGGCCAAAGGGTACCGTCTTGCGTACTTCGGCAAACTCGGGGAAGGTGAAGCGGTGGTCTTCAAACGCAATGCCGCCAATGGCCAGGGCCAGGCGAATGGGCTCGGCACGGCCGCCGTGAAAGTCGAAGTAGGAGAGTTTGAGTTGGGGCATGATAGGTCTCTGAAGTGTGGAGGACTGCAAGCGCCTTACAGCGTGGGGTAGTCAGTGTAGCCCTTAGGACCGGGCGTGTAGAAGGTGTTGGAGTCAGGCGCATTCAGCGCGGCGCCCGCCTTGATGCGATCTGGCAGATCGGGGTTGGCCAGGAAGCTGGTGCCAAACGCCACCGCGTCCAACTTGCCCGCAGTGATGGCCTGCTCGGCCTCTTCAGCGGTGTAGCCCATGTTGCCAATCAGCACACCTTTGTAGTGCGCTCGGGTGATGGTCACCACATCGCCCTTTTGTACGCCGAAGAAGTCCGCGCGCATCAGGTGCAGGTAGGCCAGGTTAAAGGCGTTGAGCTTGCCGGCCAGGAACGTGGTCAGAGCGATGGGGTCGCTGTCCTTCATGCTGTTGTAGCTGTTGAGTGGTGACAGGCGCAGGCCCACGCGGTCCGCGCCAATGGAAGCCGTTACGGCGGTCAGCACTTCAAAAAGGAATCGTGCGCGATTCTCCATGGAGCCACCATAGCCGTCAGTGCGTTGGTTGGCCGTGTCGCGCAGAAATTGGTCGATCAGGTAGCCGTTGGCACCGTGTACTTCCACGCCGTCAAATCCGGCGGCAATGGCATTCTTGGCACCTTGGGCGAATGCAGCCACGATGTCGGGAATTTCTTCGGCAGTCAGTGCGTGCGGCACGGCCTGTGGCACTTTTCCTGCAGGGGTCTGGGTCTCGCCTTCAATAGCAATGGCGCTGCTGGAGACGGTGCGCTCGCCATCATTGAGGCCAGGGTGTGCAGCGCGGCCCGCGTGCCAGATTTGCATGAAGATGCGTCCACCTTTTGCATGCACGGCGCTGGTCACCTTTTTCCAGGCAGCAATTTGCGCATCGGAGTAAATGCCGGGCTCGGCATAGAAGGCCGATGTTTGGGGTGCCACCATGGTGCATTCGGTAATGAGCAGGCCACCGCTGGCGCGCTGGGCGTAGTACTCTGCCATCAGGTCGTTGGGCATGTGTCCGGCGTCTGCGCGGGTCCGGGTCAGTGGCGCCAGCAGGATGCGGTTGGGAAGGGTGAGTGCGCCAAGTTTGAGTGGATTGAATAGCATGGTCTATAGAGGGTGAGTTGCAAAGAAACGGCTGAACGGTACCAGCCCGGGAATACTTGCCATATGGTGGGGTTATTGCAAAGTGCAAGAGGCAGCCTACGGCGCAACCTTGATCGCGTTGCCAAACGCGACGCGGCCCCGCACCATGTCGGCCTCGGGTTTGGGGTCGGCATAGTACCAAACGGCATTGGTGACCATTTCGCCATTGATTAGCAACGAGTAATAGCTGGCTTGACCCTTCCAGGTGCAACTGGTCTTGTGGTTGCTGAAGGTGACGTACTCTTTCTTGAGTGCGCTCTCGGGGAAGTAGTGGTTGCCTTCCACCGGCACGGTGTCTTCACTCTCGGCAATGACAATGTTGTTCCAGGTCGCTTTCATGGGTTCAGGTCTCTTTGAGTTGGGTGTTGCGTGGTATTCATTGGGATCGTACCCTGTGCTTTTTTAATCTCGTCGCGGATCTCTCGCAAGGTCGTTTGCCCGCAAGGCGCAGGCGCTTCAGGTTTGGGATGCTGCGCGTGGCCAGTTTGGACCTTGCCTCTGACTCTGGCTCGCTTGGCTTGGGTTCTGTGGTGGATGCCCATCAGCACGACCCCTGCGGTGAATGCAAACCAGCCAGCGGGACGCAGTGCATTGGCGTACGCCGCCAGCATGGGTGACTGGTCCAGCAGCAAAGGACTGCTCAGCAGCACCAAGCCAAGCAGGCAAAGCGCCCAGCCCTTGGCTCGCATGGTGTTGAGCGCGATACCTTTGCGCTGGGTGGTGCCTGACGTGGTCATGTGCTCTTTTCAGTTGATGCTGCTCATCGGGCCACCAAAGGCTCTAGGCGCAATCCAAATCGCGAATCAGGGTGACCACTTTGGTGGTGATGATGTCCACCGCGGGCCCATTGGCGCCATGCGGCAAGATGACATCGGCTTCGCGCTTGGTGGGTTCTATAAACTGCTTGTGCATGGGGCGCACCGTTTCGAGATATTGGTTGATCACGCTTTCGGTGCTGCGCCCGCGTTCGGCGATATCACGTTGGAGGCGGCGGATAAAGCGAACATCCGGCGCGGTGTCGACAAAAATTTTCAACGACATTATTTTGCGCAGTTCGGCGTCATACAACGCAAACAAGCCTTCAATAACGATCACTGGTGCGGCCCTGACGGTTATGGTTTTGCTGGCGCGGTTGTGCAGGGCGAAATCGTAGGTCGGCATTTCAATCGACTCGCCACGGCACAGCGCTTGCACATGCTGCATCATCAGCGGCCAGTCGAAGGCATCCGGGTGGTCGTAATTTGTCTTGTGCCGCTCGTTGGGCGAGATGTGGGTTTGGTCGAGGTAGTAGTCGTCTTGAAACACTACCGAGGCCATATCGGGACCGATGGAAGCAAGCACTTGGCGCGTCACCGTTGATTTGCCACTGCCACTGCCCCCTGCGACACCGATCACGAATGGTTTGCTGTTTGATTGGCTCATGTGATTTCTGTGCCCCGGCCTGTGAGGCTTGTTATCTTAGAGGCCTGTAGTTCAGCGACGGTCTAGAACGAAGAACCCGGCTCGCTTAAAAACGCCAGCTCCAGCGCACTGGAGGTGCGACCCAGAACCGCGTTGCGGTGCGGGTAGCGGCCAAAGCGGTCGATGATTTCTTTGTGGCGCAGCTCGAAGGTCAGGTTGTCTTCCATGTACGGCTGTGAAAACAGAGCAACGGCCTGCGCGTGCACCAACTCGGACTCGCTGTGCATATAGGGCATGTAGGCAAACACGCGTTGCGTTACCGACAAGCTGCGGTCTTGCCCACTGGCGACCAGCTCTTGCGCCAGTACCAGCGCCAATGCGTCCTGCGCAAAGGCGCGTGGCGTGTCGCGATAGGCGTTGCGTGAGAATTGGTCCAGGACCAAGATTTCCGCCAGCCGCCCCTGTGGCGTAGCGCGCCAGGCCCACAGTTCGCATCGCGCAGCGGCCTCCAGCGCGATGCCGAAGCGTGCACGAATCAGCGCGTCCAATGCAGCGTCTTTGACAAAGTGCTGCTTTGCGGTCAGCTCTTCAAACCAGAAGTGAAGGATGTCTTGGGGAGTCATGAGAAAATTATGCCTCTAGCCCCCGTGCAATGTGCGTAGGCAGCTATAAAAATAGTAGCAATTCAAGATCTGTTCCATGGCGAAGTGCTGTTACTTTCCCCAACTATCCTTCAAACCCACTGCCAGATTGAACACCGGTTTTTTCCCTTGCACGTGATCCACACGATCGGCCACAAAGTACCCATGCCGCTCAAACTGGAACTTCTGATCTGGCAAGGCGTTGGCCAATGAAGGCTCAACAATAGCAGTGATTACCTTCAGGCTGTTCGGGTTCAAACTCTCGATGAAGTCTTTGCCACCCGCATCGGGCTGGGCGTCCAAAAACAGGCGGTCGTACATGCGCACTTCAGCGCTGACGCCGTTGGCCACGCCAACCCAGGTGATGGCGGCTTTCACTTTAACGGACTCGCTGCCGGGGGTGCCGCTCTTGGTGTCAGGTACCAGGGTGGCCAGCACGTCGGTGATGACGCCGTCTATGTCTTTGATGCATCCGGTGCACTCGATCACATAGCCGCCCTTCAGTCGCACCTTGTTGCCGGGGAACAGGCGCTTGTAGCCCTTGGGGGGCACTTCTTCAAAATCCTCGCGGTCAATCCACACTTCTTTGCCGATGGTGAAGTGGCGTGCGGGCGGTGGCTCGGCTCCCTCGGCTGGGTGGGGTAGGACGGGCTGGGTGCAGGGCTCCAGGTGGCCAGCGCCCATCACTTCGTCCCAGTTGGTCATGGTGAGCCTGATGGGGTTCAGCACGGCCATGCCGCGGTAGGCCTTGGTCTCCAGGTCGTCGCGCAGGCAGCCTTCCAGCGTCGAGTAGTCCGTCCAGCCACCGGCCTTGCTGGTGCCGGTGCGATCCGCCATCAGGTGCAGGCTCTCGGGGGTGTAGCCGCGCCGGCGCAGGCCGACGATGGTTGGCATGCGGGGGTCATCCCAGCCGCTTACGCGTTTGTCGTAGACCAGTTGTGCCAGTTTGCGCTTGCTGGTGATCACGTAGGTCAGGTTGAGGCGCGAAAACTCGTACTGGTGGGGCGCGGGCGCAGCCAGCAGCCCGCCTTCGCACAGCCTGTTCATCAGCCAGTCGTAAAACGGGCGCTGGTCTTCAAATTCCAGCGTACAGATGCTGTGGGTGATCTGCTCCAGTGCGTCCTCAATGGGGTGTGCATAGGTGTACATGGGGTAGATGCACCAGGTGTCGCCCGTGTTGTGGTGCGTGGCGCGGCGGATGCGGTAGATGGCCGGGTCGCGCATATTGATGTTGGGGCTGGCCATGTCGATCTTGGCGCGCAGCACCATGGAGCCGTCTTCGTGCTTGCCGTCGCGCATTTCTCTAAAGCGCACCAGGTTTTCGGCGGGTGTGCGGGTGCGAAACGGACTGTTAACACCGGGCTTGCCAAAGTCACCCCGGTTCAATCGCATTTGCTCCACGGTCTGCTCGTCCACATAGGCGTGTCCGGCTTCAATCAAATATTCCGCTGCGCGGTACATAAAACCAAAGTAGTCGCTGGCCTGGTAGGGTTCGGCGCTGGCACTGCCATTCCAGTCAAAACCCAGCCACTTGATAGCATCGCGGATGGAGGTGACGTATTCAATGTCTTCCTTCTCCGGGTTGGTGTCATCAAAGCGCAGGTGGCACACGCCGCCGTAGTCACGCGCCAGGCCAAAGTTGATGCAGATGCTTTTGGCGTGACCGATGTGCAGGTAGCCATTGGGCTCGGGCGGAAAGCGGGTGCGGATTTTTGCGGTGTCTGGCTGGCCTGCTGCGTGGTGCGCGGCGTCACCCGGGCTGCCTGCCCAGCGACGGCTGGCGTAGGTGCCTTTTTCCAGATCAGACTCGATGATTTGGCGCAAAAAGTTGCTGACTTTCGGGGCGTCCGCAGGGGCAGATGGCGCGCTGGCTATGGGTTTTGGGTTGATTGGGGTCGATGAGCTCATGCATTCGATTCTATGCGCCCAAATAAAAAAGGCGCACCGGTCAAAGTGCGCCCTTTTAGCTGGCAACCGAGGTCGCCAACGGGATGTTGCTAGTTAGCGAATAACAGCCAGTTTGGTCAGCTTGCCACCGCGAACGGTTTGAAGAGTCAAAGCACCATTCTTGATGTCACCCTTTTCGTCAAATGTGATATTTCCTGTCACACCTTGGTAGTCTTTGGTGGCAGCCAGTACGGGCAGGTATTTGGCCGGGTCAGAAGAACCGGCCTTGACCATGGCAGCAACCATCAGCTTCACGCCGTCGTAGACGTACGGTGCGTACACCTGCACTTCAGCGCCGAACTTGGCCTTGAATTTGGCTTTGAATTCGGTCTGGACTTTTTCGTACGAGCTGCCTGCTTCTACGCCGCCGGCTTCCGCGCAATAGACTTGGTTGTCAGCGATAGCGTCACCGCCGAGCTTGATCAGCTCGGTGGAGCAGATGCCGTCGCCGCCCATGAACTTGGCGTTGATACCCAGAGATTTCATCTGGCGCAACATGGGGCCTGCAACCGCGTCCATACCGCCGAAGAACACCACATCAGCCTTCTTGCCCTTAATGGTGGTCAAGATGGAGTTGAAATCGGTCGCTTTATCGGTGGTGAATTCTTTTGCTACCACGGTGCCGCCAGCGGCAACCACAGCTTTAGAGAACTCTTCTGCAACGCCCTGACCATATGCGGTACGGTCGTCGATCACGGCAATGGCCTTGCCTTTGAGTTCTTTGACCGCGTAACGGCCCAATGTGCCGCCGAGTTGGGCATCGTCAGCCACCAGACGGAAGGCCGTCTTGAACCCTTGGCGGGTGTACTTGGGGTTGGTAGCCGATGGGGAAACCTGGGGAATGCCAGCATCGCTGTACAGCTTGGAAGCGGGGATGGTGGTGCCGGAGTTCAGGTGACCGACCACGCCGACGACCTTGGCGTCAACCAGCTTTTGGGCGACAGCAGTGCCTTGCTTGGGGTCAGCAGCGTCGTCTTCAGTCATCAGCTTGAGGGTGACCTTCGCACCGCCGATGGTGACGCCGGCTGCATTGAGTTCTTCAACGGCCATCTTGGCGCCGTTTTCGTTGTCTTTACCCAGGTGGGCGATAGCGCCGCTGGTTGGGCCAACGTGGGCGATCGTGACAACGGTTTGGGCAGAGGCAAAGCCAGCAGACAGGGCAACAATCGCAGCCGCAACAACATTCAACTTCATATTTTCTCCAGTAAAAAGAAGATGTGGACACAAAGTGCCACTGCCCACACGATAGCGCATCTGAAAGCCGAAATGCCTAGGGAAGCTACCAATATCAGGCAATTATCAAAATGGCTAATGTTGAATAAGAAGCTCTAATAAAAAGCCGCCCAGCGATGGTGCAGTGCGTGGGGCGTATGCACTAAATCAGTGTGGCTGCAAATCCATTGACAGCTGTTACATCGGACGGCAGCGCGGTGTAGGGCAGGCCTTCGCGCTCGAGCAGTTCAAGCATGCCGCGGTCGATGGTGCGGGCCTGTTCTTCATCCTGAAAGCGGCCGGTACGGATGTACTTGCGGTCGCCCCGTTCCACAAAGACATTGATGTTGTTGCACTGGTTGTACCACTCCAGAATTTGCTTGCGCGTCTTCTCAATATCGCAGATGTTGTCGAGGTAGTTTTCGTTGTAGTACAGGACCTGCGGCAAGGAACACTCGGTAATCAAAAACTGCACTTGTCCGTCGAGCAGGCTGAGCATTTCAAACTGACGCTGGGCGATAAAGTACTGGTTTTTCAGCACTTCAAAGTTTTGCTGCCATACCAGTGATTTTGCGAAGTCGGGAATGACTTCAATCGTCTTTTCGCGCAGTTTCAGGAAGACGATGATGGCCGAGGTGATGAGAGACTTGTCGCAACCTGGCCCGCCAATGATGTTGATCACCTGGGTGGGGTAGAGCCGCATTTTGGCTTCGGGCAGGTAGTTTGCAACAGAGGTGTATTGGATCGACATTTATTTGGGCCTCGCTTGTCGTTGGGGTGGCGCTACCGGTGCACTTTACATCGCCTTGAAGAGGTGGGCGTAAAGCCGGCTTACGACGAATTTTTCCTTCAACCCGCGTAGGGCCAGAGCGGTCTTGCCGGATTCATCGCGGGTGACGGACTCGATGGCCAGTGCGCGAACCACGGTGCCGCGGTGGATTTGCCAAAAGACTTTGGTGTCGAGCTGGTCCAGCAACTCTTTGAGTGGCGTGCGAATCAGGTATTCACGATCAAAGGTCAACACACGCACGTATTTGTCGGCCGCTTCAAAACACAGCACATCGTCCACCGGTACCATGCGGATGCTGTTGCCCACACTTGCCTGAATGACCGCCAGCGGTGGCATGCTTGCCGCCACACCGGTGGCGCCTAACAATCCTCGCAATTGGCTCAGTGTTGCTTCAAAATTGATAGCGCTCTGCGCAGGTTTGGCGAGGGCTAGCTGCAGTTTTGATATTGTTTTTTGCAGCCGTTGGGCTTGCAGGGGCTTGAGCAGGTAGTCCACCGCCTGGGCTTCAAACGCCTGCACGGCGTAATGGTCGTAGGCGGTCACAAATACCAGGGCCGGAAATGCTTTGCCGGTTTGGGGCCACTGCTCGGCCAGTTCAGCCGCAGCTTCAAGCCCACTCAGCCCGGGCATACGGATATCGAAGAACAGAACGTCGGGTTGCAGTGCTAGTGCTTGCCGCACAGCAGATGCTCCATCACCCACGGTGGCGACGACCTGGAGGGCCGGCCAGGCCCGGGTCAACTCAGTCTGCAATGCCATTGCCAGCAGGGGTTCGTCTTCGGCAATCAGGGCGGTGGGGGCGTTGATGCTCATGATTGATAGGGAAAACGGACGGTAGCCCTCGTACCACCTGCGTGGGGCGCTATAAATTCAATAGTTCCGCTGGATCCGTAGACCGCTGCCAGACGTTCACGTATTTGCTGTACACCAAAGCCCTTGTCAGGCAACGCGGGGTGGGTAAACGCGGGGTCAGTCGGGTCAAATCCCAAGCCGGTGTCGGTGACTTCCAGCACAACGGTGTCACCTTCGCGGCGCGCGCTGATGGTCAGGGTACCGCCCTCGACTTTGGGCTCCAGCCCATGCTGGATACTGTTTTCTACCAGTGGCTGCAGCAGCAGAGTCGGTACGCTGTGTTGGGCCAACTCAGTGGGCAGGTCCAGCGTGTAGTGCAATCGTGGCCCCATGCGCACGGTCATCAGTTCCAGGTAATCATGCAGGCGGTCAAACTCGCGCTGCAGCGGATGGCTGCTGGCGCGTGATGCGCTCAACGTGGCGCGCAGATAGGCAATGATGTGGTCCAGCATGTGCTGGGCGCGCGGCGCATCGATGGTGATCAGCATACGCAGGTTGGCCAGCGTGTTGAACAGCATGTGAGGCTCCAGTTGGGCCTCTAGCAGCTTGAGACGTGCTTCGGTGGCCAGGCGGGTGGCCTCGTTCACCTTCAGTTCCAGGTGCTCGCTTTTACCGCGGCTGTAGAAGTAGTAGGTGATGATCGTGCCAATTACCCCGGACATCAGTACTGATAGCAATAATTGGCGTTCCGTAACCACGGCCCAACTGGAACGGCCCAGCCAAGCATCGGCAATTGAAACGCCAAGAACAAAGCCCAAACCGTTCCCCACTATCGGCAGCAGCACACCAGCAAACCCTTGTGGCCAACCTGTCTCACGCGCAGATGGAAACAGGATTGCGCCAAAATCGATCAGCGCCCACGAACAGATCCCAATGCAGACGGAATACACCAGCACAACTTCGTACCGGGCGTTCGCGTCGAACGCGTAGATCAGCCCGGCTATCGCAAGACAAAATGCCAGTGTTTGGAGCAGGCGGCCTAGCTTGACGAGCCAATCGATCCTCATGGTGGGTTGCGGTTGTCAAGCTGGCGCTGTAGGCGGCCCCGCTCTTTCTGCACCATGCGCTCACGCAGATCACCGCCTGCGCCTATCAGCCAAACCGATGCCCCGTGCAGTGCCAGCCCCAGGCCCCAGCCCAAGAGGGGAAAGATCGACCATGACCGGTTGCCAAAAGCGTATTGCGACATGGCAAAGACGAACAGGTTCACGATGACATAAACCGCTGCATGGAAGTACCAGCCCAATTTGGCGCCAGCGCGTTTACGGGCAAGGCGGTCTAGTTCGTCCGGCGCCATGGGTGTGTTGGTTGGCATAGTAAATTGGATTCTAGGACAGCAAAAAATCAGGCGGCTTGCAAGGCGTTGGCTTGTTGCATGGCAATGCGCCACAACCGCGCAGTACGTGCCAGCAAGGCACCGCTAAACACACCATAGAGGGTGCTGATGGTCAGTGCAAAGTTGACATCCCGGGCCAGGGCGGGTTGCATGCTCAGGCTGACGCCAACTGCGTACTTGGTGAAAAATATGCCCATGAACAATGCCAGTGGCACCATGCTGCCCGGAAGCTGAAAGCGGCGGTGGGTGGCGTCATACTGAATGGCAGTTGATGACAGCAATTGGATGCTGGCAGCAAAGGCCACAGCCGCCCCGCCCAGCCAGCCTAAAATGGCCAAGGGCGACTCACCAAAAGCCGAAGTCACGCCATAGAGCGAGAGGCAGGTGAGGGCCAGCGGCGCAATGGTCGCCCGACTCAGACCCACGCGGCGCGGCAGCATTTGCTGCATGCCCAGCCACAGCAGGGCAACAAACAAAACGAAAACCCACTTCGGGGTGCCAGACAAAATTTGCATCAACATGGTAAATATTCCTTGGTTGGTCAGTGATGGCCGTACTGTGACGGCCATCAGCCCAAAGGAAAACCGCTTTGCGACGGGACACTGTCCAGACGTCGCCAAATGTCTGTCATGCGCGCCAAATGCAACGCCCGAAATCAGCTTTTGTCGCTATCAATAGCGCACCAGGCTGCGGTACACCAGCTTGGTGCTGCCCTCGGCGGGCACGCTGATCTTCCAGACGGCGGTGTTGCTGGAGCCTTTGGTGGAAAGGTGACTTTCACTCAGCACCTGCCAGTCGCCGGGCATGGGTTCCTGGACGGTTACTACCACGGCCTCTTTTTTTGCATTTTTGAGCAGCACCTCGTAGGCGCTCTCAAACAAATAGCTGTATTTCCCGCTACTGCTCAGCTTCTTGAAGTCGGTCTGCTTCTTGTCGGCCGTCACATCAAAGGCGTCACCCAGTTTGAGGCGAACTTTTTCATTCTTCGGGGTGTGGTCCACCCGGTCTTCGCCGATGAACTGCGCGTTGCCGGCACCGTCCTTCTTGTAGACGCGGATGATGCCCTTGGGTAGCGGCATGCCCAGATGCGCGCTGTCCTTGTTGTCAAACTCGACGAACACGCCCACCTTGATTTTCTGACCCAGTTCGCCGTAGCTGCCCTGGTAGTAATAATCGTTGCCTTTAAGCAGCAACTCCTTGCGGGCCGGCACGCCGGACGCTGACAGCAGCGCCACCTGTTTGGTCTGGTTCTCGGCAATGGTGGTGGGGCGACCTAGCGTGTAAAGGTGGTATTCAAAAAGCGACTCTTCGGCCATGTCCCTGCTGGCTTTGGCCGCGGGTGCAGGCGCCATGGACATGGGGCGAACACTGCCTTGCATCGCGGGCGCGACCTGGTTGACGTCACCTGCGACCAACTGCAGCTTTGCATTGCGATAGGTGGCACCGCTGGTGTTGGTGAGCGTCACCCAGCCCGATATGTCGAGTTTGTCATCGCTGGCGTTGAGTTCCACCACATAGTCGGCCTTCCAGGCCAGGCCGCCGGTCAGGTAGCTCAGTTCCACGTCCTGCTGCGTGTTGCCGGCGTTGTCCAGTGACATGACCAGGGTTGGGCGGTCGCGCAGGTTGGGCGGTACATCCCCATAGACGATGCGCCCGGGGATGCCGGTCTCGATCCGCTGGCCGATTTTCAGTACCACACCGTTGTTGGCCGACAGAACCAGCGCCTGCTCGGTCGTTTCCACGCCGGTAGCCGCATTGGTCCGGATGATGCTCACCGTGCGGTTGACGTATTTTTCCAGCAGTTTTTGTGGTGTTAACAGGTCAAAGTCAAAGTTTTGTTCCAACACCGACAGGCTGCCCGGCGCACTGACGCTGCGCAGCAAGGCCGTCTCCGGCCGCATGCGGGCGCTGACGTCGCGAAACGCCAGGGCCGACGCACCGCGTTGGAGTTGTAGTTTTCGCTGGTCTTTGATGAGGGCCAGGTTTTCGTTGTAAATGGTGACCGCAACTTCCTTCTGGTCGGTCAAGGTGCTGCGTTGCTCTTCAATTTGCGCAACAGCCTGCGCCATGGCGGTCAGCAGGAAAAGGGAGGCGATCAATGATTGACGCATGGTGGTTTGGATGGTGAAGGGGTTGTTTCGGAATGATGCAATGTATGCCATGCCCGTAGCCAGTGCAACGGCCGATTTGTTACCGGGTACGACAGGCGATAAACCGCTATGAATATGTGAGCGACATGCGTAGATAATACGGGGGCTACTGTCATTATTTATTCAGGGAGATTGTGTTGGACATTGCATTGCTGATCAAAGCCGTCGTCATGGGCATCGTTGAGGGTTTGACCGAGTTTTTGCCCATTTCAAGTACCGGGCATTTGATTTTGGCGGGAGCCTTGCTGGGTTTTGATGATGACAAGGCCAAGGTGTTCGACATTGCCATTCAGACCGGTGCCATATTTGCGGTCATTTTGGTGTATTGGCAAAAGATCCGCAAAACGCTGGTAGATCTGCCCACAGAAAAGCAGGCACAACAGCTTGCTCTCAATGTGCTGATTGCTTTCTTACCCGCGGTTGTGCTGGGCTTGCTGTTTGGCAAGACTATCAAGGCGCATCTGTTTACCCCGGTCGTCGTGGCCACTACCTTCATTGTGGGTGGCTTCATCATCATTTGGGCCGAAAAACGCCAGGCAGCAGGCGGCAATGCCGTACGTGTGACGGATGCTGACGACATGACCTGGAAAGATGCACTCAAAGTTGGCCTGGTGCAGTGCCTGGCCATGGTGCCGGGTACCAGCCGCAGCGGAGCCACCATCATTGGGGGCATGCTGTTGGGCTTGTCGCGCAAGGCGGCAACGGATTTTTCGTTTTACCTCGCCATCCCAACGCTGATCGGTGCCGGCGTCTACAGCCTCTACAAAGAGCGTGCGCTGCTTAGTTTGGCTGATGTGCCGATGTTCTCGGTGGGGCTGGTGGTGTCGTTCCTGAGCGCCTGGGTGTGCGTGCGCTGGTTGCTGCGCTTCATTGCCAGTCACAGCTTTACTGGCTTTGCCTACTACCGCATTGCCTTCGGAATCGTGGTGCTGCTCACCGCCTGGACGGGCACGGTGCACTGGGCTGCCTGATAGCGTTTACCCCTTGCCAACGGTAAGCAGTCCCGCGGTGCTGTCTGTCTGCTTGTTGGGGTCGGTTGCGGCGAGGCCCGCAATGGTGCTTTGCTGGTTGTTCTGACCCACGACAGGGTTGCCATTGGCGTCAAATTGGCTCAGTGCCTGAACCATTTGGCTGGTTGTACTGGACATGCTGACGGGTGAAGCAGTTCGCGGGAAGGCTTCATTTCCCTCGTCGGCATACATGTCCAGTTTTCTAATAATGTGGTGGTGCCCATAGCTGGCCAAGGCATCTACCAGGCTGGTGACGCCCATTTGCATTTCTGTGGGTGCGATCGGGGGCAAGTTCGGTGTGGTAATTGCAGAAGCTGTCTTTGGTTTGTCGGCTACAAACCAGACATCGGCGAGCGTATGGGTGTTTCCGTCATTGGTCTGGTAGTTCGAAACCAGGCCTAAGGTGTTGCCATTGTCCTTTGTCGATGTTGGTGTGGCATTCACGTCCAGACTAACGACTCCCAAGTCTTGCAGCGTCAGCAGTTCGCCTGCGTCGGTAATGCCATTGGAGTTTGTGTCGGTCCAGACTTTCAGGTCGGCAAAGTTGATGTCAGTGTTGGAGATGAACCCGTCGTGGTTGCTGTCCATGTCGGCCAGGGCCTGGTAGCCATCATTGGCCTTTTTACCATTGGCCAAGAACGTAGAGTCGCCAAACAGTTCAGTGCCATCGTAGATCAAGCCGTCATGGTTGCGGTCCAAAACCAGGAATCCATCGCCGGGGTCGGTCCAACCAGT
>JBAWYQ010000038.1:0-24107 GCA_037143475.1 Burkholderiales bacterium | reverse complement strand
CCGGCACATTGCTGCGTTTGGACAGGCTGGTCATGATCAAAAGATTTTTGAAATCTGTGCGGCCCAGCTTGGCTGCGGCTTCCAAACCACCCAGAGGAGGTTCTTCCCGGAAATAAATTTCGCTGTAGCATTCATCGGAGGCGATCACAAAACCGAATCGGTCGCTCAAATCAAACAACTTTTTCCATTCGGACAGCGGCATGACTGCGCCTGTGGGGTTGCCTGGCGAACAAACAAACAGCAGCTGCGTTCGCGCCCACACATCGTCTGGCACGCTGTCCCAGTCCTGCGCGAAATTGCGTGACGGATCCGACGGGACGAAGTATGGTTGCGCTCCTGATAGTAGGGCCGCGCCCTCGTAGATCTGGTAGAAGGGATTGGGGCACACGACCAGTGGTGGTTGGTTGCTTGCAACCTTTGACGCAGGATTTACCACGGTTTGCGCGAATGCGAACAGGGCCTCGCGCGTACCATTGACTGGCAAAATTTGCGTGTGGACATCCAACTCCAACCCGTAACGGAGTTGCAGCCAACGCCCGATGGACTGACGCAAACCCACCACGCCTGCCGTTGCCGGGTAGGTCGACAATCCGCCCTGCGGATCGTTGATAGCCTTGCAATACGCGTGTTTGATCAGTTCGGGCGTGGCGTGCCTTGGTTCGCCAATACCCAGACTGATGGGGGCGTAGGCTGGATTGGGCGTAATCGGGGCAAACAGATGCCGCAGACGTTCGAACGGATAGGCCTGCAGGAGGTTCAAATTCGGATTCATGGGGATGCATTATCCCCCGAGCAGTTGCTACACTGTGCTTGCGGGGTTTTGACCGCCCTTGTGATTTTGAATCCGTTCGAGGAGTAGTTGATGGCAATGATTTCCGCTAGTGGCCAGCCTTGGATGTACCTGGATCCGGCGCGTGCTTTGGAGCAGATTGGTGACTTGCAGGCCATGCGCGGTATGCTGCCCATGCTGCAGGAACTGCTGGAGCGAGATGTACCAATCATCAGGCAGTCGCTTGCTGACGGAGACGTGCGGTCAGCCAACCCTTTGCTGCATTCGCTTAAGGGTTGCATGCCCATATTTTGTGATCAGGCGCTGTGTGTGCAATTGGCCGCGGTAGAGCAACTGAGCAAGTCTGGTGGCAGTGCAGAAGTGGGTGTTGCCTTTGCCGCATTGAGCCCCTTGCTGGACAGTCTGTTAAATGAGATTGCGCAGTATCTGGCGGTCTCTGGTTGAATTTATCCCATCACATGGAGTTTTGACGTGGATATCAAACGAGCCCGTATTGTTGTCGTTGAGGATGAAGCTGTCATGAGTACCTTCATCCTGAATACTTTACGCCGCATCGGCATATTGGATCTATATGCTTTTACTGATGGCGCCAGTGCGCTCAAAGAGGTTGTCAAGCTCAAGCCCGATCTGATTCTGACGGACATTCATATGCAGCCGATGGGTGGAATTGAGTTCGTGCGGCAATTGCGGTCGCTGCCTAATAACCAGTTGAGCAACACCAAGGTGATTTTTCTGAGTGCTGACTCCAGTGCAGCCACAGTGGGAGAAGCCTTGCCCTTGGGCGTGGCTGGTTACATGGTTAAACCGCCCTCGTTAACCGCGCTGGCAGCCAAAATCGAAGCAGCCCTGCGCACTTGAAGCGCGTGGGGGAATCTCGCACGGTATCATTGGATGACCTTGGTGTGCGGGCTTTTACCGTCAATATCAACGAAATCAATCGCTTAGCTTCTGCTTCCCTCTCCTGTGCGCCTCAATTCCATCAAGTTATCCGGGTTCAAATCATTTGCAGAGCCCACCAATTTCCTGTTGCCAGGTCAACTGGTGGGCGTGGTAGGCCCCAATGGTTGCGGAAAGTCCAACATCATGGATGCTGTGCGTTGGGTGCTGGGCGAGAGCAAGGCCAGCGAATTGCGTGGCGAGTCCATGCAAGATGTCATCTTTAATGGCACGACAACCCGAAAACCCGCCAGCCGCTCCAGCGTTGAGTTGATTTTTGACAATGCCGATCACCGCGCAGGAGGCCAGTGGGGTCAGTTTGGTGAAATAGCGGTCAAGCGGGTGCTGACGCGCGATGGGACGTCAAGCTACTTCATTAACAACCAGCCCGTGCGTCGTCGCGATGTTCAGGATGTATTTCTTGGAACGGGTCTGGGGCCACGCGCCTACGCCATCATTGGCCAAGGCACCATCAGCCGCATCATTGAATCCAAGCCGGAAGAGTTGCGCCTGTTTCTGGAAGAGGCTGCAGGGGTTTCCAAGTACAAGGAGCGTCGCAGGGAAACGGAAAACCGGTTGTCGGACACGCGCGAGAACCTGACCCGTGTGGAAGACATCCTGCGCGAACTCAATGCCAACCTGGAAAAGCTGGAGAAGCAAGCTGAGGTTGCACTCCAATACAACACGCTACAGGCTGATGTCACCCTCAAACAACACCAGCAATGGTTTTTGAAACGCGCCGAGGCCTTGGCCGATCAGGCCAAAGTACAGTCGGACGGGTTGGGTGCAGTAAATGCGCTGGAGAGCCGAATGGCCGATTTGCGGCGCATTGAAGCCGACCTCGAAGCCGTACGCCAGGCCCACTACGCGGCGGGTGATCAGGTTAATCAGGCGCAGGGCCTTTTGTACGAGGCCAGTACCGATGTTGGGCGTCTGGAAGCGGAAATTCGCTTCGTGGTAGAAGGTCGTCAGCGCGCCGAGCAGCGCCTCGCTACGTTGCAGGAACAAATAGGCCAGTGGGCGGCCCGTAAAGAAGATGCCCAAGGCGAAATTGAACGCCTGGCCGAGTTGGCCATGCTGGGTGACGAGCAAACTGAATTGCTGTCGGCCCAAGTTGAAGAACAGGCGCAGCAGTTACCCGACTTGGAAGATGCGCTGCTGGCTGCACAGTCCACCGCCAACGACCAGCGCGCAAGCGTCATGCAGGTCCAGCAGCAAATCCAGGTGTTGGCGGCTGAGCAGCGCGGCATTGAAGAGCAGTTTCGCCAGGTCTCTACCCGGCGGGAGCGGCTGGATGTCGACCGTAACGCCTTGGCACCACCCGACGAGGATAGGCTGCAGAGCCTGGAAGCCCAGCTGGCCGATGCGCAGGAATTGGCAGCAGTGGCAGATGCCCGACTCCAAGAGTTGCAGGACATGCTGCCACAGCGCGATGAGGCACGCCGTTCACAGCAACAAGTGGTCAACGAAGAGTCCGCCCGCAAGGCTGATTTGTCTGCACGGCTTGAAGCTCTGAAGGCCTTGCAGGAAAAAGTGAAGACCGATGGTAAATTGCAGCCATGGTTGGCCAAGCACGGGCTTGACCACCTTCAGGGCCTGTGGACCCGCATCCACATTGAGCAAGGTTGGGAGAATGCGCTGGAAGGCGCATTGCGCGAGCGGCTTTCCGCATTGGAAGTCTCACGCCTGGAGTTGGTGCGCGCATTTGCGAATGACGGCCCACCGGCCAAACTGTCGTTTTTTAGTCCGCCATTGGCAGCGGCGACAGAGCGTGCATCAGCGATGCCACGACTGGCAGATTTGTTGCGTATCAACGATGCAGGCCAAAAGGCTGTTTTGACGGATTGGCTGCAGGGCTGCTTTACGGCTTCGAGCTTTGAAGATGCGCTGGCGCAGCGTGACAAACTCCAGCCGGGCGAGAGCATTTACGTCAAGGCTGGCCATGTGGTGAACAGCCACAGCGTCAGCTTTTATGCGCAGGATTCGGAGCAAGCGGGCCTGCTGGCCCGAGCCCAGGAAATCGAAAACCTGGAGAAGGAGTTACGCGCACAGGTCATGATCGCAGACGAAGCGCGCGCGGCCTTGGTGCGGGCCGAAGCGGCCTATGCCGATGCGTCGCAACGTTTGGTCAGCGTGCGCCGTGAGGCCACTGATGCCCAAACCCAGGCCCATGGCCTGCAGGTAGAGACGTTGCGTCTGAATCAACTGGCCGAACAATCCCGGGCCCGCAGTGCGCAAATCGATGCGGATCTTGCCGAAGTTCAGGCGCAGCTTAATGATTTGCAGGAACGCCGGGTTACGGCAGAGGGCCGATTTGAGTCATTGGACATGCAACTGGCCGATAGCCAGGAGCGCCACGCCACACTGGATGAACATGTGATTGAGGTGCAGCGCAAGTTGACGCAGTGCCGCGAGCAGCAGCGTAGCTTGGAGCGACAGGCGCAGGAAGCTGTTTTTGCCCAGCGCAGCCTGCAGGCGCGCAATGCCGAATTGGCGCGAACCATTGACACGGCGACCCAACAAACCGAATCGGTTCATGCTGAAGTTCAACGTGCCCACGACGAGCTGACCCGTCTGACTGATGCGGCCGCCCAAGCCGGCCTGCAAAATGCGCTCGCGCTGAAACTGGAGCGCGAGCAGGCCCTGGGCGCCAAGCGAAGCGAATACGATGATTTAACGGCCAAGTTGCGGGCCAGCGATGAACGTCGTTTGCAATTGGAGCGAGAACTCGATCCACTGCGCCAACGCATTACCGAGTTCCAGCTCAAGGAGCAGGCCGCCCGTTTGGGTTTTGAGCAGTATGAGCAGCAGCTGCAGGACGCCCAGGCGGACCTGCAAGCAATTGAGCAATCCATCAAAGACGGCAATGTGCGCCTGGCTGGCATGCAAAACGACATCGACCGTCTGCACCGCGAGATTGCGGCGCTGGGCGCAGTCAATTTGGCAGCCCTGGATGAGTTGGCTGCAGCGCGCGAGCGCAAACAGTTTCTGGATGCCCAGAACGCGGACCTGTCAGAGGCCATGGATACGCTGGAAGCCGCCATTCGAAAGATTGACGCCGAAACGCGCGAAATGCTGTCCAGCACGTTTGACTTGGTCAACCAACACTTCGGGCGGATGTTCCCTGAGCTATTTGGTGGTGGAAACGCGAGGTTGGTGATCACTGGCGACGAAATTCTGGACTCTGGCGTGCAGGTCATCGCCCAGCCGCCGGGCAAAAAGAACCAGACCATTCACCTGCTTTCGGGGGGCGAGAAAGCGTTGACCGCGATTGCCTTGGTGTTCGCCATTTTTCAGCTTAATCCAGCGCCATTCTGCCTGCTCGACGAGGTCGACGCACCGCTGGACGATGCCAATACCGAGCGTTATGCCAAACTGGTGCGCAGCATGAGCAAAGAAACACAATTCCTTTTCATCAGCCACAACAAAATCGCAATGGAAATGGCCGAGCAACTCATTGGCGTAACCATGCAGGAGCAAGGCGTTTCGCGCATTGTGGCCGTGGATATGGAGTCCGCCATTAGCCTGGCTGAGCTGGCCTGACAAAATTATGAGCAATTTACAGATTGGATTAGCAATAGCGGGTGGCGTCGTGCTGGCTGCTGTGGTGGCGCATAGTGCCTGGAGTTCGCGCCGAAATGCGCCCCGCCAGGCGCTACCGGACGCATCTGGTGCCCCGACCCCTACAGAACAACGCGATCCGGTGATGGGCGATGACCCTGAGCATGACACACAGCCTATGACGCTACCCCCGGTCGCCCGGCGCTCGGCCATGGATTCGCTGATCGACGTCATCGCCACGGTTGCACTGGACGGCCCCAATATGCAGGTCTCTGGCGAAGCCGCTATTGCAGCCATGCCGTCCACCCGTCGCGCCGGAACCAAGCCGTTCGCTATTGAAGGCTATAACCTGAGCAGCCAGACATGGGAGGTTCCCGCTCCCGGCAATCGCTATGGCGGTTTTCAGGCCGGTGTTCAGCTGGCAAACCGCTCGGGTGCCTTGAACGAAATCGAATACTCCGAGTTTGTGGTTAAAACGCAGGCGTTTGCCGACGCCATCAACGCGACGCCGGAATTTCCTGAAATGCTGGAAGAAGTAGCCCGCGCCCGTGAACTTGATCAGTTTGCCAGCGCGCACGATGCCCAACTGGGCTTCACCATTCGTGCCCGCAATGCTTCGTGGAGTCCCGGCTATGTGCAGCAGAATGCTGCACGGCTGGGCTTTGTTGCGGGTGTTATTCCGGGGCGCATGGTTTTGCCTGCAAGCCACGAAGGTGTGGCACCGGTATTGGTGCTGAGTTTTGATTCTCAGGCAGCGCTGGCCGAAGACCCCGCCCAGTCTGCTATCCGCGACATTGCCCTGCACCTGGACGTTGCACAGGTGGACCGTGGCGAAAACCCGTTTGAGCGTATGCGCGAAGTTGCCATCTCCTTGGCGCAAACCATGGATGG
Source organism: Burkholderiales bacterium (assembly GCA_037143475.1). Classification (GTDB taxonomy): domain Bacteria; phylum Pseudomonadota; class Gammaproteobacteria; order Burkholderiales; family Burkholderiaceae_C; genus Allorhodoferax. The sequence goes on along the minus strand of JBAWYQ010000038.1, from coordinate 17,929 downwards.
GCTGGTGACTGATGACAACGGCCAGTTGCTCACCGCCCAGACCATGGACGTCATCGGAACCGAACTGCAAACCCTTTACGACACGCTGGAGCAACGCGATCTGGCCGCAGGTTCCATGCTCGCCCGACGCTTGTTTGCCTGACGCCCGTGCGGTCACAGCATGGCCAACCTTGACTTATTCGCAGAGCCCTCTAGCGGGCGTGCTTCGGTGGTTGCGCACACTGGGGTGCAAACAGACCAAATTCGCCTGCAAGCGCTGCATCAGCTGCTGCACACCTACGCCCACCAGTATTACGTGCTGGACACCCCGCAGGTGCCTGATGTGGAATACGACCGCTTGTTTCAGGAACTACAGGCACTGGAGCGTGCGCACCCGGACTGGGTGACACCAGACTCACCGACGCAGCGTGTGGGTGGCAAACCGCTGGAGCAGTTTGCTTCGGTGCGCCATGCCGTGCCGATGCTGAGCATTCGCACCGAAACGGATACCGAAGCCAGTGGAGCGCAGAACTTTGACACCCGCGTACGCAAGGAACTGGGTTTGGCTGACACCGATCCGCCCGTAGAGTATGTTGCCGAACTCAAGTTTGACGGCCTGGCCATGAATCTGCGATATGAGCACGGTGTGCTAGTGCAGGCGGCTACCCGAGGTGATGGTGAGATGGGCGAGGACGTTACGCAAAACATTCGAACCATTGGGCAGATTCCGCTGCGTTTGCCAGAGGGCGTGCCAGCTGTCCTGGAAGTGCGTGGCGAAGTCTATATGCGCCGCGATGACTTTGAAGCTTTGAACGAACGGCAACGCCAGCGTATCGTGGCAGGTGATAAGGGCGAAAAAACCTTTGTCAACCCGCGCAATGCGGCCGCCGGTGCGGTGCGCCAGCTCGACCCGGCCATTGCTTCTCAACGCCCCTTGAGTTTTTTTGCCTACGGACTGGGCGAATGCACGCCGGTGGATCAGGGCGGTCCCGCATTCGGTACGCATTTTGAGATGCTCCAAACACTAAAACTTTGGGGTTTTCCGGTCGCAGCCCTCGTGGATATTGCGCGAGGTGCTTCTGAATTGATAGCGTATCACCATCGAATCGGTCAAGCACGGGATCAGCTTCCATACGACATCGATGGTGTGGTCTACAAGGTCAACAGTCTGGCGCTACAGCAGCGCATGGGCTTTGTCACCCGCGAGCCGCGCTGGGCGGTAGCCCACAAGTACCCGGCTCAGGAACAACTGACCACGGTGCTGGGCATAGACGTGCAAGTCGGGCGTACCGGCAAGCTCACCCCGGTGGCCAAACTGGCGCCAATATTTGTTGGCGGAGTGACCGTTACAAACGCGACACTTCATAACGAGGACGAGGCCCGCCGCAAGGACGTCCGGGTGGGGGATACGGTTGTCGTGCGCCGCGCGGGGGATGTGATTCCCGAAGTGGTATCGGTGATTCTTGAAAAGCGAGTAGCCGAGTCCACCCTGTTCACCATGCCGCGCACCTGCCCGGTGTGTGGCTCAGCGGCTTTGCGAGAAGAAGGGGAGGCCGATTACCGTTGCACTGGTGGACTGTTTTGCAGCGCCCAGCGCAAGCAGGCCATATTGCACTTCGCCCAGCGCCGAGCAGTTGAGGTGGAGGGCCTGGGGGACAAACTGGTTGACCAACTGGTGGATGCTGGCGTCGTCAATACCCTGCCAGACCTGTACCGACTGGGTCTGACCGCGCTGGCGGCACTGGACCGAATGGCCGAAAAGTCCGCACAAAATCTATTGGAGTCGCTACAAAAATCGAAGCAAACCACATTGCCACGGTTCCTGTTTGGTTTGGGAATCCGGCACGTGGGTGAAGCCACCGCCAAGGCGTTGTCGCGCCATTTTGGCCAGCTTGACGCCATCATGGACGCGCCAGCGGAGCAGCTGCTGGCCGTTGCGGATGTCGGGCCTATCGTGGCGCTGAGCATTCGCACTTTCTTTGATCAGGCCCATAACCGCGAGGTGGTCGAGCAACTGCGTGCCTGCGGTTTGACATGGGAGGAGGGCGAGCCCGCCGTGCATGCTCCCAAAATATTGGCAGGAAAAACCTTTGTGCTGACCGGCACGTTTCCCACCTTGAGCCGTGATGATGCCAAGGACCTGCTTGAAGCGGCAGGGGCCAAAGTCGCGGGCTCAGTCAGCAAGAAGACCGACTACGTGGTGGCCGGCAGCGATGCGGGAAGCAAATTGACCAAGGCCCAGGAACTGGGCGTAGCCGTGATTGATGAGGCCGCTATGGTGGTTTTGCTAAGGCCTTAAACTGCCACCATGAACCGCGCCACCGTACTTCAAACCCTGTCTGAGCACAAGGCACAAATCGTGCAACGCTTTGGTGTCGCGTCCTTGGCGTTGTTTGGCTCTACCGCTCATGACGCAGCAACACCGGATAGCGATGTCGATTTGCTGGTGAGCTTTGTCGGCCCGGCGACGTCGGCACAGTTTTTCGGGGTGCAGTTTTATTTGGAAGATTTGCTGGGTTGCCCTGTCGATCTGGTGACCGAAAAGGCGCTGCGTCCCGAGTTACGTCCCTATGTGTTGAAGGATGCGGTGCATGTCTGAACGGGAGTGGCGGTTTTACGTGAGTGACATGATAGTCTTCTGTGAAAAAGTCTTGGCATTTACGCATGGGTTGCAGCAAGAACAGTTCGTGGCAGATGCCATGCGTTTCGATGCAACGGTACGCAATCTTGAATTGATTGGCGAAGCTGCAAGCCACATTCCTCAAGAGTTGCGCAATGCACACCCGGCAGTTCCCTAGCGTATGTTGATCGCCACGCGAAATCAGTTGATTCATGGCTATCTGGGTTTGGACAACGATATCTTGTGGAGCATTGTCCAAACGGATGTGCCTGTTCTATTGCGTCAGCTTCAACTTCTTGATTCTCTATAAGCATGATTCGTGACATTTTAAAAATGGGCGATCCACGCCTCTTGCGCATGGCAAAGCCGGTGCCGCAAGAAGGTTTTGACTCCGACGCATTGCACCTTCTTGTGAGCGATCTGCTTGACACCATGATCTCAGCAAACGGCGCTGGGTTGGCTGCGCCCCAGATTGGGGTGGATCTGCAGGTGGTCATCTTTGGCAGTCGCGATAGCAATCCGCGCTACCCGGATCGCCCCATCGTGCCGCCTACAGTGCTGGTCAACCCTGTTATCACGCCGTTGACGGAGACCGGCCAAACCGAGGGCAGCATGGCAGAGGAACTGGACTGGGAGGGCTGCCTGTCGGTGCCCGGGCTGCGGGCCAAGGTTCCGCGCTGGTCGCATATCCGTTATACGGGGTTCGATCAATACGGTGACCCGATTGAACGCACGGTTACCGGATTCCATGCCCGCGTAGTCCAGCACGAATGCGATCATTTGTTGGGCAAGCTTTACCCGATGCGGGTGCGTGATTTCAGTCAGTTTGGCTACACTGAGGTTCTATTCCCGGAAATCGCATCATGCAAATGAGTCCCGAGCTCACCAAGACGCTGACCGCTGCGGTGGATGGCATGCCAGCCTTCCCAAAGAGTGTGCAGCGCGTGCTGGAGTTGACACGCGATGTCAACAGTACGCCCAAGGACCTGGTTGAGGTGATCGATAAAGACCCGGTGCTGACGGTCAAGATACTCAAGGTCGTCAACTCCGCCTATTACAGTCTGCCCAAGCAGATTACTTCGGTTGGCCACGCCGTGGTGTACCTGGGTTTTAACACCATCAAGAACCTGGCCCTCAGTATTGCAGCGATTGGCATGTTGCCCAAGACCAACCAGGCGGGTTTTGACGCACAGCAATATCTGCTGCATTCTCTGGCCACGGCAGCAATTGCCAAGCAACTGGCTCTCAAGGTTGATGATGCGGACCCTATGGACTGCTTTATTGCCGGGCTGCTGCATGACTTTGGCAAGGTAGTACTGGCGCAATACATGCCTATTGAGTTTCGGGATGCTTTGGCAGTTAGCCAGCAGCAGGGCACTTCATTGCACTTGGCGTTGCGCGATACGCTTGGCGTGGACCACGCTGTGGTCGGCGCCATGCTGGTCGAAAAATGGCGCTTTGCACCCCATCTGGTAGAGACCATTCGCTACCAATATGGCCCTGAACTGGCAGACTCGGACATGATTGCCTGCGTGTTCGGTGCCAACCAGATCAGCAAGAGCCTCAACTTTGGCTTTGCCGGCAACCTGCTGGTTGAAGAATTTCCGCCCGCGATATGCAAACGCCTGGGTGGCACACGGGAAGAGGTCATCGCTGCATTGGGCGATTTGAATCCGTTGTTCGAAGAAGCCAAGATTTTTTCGAAGATATGAACACCTAATTTCGTTGTGGCCTGGGAACCAAATGCCCCTCAGTTCTTGCTAACATGGCGCGCATGCCCACCAACCGATTTCGCCAGCAAGTGATCCTGTGGCTGGTGGCTGCATTGGGCTTGTTGTGGGCTGCTATTGCCTGGGATGCACATCGCATTGAAGAGCAGGCTGTGGACAACGCGCGGCGCGAAACCGCAGCCTGGGCCACCACCTTTGCCAGTCAGGCGCAAGCCACCTTTGTCTATGTGGACCACGCGTTGCTGGTTTTGCGACAAACCTGGCTAAGCCATCCGACTGAAATGGGAGAAGCCATCAAACTGCACCAAGATGCGGCAGAAGGTGCCATTCTTCAGGTGGCTGTCATTGATTCCAGGGGCTATCTGGTGTACAGCAATCTTGGGGTGCCACAAGAACCAACTTTCTTGGGCGATCGCGAGCATTTCACGGTGCACCAGGCGCAGCTGCAGGACCAACTTTTCATCAGTCGTCCGGTCCAAGGGCGTGTGTCGGGCAAGTGGTCTATTCAGGTGACGCGGCCCATGTTTCGGAACGGTCAGTTTGCCGGGGTGGTCGTTATTTCTGTTGACCCTGATCACTTCGTCAAGTTTTATCAGCAAACAGGATTCGGCAACGATGGCGTGGCCCGCATGATTCGTGACAGCGGTGAGATCATGGCCCGCTCCAGCGAGCAGGACAAATATGTTGGCACCGTCATCAAGACCTCTCCCTATACCGACCCGGGTGCGCCATTGCAGGGCACCTTTCAGCGCAAGGCGCAAGCGGACGGTGTGGAGCGTCTGTCCAGCTACTACCGGTTGCCGCAGTATGGGATGACTTTTGTTGTTGGCCCGAGTATTCAAGATTTGCTGGCCCCCGTGCACAGCCAACAGGCGCGCGGAGCACTTGCTGGCTTGATTGTCAGCTTCTTGCTGGTGTTGGTGTCCTGGCAGTTGTTGCGCAATGCCGCGCGCCAGCTTGCCGCGCGCGCATCACAGGCCGAAAGCCGGGTTCAGTTGCAAGCCAGCCATGACTTGCTGGACAAGCTTTCCAAACATGTGCCGGGCGCATTTTTCCAGTTCCAGCAGTTTGCCAATGGGCGTATGTGCTTTCCCTACGCCAGCCATGGGTTGCTAGAGGTTTGCGGCGTTGCCCCGGAGCAGGTGCGTGACGACGCTGGGCCAGCCTTCTCCGCCGTGCATCCCGATGATTACGACAGAGTGATGGCGTCCATAGCCCATTCGGCAAGTGGATTGAAAGCGTGGCACAGTGAATATCGCTCCCATATTCCCCACCGCGGGCTGCGCTATCTGGCAGGACAAGCCGCACATCCCGAGCGATTGGAAGACGGCAGCACGCTGTGGCACGGCTTCATAACCGATGTCACCGACCGAAAGTTGGCCGAAAGCAAGCTGCAACTGGCCGCAAGCGTGTTTACCCATGCGCGCGAGGGCATCATGATCACCGATGCAAAAGGGACCATCATCGACGTCAACGAGACGTTCACTCGCATCACCGGATTTAGCCGGGAAGAAGCCTTGGGGCAAAACCCGCGCATGCTCAATTCCGGTCGGCAACCGCCGGAGTATTACTCTGCCATGTGGCGTACATTGCTGGAGACCGGTCATTGGTCAGGTGAAGTATGGAACCGCCGCAAGGACGGCGAGGTGTATGCCGAGATGCAAACTGTCAGTGCGGTGCGCGACGGTGCAGGACAAACGCAAAACTACGTTGCCTTGTTTAGCGACATCAGCCCCATGAAGGCGCATCAGCAGCAGCTGGAGCATATTGCGCACTACGACGCTCTGACCCATTTGCCCAATCGCGTGTTGCTGGCCGACCGCTTGCAGCAGGCCATACACCAGAGCCAACGGCGAAGGCATTCACTGGCCGTGGTGTTTTTGGATCTTGATGGGTTCAAGGCCGTCAACGACAGGCATGGTCATGCCGTGGGCGACACCTTGCTAATTACCTTGGCCCAGCGCATGAAGGCTGCCATGCGTGAGGGCGACACCCTGGCACGCATTGGCGGCGACGAGTTTGTTGCCATTTTGGCGGACCTGGAGCAGGCTCAAGACTGTAGCCCCGTACTGGACCGCCTGCTTCTCGCCGCCTCCGCTCCGTTTGAGTCGGGTGCAGTGGTGCTGCAGGTGTCCGCCAGCATGGGCGTCACCGTCTATCCGCAGGACGGCTCTGACGCAGATTTGCTGATGCGCCACGCGGACCAAGCCATGTATGCGGCCAAGCAGGCCGGCAAAAATCGTTACCACCTGTTTGATGTGGAACACGAGGTGGCCGTCAAAACCCGGCGTGAAAGTCTGGACCGGGTGTGCCTTGCACTGGCGCAAAACGAATTCGTTCTCTACTACCAGCCCAAAGTTAATCTGCGAGAGCGAAAAGTGGTTGGTGTGGAAGCACTCATTCGCTGGCAGCACCCTGAACGTGGCTTGCTGGCACCTTCTGCCTTCTTGCCGCTCGTTGAGGACCATCCGGTCAGCGTCGCCATTGGCGAGTGGGTCATTGAGACAGCGCTAACCCAATTAAGTGTCTGGCAGGCGGCAGGGCTTACGATGCCAATCAGTGTGAATGTCGGCGCCTTACAGATGCAGCATGCGGATTTTGTGGATCGCCTGGCCATGCTGCTGCGCGCACAGCCGGATGTGGCGCCGTATCAGCTTGAATTGGAAATTTTGGAAACCAGTGCCCTGGAGGACGTAGCCGTAGCGTCGCAAACCATGCATGCCTGCCGGGCGGTTGGCGTGCGCTTTGCGCTGGACGACTTTGGAACAGGTTACTCCTCACTGACCTACCTGAAGCATTTGCCGGCTGAAATGATCAAGATTGATCAAAGTTTTGTGCGTGGCATGCTGGGGGATGTGGATGACCTGTCCATAGTGCGGGGCGTTATCGGACTGTCTGCCGCCTTTGGTCGCGCTGTTATCGCTGAAGGTGTTGAAACTGAAGACCACTGCGTAAAGCTGCTTGCCATAGGATGCGATTTGGTACAGGGGTTTGGCATTGCGCGCCCGATGCCTGCAAAGGATGTCCCAGGTTGGGTGATACAGTGGACTCAGGAGGGCTTGCGAACATGATCGCACCCGTGAAAAAGGCCAGAATTTTGGTTGTGGAGGACGAAGCCATCGTCGCCCGCGACATTGCTGCGCAGGTCAACGCGCTGGGGTATGAGTGCGTGGGCATCGCTGCCAACGCGGAGCAGGCCGTCAAACTTGCAGCGAAAGAGTTGCCTGGCTTGGTGCTGATGGACGTTCAGTTAAGTGCCGGGGGGGATGGCATTACAGTTGCGGCTACCATTCGCGCCCGCTTCAATTTGCCCGTGGTTTTTTTGACTGCCTTTGCCGCTGATGATGTGTTGGAGCGCGCCAAGCTGACCGAGCCCTTTGGCTACATCCTCAAGCCCTTCTCCGAGCGAGAGTTGAGTACCACGCTGGCCATGGCACTGTACAAGCACGAGGCCGAAACACGCCTTCGCAACACCACACGCCAACTCAAGGCGCTGTCACGGCGGGTTCTTGAAGTGCAGGAGCTCGAACGCCGACGCGTGGCCGTGGAGTTGCATGACGAGTTGGGCCAGTCATTGACTGCCATCAAGATCAACCTGCAACTGAGCCAAAGGCTTAAAGACAAGGCACTGGCCGACATTAACCTGGAAAATATTCGCATTGTCGAAGACGCGTTGCAGCAAGTACGTCGCTTGGCGACCAACTTGCGGCCCTCGATGCTCGATGATCTGGGACTTGCCGCAGCGCTGCAATGGATTACTGAACAAAGTGCCAATCGCAGCGGGTTTTTAGTCACCTTCCACCACGTTCGGGCGCAACCCCGATTGGCTGCAGACATAGAGACCGCGTGTTTTCGTATCGTGCAGGAGGCGTTGACCAACATTGCGCGACACGCGCAGGCCCATCAGGTTGAGATTCGGCTCGATCGGCAAGATGACCATGTCATTTTGAGCATCACCGATGATGGCTGCGGCTTCAATCTGGACGAGATGCGAATCCGTGCTGTGGCGGGCGACAGCATCGGCGTGTTGGGCATGCAGGAGCGTGCCACTTTGGTCGGAGGGGAATTGACGATAGAGTCAGCCCTTGGCCAGGGCAGCACCGTTCAGTTCAGCGCACCCTGGCGTACCCACGAGGAATTACTGTGACTAGTGTTCGTGTTCTGCTGGCCGATGACCATACCCTGGTTCGCGCGGGCCTGCGCAAGCTGTTGGAGTCCATCCCTGGCATGGAAGTAGTTGGCGAGGCCGGTGACGGCCTGCAATTGCTGGAAATGGTCGAAAAACTTCAACCCCAAGTGGTTTTAATGGACATCGCCATGCCCGGGCTCAATGGTCTGGAGGCGACTGGCCGCCTGGTCAAAGCCTGGCCGTCGATTCGAGTGCTCATTCTGTCCATGCACCAGAACGCGGAATACGTGCGTCAGGCACTGCGCCAAGGTGCCGTTGCCTATTTGTTGAAGGATGCCGCGCCGCTGGAGCTTGAATGGGCTCTTAGTGCGGTCTTAAGGGGTGAAACCTACCTGAGCCCTGCGGTGTCCAAGGGGGTGGTGAGTGACTATGTGCAACGCTTGCGCAGCGAGGAGCAACCCGCCGAAGCGCTGACTCCGCGCCAGCGCGAGGTGCTACAGCTCATCGCTGAAGGCCATAGCACCAAAGAAATTGCACGCCGCCTGGACCTCTCGGTAAAAACGGTGGAAACCCACCGAACCCAGCTGATGAAGCAGCTTGATATCCACGAAGTGGCCGGTTTGGTGCGTTATGCCATCCGGGAAGGCCTGGTTTCGGTGACGGAATGAGGTCTTTTTGGACCGTCTAGGGTGTTTCCCTTGTGGCACTCAGGTATTGGCCTGATTCAGTTTGACGGGCCATGGCGCTATCGTTGGCCCCAATGTCCGCACTAGCTGAAAAAAAATCCCGTATTCTGATCGTTGAAGACGAAGCCATTGTTGCCCGAGACGTGCAAGACCAGTTGCGTTCGCTGGGCTATGAGGTTGCAGGTCATGCCATACGGGGAGAAGACGCCGTCGCAATGGTCGATCAGTCAAGACCGGATCTGGTGCTGATGGATATTCAGCTGGCTGGGGCGATGGACGGAATCGCCGCGGCCCACGCCATTCGACACCTGACCCAAAACAGCGTTCCGATTGTTTTTCTCACCGCGTTTGATGCCGATGACACGTTGGCGCGTGCCAAATTGACGGAGCCGTTTGGGTACATCCTCAAACCGTTTTCTGAGCGTGAGTTGCGGACCGTGCTGGAGATGGCGGTCTACAAATTTCAGGCCGAGGCCAGGCTGCGCGAAACAGCGCTGTATAGCCAAGCCATTCTGGACAATATGGTCGATGGTGTCATTACCTTCAACAATCTGGGCCTGATTGAAAGTTGCAATCAGGCTGCCAGGAAGATTTTTGGTTTTGAAGCTGAGCAGGCACTGGGTATGCACGTCGCCATGCTGTCTCCACCAGACCTGCGACACCTGTTGGCGGAGTTTTTGCACCACGTTCAGCATGACCCAGAGCCACGCATGGCAGGACAAGGCCGCGAGCTGACCGGGCAACGTCAGGATGGCAGCATTTTCCCCTTGAGCCTCTCGCTTTCCGAAATTGCCTATGCCGGGCGGAGCGGGTTTATTGCCCTGACCCACGACTTGAGCCAGCAACACCAGGCTGCGGAAGAAATTTACTATCTCGCTTTCTACGACCGGCTGACGGATCTGCCCAATCGGCGCCTGCTGCTGGACTACCTCAAGCAGGCGCTGGGGACGTCTGCGCGCAGCGGTCAGCATGGCGCCTTGATCCTGCTGGACCTGGATCATTTCAAGCAACTCAACGACACCATGGGCCACGCGTTAGGCGACGAGCTATTGCGCCAGGTGGCGACTCGGCTTAAAGCCTGTGTTCGCGAGAGTGACCATGTGGCGCGGTTGGGCGGAGATGAGTTTGTGGTGCTTCTCAGCACATTGAGCGACGAGGAGCACGAAGCGGCAGCGCAGGCGGAGGTTACGGCCAGCAAGCTGTTGCTGGAGCTGGGGATGCCTTACACACTGGACGGCCATGTCCACAGCAACACGCCCAGCATGGGCATCGTGGTGTTTCTGGCGCACGAGAACACCCCCGACGAGCTGCTGCAAAACGCAGAAATCGCCATGTATCAGGCCAAGGCTGCCGGGCGCACCACCATATGCTTTTTTGACGCCGCCATGCAGACCGCAGCGACCGCGCGCACTGAGCGGGTGACTGACCTGCACCGCGCGCTGGAGGACCGGGAATTCTTGCTCTACTACCAGACGCAGTTCAACCGCAGGGGTGAGCCCATTGGTGCCGAAGCGCTGGTCCGATGGAATCACGCCTTGCGGGGCATGGTTTCGCCAGCGGAGTTCATCCCTCTGGCTGAAGAAACCCGCTTGATTCTTCCATTGGGCCAGTGGGTGTTGGAGCGCGCTTGCGCTCAACTGGCGCGATGGGAAGACGAGCCCGGCCGGGCAAATTGGACCATGTCCGTCAACGTCAGTGCACTGCAGTTTGGGCAGCCCGATTTTGTTGCCAGCGTACTGCGTGCACTGCGCCAATCTGGTGCAAATCCTTTGAACCTGAAACTGGAATTGACCGAAAGCATGCTGGTCAACGATGTTCAGGACGTAATCGCCAAGATGAACGCGCTCAAAGACCACCAGGTCAAGTTCTCGCTGGATGACTTTGGCACCGGCTACTCATCGCTGTCGTACCTGAAACGTCTTCCATTGGATCAACTCAAAATCGACCAGTCCTTTGTGCGCGACCTGCTGAGCGACCCCAATGATGCGGTGATCGCGCAGGCCATCATTGCCTTGGGCCACAGCTTGGGCCTGCAAGTGATTGCGGAAGGTGTGGAGAATCTGGCGCAGCGTGACATGCTGGCCAACATCGATTGCGATGCATTTCAGGGTTACTATTTCGCGCGCCCGGTAGCGGCGGCTGATTTGGCCATGGCTGCAGAAGAATTGGGTCTCTAGCCCCCGTCAATACTGCGTAAGCAGCTATCGTTTTTGTAGCAGTTTGTTCTGGAAGTCAGTGCATGAAAGTTCGTCCACCCGATTGGCGGTCGCTTAAAACCCGCGTCATTGTCATCGCGCTGACAGTTTTTTTCGCCAGCGTCTGGGCCATGGCCTTGTACGCCATGCACATCCTGCATGATGACTTGCAACGCCTTTCGGGTAAGCAACTGGCGTCCACCGCCAACATCGTGGCCGACCAGTTGAACCAGGAGTTTGTAGAGCGAATCAAGGCGCTGGAAATCGTGGCAGGCTCAATCTCCGCGACCGCTATAGCCAACCCCGCAGCCATACAAAGTTTGTTTGAGCAGCGGCCCTTGCTGCAGACCTTGTTCAGTGCAGGCACCTATGTTACTGACAGTCGCGGTACCGCCATTGCATCGGTGCCGGTGGGTATTGACCGTATCGGGGTGAACTTTGCCGAACGCGACCACATCGTCGCTGCGTTGCAGCAGGGCCGTGCATCGGTGAGTGAGGCGGTCGTTGGCAAGGTGTTGCAGGTGCCGGTGGTGTCGTTGGCGGCACCCATACGGGGTACTGATGGCACAGTGATTGGGGCCATTGTGGGGGTGATCGACCTGAGTAAGAGCAACTTTCTGGACCTCTCCATTGGTCACCGCTACGGTGTGGCGGGCGGCTATCTGCTGGTTGATCCCAAGCACCGAATCATTGTGACGGCCACGGACAAGGCTTTCAACCTCAAGCCGCTGCTGTCGGTCAGTGGTAACGCGCTGTTTGACCGATTTACCCAAGGGTTTGAAGGCGAAGATGCGTTTGTGGATGCGCAAGGGGTTGAACACATTGCGGTGGCTGACCGCCTGAAGGTCCCCGGCTGGTATATGGTGGCAACGCTGCCGACTGACGAGGCGTTTGCCCCCATCCGCAGGATGCAGAACCGCTTGGTGGCACTTGCCTGCGTCCTGACGGTGATGGCAGGTTTACTCATCCGGTGGATGCTGGCTCGCGAGCTTGACCCGGTTATTGCCACCGCCCGTACGCTGGCCAGGTTCAGCCGCGATGATGAGTTTCCCAACGCTCTGCCGGTCATCCGTCAGGACGAAGTGGGCGATCTGATTGGCGGTTTCAACCGATTGCTGGGGGTATTGCAGCAGCGCGAAAGTGCGCTGGTTGACAGCGAACAACGTGCGCGCGCGTTGGTGGAATGGCTGCCACAAGCGATGGTCGTACATGATGGCACGACGGTTTTGTACGCCAATCCTGCTGCATTGCAAATGTTGGATGCGCAAAGCGCCTCCGATGTCGTCGGCAAACCACTGATGGATCTGGTGCACCCCAGCTTTCATGCATTGGCTGCTAGCCGAGCGCAACGGGCGGTCATAGCAGGCAATTTTTCAAGCCTTATTCAGTACACATTTGTGACCGTGACTGGCCGCTTGATTGATGTGGAGGGGCAGGGCATCGCCATCCCGTACCAGGGAAAAGCTGCGAGTCAAATGGTCTTTTATGACATCACGGAGCGCAACAATACTGACAAGCGGCTGCGCCAGCTCTCACGCGCTACTGAACAATCACCCATTGCGGTTGTGATTACCGATCGCAATGGGAACATTGAGTACGTTAACCCCCAGTTTGAAACGGTCACCGGCTACGCGCTGCACGAAGTGCTGGGGAGCAACCCTCGCTTTCTTCAGTCGGGCCAGACGACTGCTGCGGTTTACGCTGATTTATGGGAAACCCTTCAGGCTGGGGAAACCTGGCGGGGGGAGTTTCACAACCGCAAGAAGTCGGGCGAACTATTCGTTGAGCACGCAGTGATTGCCCCCATTCTGGACTCCACGGGCGCCGTAACCCACTTTGTGGCGCTCAAGGAAGACATTACCGACGCGATGCGACACCAGAACGAACTGCAATCCGCACTACAGGAAAAGACCGCACTGCTTAATGAAGTGCACCACCGGGTGAAGAACAACCTGCAGGTGATTACCAGTCTGCTGCGCCTGGAGGTGGGTAGAGCCAAAGATACTGCAACCCGGTCTGTGCTGGATGAGATGAAGGGCCGCATCCGTTCCATGGCGCTTGTGCATGAAACGCTTTACCGATCTGGCAACTTTGCGGGCGTGGAGTTGAATCGCTACCTTCAGCAAGTGGCCTCCGTCGCGTTTCGCGCACAAGTCAGTACGGGGGGTAACGTTCGATTGGCACTGCACCTCGATCCCGTCACCGCCAGTATGGACCAGGCTACCCCTTGCGGTTTGCTGGTCAATGAGTTGATCTCCAATTGCGTAAAGCACGGCTTTGGGCATGGCGAGAGCGGCGAGGTGCGTGTGTCGCTGCAACGCACTGACGACCATACTGATGGGTTGCCACGGTGGTGCCTGCGGGTGAGCGATACCGGCGTTGGCCTGCCCGCTGACTTTGAGGAGCGGCGCAGCCATTCACTGGGCTTGCAACTGGTGGGTGACCTCGCAGGACAGATCGGTGGCGAACTGGTTATCGAACAGGGACCTGGGGCGGCATTTTCGGTTACGTTCCCGATCGGGGCCACGTAGACATCATGGTTTTTGGGCGGTTTGACGGCCTACTCAGGTATTTCACCCGAGTGTCTAGGGTATTGGCCTGATTTCAAGACGGGCTTGCCCGATCTACAGTCAAGCCATGACAGTTCGAACCCTGCTCGTGGATGACAACAAGACCTTTCTCGCAGCCGTGCGCAATTTCTTGATGATGGTCCCGGATATTGAAATCGTCGGCGAGGCCCATGACGGCTGGACCGCTGTGGAAATGGCCAAGAATCTGAACCCTGATCTGGTGTTGCTGGACATCGTCATGCCCGAGATGAATGGCCTGGAAGTCGCGCAGGCGCTCAAGGATTCGCTACCACCACCCCGCATCGTCTTTCTTTCCATGCACGATAGTGCGTCTTACCGCGCTGCCGCCCGCGAACTAGGCGCCTTTGGCTACGTGGGCAAGGGCGATTTTGTGGCCGACCTGATTCCCATTATTGACCGTCTTGCGGAGTCGATCGCGGGGCAACAGGGGTCAGTCGGAGAGCCATCACTATGAAAAAAATGCATGCATTCAGGGCGGCGCTGGTCTACCCCAATGGTTTGGCAGTGGGTGGCGCCATAGCGATGTTGGCGGTTGGCGATGGCCATTTGGAAGCCATCATTTGCGCAGTGATCCTGGTGGCTGCCGGCGTAGCGGTAGGCATGACCCAGTTGGGGCACCAGAAAGCAGCGCAACTGGCCAAAGACCAGTTCATGGCCGACCAGCAGCGCTTTGGCGAAGAAGTTGCACCGGTGTGGGGCGGCCACATTGAGTCGTCGCGCTCACAAATGGAAACTGCCATTTCGGAACTGTCTTTGCGGTTTGCCGGCATTGTGGACAAATTGGGCGAAACCCTGCAAAACGCCAGTATGGAGACTACCAACCAGGACGGACGAGGAAACGACACCAGTCTGATTGCGGTCTTTGGCCGGGCGGAGCAGGAGTTGAGTGAAATTATCCAGGGGCAAAAGGCCGCCATGAGCAGTATGTCGATCATGCTGGAAAAGGTCCAGGGTCTCGATCGATTTACCAGTGAGCTGCAAAATATGGCCCACGATGTGGCCAAAATCGCCCAGCAGTCCAATCTGCTGTCGCTAAACGCCGCCATCGAGGCCGCGCGTGCTGGTGACCTGGGTCGCGGTTTTGCCGTGGTTGCCAAAGAATTCCGGATGCTGGCGAATCAATCGGGCGACACCGGACGCAATATTGCTGCCAAGGTGGGCGTCATCAGTGCGGCCATTGCCGAAGCCTGCGATGTGGTGCGCGACTCGGTGGAGCAGCGTGAGAGCCGGGTGCAAAAGACCGAAGGCACGATCCAGCATGTGCTGACTGAAATCCGTGATATCGCCGGCGGCTTGGAGCGCTCCAGCGAACTGCTCAAGGTCGAAAGCGTTGCCATTCAGTCCGAGATCGGCCAGTCCCTGGTGCAGCTGCAGTTTCAGGACCGCGTGAGCCAGATTCTCAATCTGTTGCATACCAACATCGAACACTGGCCCAACTACCTCCAGCGCCGGCAGGACCAGTACGCGCAAGACGGCCATGTGCCCCCGCTGGACCCGAATGAATTTTTGGACGAGCTGAAAAAGACCTACGTGATGAAAGACCAGCACGTCACCCACGACGGGGGTACAGGGGCCCCCAAAGACGACGATGAAATCACTTTCTTTTAGCGCACACAAGATTGAGCAGGACCACTATGAACATCGAATGGCAAGACAGCTACTGCATCGACAACGACCGCATCGATGTGCAGCATCAGAAACTATTTGCGCACGCCAATGCGGTGTTTGCACTGAAGGGTCAGGCGGGGCAGCAACTGGCCATCATCCAGCTCTACGCCCATTTGCGCTCGCATTTTGCGAATGAAGAGGCGTTGATGCGGGAAGTCAATTTCCCCGAGTACAAGTCCCACGTTCACCTGCACAACGACATGTTGGCAAGCATGAATTCCATTAGTATTGCCATCAGCAAGAACCAGGCCACCGATGACGAAATCCACAAGTTCATTTCAGGATGGTTGCTGGGGCACATCGCTCAGGAAGATACCAAGATTGCCGCCTACGTTCGCAAGCACGCCGGGTAGCGACTCGAACCATTTCTGAGCCCGTTTTCAACCCATACCGCACCAAATCAGGGTACTACCATGGCCAAAACCATCATGATCGTCGACGACTCCGCCTCCATCCGCACGGTGGTTGGTATTGCCCTTCGCGGAGAAGGCTACGCGGTGATCGAGGCCATCAACGGACAGGACGCCATCAACAAGCTCACGGGGCAAAAGGTCAACCTGATCATCAGCGACGTCAACATGCCCATCATGGACGGCATCACCTTTGTGAAGCAGGTCAAGACCATGGCCGCCTACCGCTTCACGCCCATCATCATGCTGACCACCGAGTCCGATGAGTCCAAAAAGCGCGAAGGCCAGGCCGCAGGCGCCAAGGCCTGGGTCGTCAAGCCCTTCAAGCCCGAGCAAATGCTCGGTGCGGTGCAGCGCTTGTGCCTTCCATAGCGGCGCTAACAAGCACCAATGAGCATTAGCGAAACCAAAAAGACCATCTGTCACGGAGCCCACTATGTCTAGCGATACCACCATGCGCCAAGTTGATTTGAACATTGCAGGCGAGCTGAGTATTTATCGGGCCGACGAGCTCAAGCACGCCCTGATCGAGCCACTTGGGAAAGGCGTGCAACTGGTCGTCAATCTGGCCGAAGTAACCGAGTTTGATACCTGCGGACTGCAGTTGCTGATGCTGGCCAAGCGCACGGCCCAAGCGCTGGGCAGTGAGTTGCAACTGGTGGGGCACAGCCCGGCCGTGTTGGAAGTGTTTGAGCTACTCAACGTAGCGGCATTTTTTGGCGACCACCTGGTCATAGCACCCGGCCGGGGCTGAAGCCCGCCAATGCGTCCGAATAACTTGAAGCAAAGAAGCCCGTTATGAACCTCGACCAAGCCCTGCTTATTTTTATTGCTGAATGTCGTGAGTTGCTCGAAGACATGGAAAGCTCCCTGCTGGCACTTGAGCAAACCGACGACAAGACCGAGCTCATCAACTCCATCTTTCGCGCCGCCCACACCATCAAAGGCTCCAGCGGCCTGTTCAGTCTGGACCACGTGGTGGCCTTTACCCACGTTGTAGAAAACGTGCTCGACAAAGTACGCGCCGGAACCCTGACCATTGGCGACGACCTGGTGGCCACCTTGCTGCTGTGCTGCGACCACATCAAATCACTGATAGACGGCGTGCAGGCTGGGCAGACCGAGGCCGATGAGGCATCCACCGAAGCCGGTGCCCCGCTGCTGGTTCAATTGCACGCGGTGCTGGGTACCCCGGGCGGCGGCAGTGCAGCTCTGGTCGCCAAGGCAGATATCGATTCGACCCAGCGCATTGCCGGTAAAGACGGAGGCTCAGACCATTGGCATATCTCCATGCAGTTTGGAGCGGAAGTGCTGCGCATGGGCATGGACCCGCTGTCATTCATTCGCTACCTTGCCACCTTGGGGCGCATCGTTGACATCCTGACGATTCCCGATAAATTGCCAGTGGCAGCCGAGATGGAGCCCGAACTCTGCTACCTGGCCTATGAGTTGTCGCTGGACACCAAGGCCGACAAGGCCGCCATAGAGCGCGCCTTCGAGTTTGTGCAGGGCGATGTGCGCCTGCGCATCCTGCCGCCCAACAGCCGCATCGAAGACTACATCCGCCTGATCAAGGAGTCTCCCGAGATAACAGAGCGCGTGGGTGAAATGATGGTGCGCTGCGGCGCACTCACCCGCCAGGAGCTCGACAACGCCCTGAGCACCCAGGCCGACACCATTCCGCAGCGCCCGCTGGGCTCCATTCTGGTGGAGCAGCGCTCGGTACCCGCTGCCGTGGTTGATGCTGCACTCTCCAAGCAAAAGCAGGTCAAAGAAGTGCAGGCCCAGGAAAGCCGCTCGGTGCGGGTGGACGCCGACAAGCTTGACCAACTCATCAACCTGGTGGGTGAACTGATCATTGCTGGCGCCAGCGTGAACATGATCGCGCACCGCGCCAAGGTCATTGAACTGGAAGAGGCAA
>JBAWYQ010000037.1:0-24223 GCA_037143475.1 Burkholderiales bacterium | reverse complement strand
CGACAGGAAATCGTGATTGCCAATGCCTATTTTCTTCCTGGTGGCAAATTGCGCCGTGCCCTCGTCCATGCCGCCCGAAGGGGGGTTCGTGTGCGTCTTCTTCTGCAAGGACGGTACGAATACTTTATGCAGTACCACGGGGCCAAGCCTGTTTTTGGCATGTTGTTGGCGGCGGGTGTGGAAATTCACGAGTACTCTGCGGGCTTTTTGCATGCCAAAGTGGCGGTGGTGGATGGCCGATGGGCCACAGTTGGGTCTTCCAATCTGGACCCATTGAGTTTATTGCTGGCTCGCGAGGCCAATGTGGTCGTTGACGATGTGCCTTTTGCCCAGGAGCTGCGATCGAGTTTGATCTCGGCTATCGACGCACATGGCGTAAAGTTGGATGCGCAAGCCTATGCGCAGCGGCCCTGGCGGCAGCGCTTTCTTGACCGACTGGCGTTCGGCGGAATGCGCGTGTTGTTGTTTCTTGCGGGGCGTCGCTATTGATTTGATAGCTGACTACGCAATTCTTGCGGGGGCTAGTGGCTAAAAACCCTTTTGATCAAAGGCTGGTAGTATTCCCTTATGTTAATGAAATCGCAGAGCACCATGACCCCAATTGATGCCGATGAGGGCACCCCGGTTTCCGTGAAGATTCGGGAGCGTCTGCTGGCCGCCCGCAAACGGTTCCACGCCAATGACAATATCGCTGAGTTTGTGACTCCTGACGAGCTTGAGAAGTTGCTCGATGAAGTGGAGGGCAAGATGCAGGGGGTTCTGGATAGTTTGGTGATCGATACCGAGAATGACCACAACACGGACAACACCGCCCGGCGAGTGGCCAAGATGTACCTCAACGAGGTGTTTCGTGGTCGCTACGTCGAAGGCCCCAGCATCACCGAATTCCCCAATGTCGGGCATCTCAATGAATTGATGATCGTCGGGCCGATCACGGTGCGCAGTGCTTGCAGCCACCATTTTTGCCCTGTAATCGGCAAGATATGGATCGGGGTCATGCCCAACGAGCATACCAACGTCATCGGTTTGTCCAAATACGCCCGACTGGCCGAATGGATCATGGGGCGTCCCCAGATTCAGGAAGAGGCTGTAGTTCAATTGGCCGATCTGATTCAGGAAAAAACCCAGCCTGACGGTTTGGCCATCGTCATGGAAGCCAGCCACTACTGCATGGCGTGGCGGGGAGTGAAAGACATGGATAGCAAAATGATCAACTCTGTCATGCGCGGGGTTTTTTTGAAAGATCCCAATTTGCGGCGCGAGTTTTTGTCCCTGATTCCCCGGAAAGGCTAGGCCATGCTGGTACGTTTACTGTATGCGAGTCGCGCGATAGATCCAAGTGCCGAGGCGATCGAAACCATTCTCGCCAAGTCTCGACAATACAACCCGACCTGTGGCATTACTGGCATCCTTTGCTATGGAGGCGGCATCTTTTTGCAGGCGATAGAGGGTGGGCGCATGGCGGTAAGCGATCTATATGGCCATATCCAAAAGGACCCCAGACACAAGGATGTGGTGCTACTTCACTATGAAGAAATTTCTGAACGACGCTTTGGTGGATGGACCATGGGCCAGGTAAACATGTCCAAAATCAACACCAACATCTTGCTGAAGTACGCGGAAAAACCTGAGCTGGATCCCTACTCGGTTTCAGGCAAGGTGTCCCTTGCGTTGCTTGAAGAACTGATGGCGACAGCGTCCATCATCGGTCGGGCCTGATTTTCGGGCATGCTCGTCGGGTGTGATTTTTCCAGTAGCCCAACGACTCGCAAGCCGATTGTTCTGGCGTGGGGTAGCCTTCACACAACTGTTGTGATTCTGGATCGGCTGGAGTTTTTGAGCTCGTTGGAAGCATTTGGGCAATGGCTTTCAAAGCCCGATGCGTGGACGGGTGCCTTTGACATCCCGTTTGGATTACCCAGGGAACTGGTTGCTGCACTCAGTTGGCCGCTGTCTTGGGAAGCCTGTATGCGGCATTACGCCACGCTGAGCCGCACGGATATTCGCGAGGCCTTCTCCGGTTTTTGCGATTCCCGACCTGTGGGCGGTAAATTTGCCCACCGTGCGACAGACAAACCAGCGGGCTCTAGTCCTTCCATGAAATGGGTGAACCCGCCAGTGGCATTCATGCTGCATGCTGGGGTTCCCAGGCTGCTTGATGCGGACATCGCGTTGCCTGGTTTGCACCCGCAGCCAACACGAATGCACCTCCCGTGTGACCCCGCACGCCGGGTGGCTCTGGAGGCGTACCCCGGACTGCTTGCACGTGAACTGCTTGGGCGGCGTAGCTATAAGAGTGACGATCGCGCCAAACAGACGACAGATCGGCTGATCGCCCGAAAAGATTTAATTACCGGTTTGGAGGCGGGACGCACCCGTCTGGGGCTCAGGATCAAACTGACCCATGCCCAACGAGATGCACTGGTTGACGATGCATCGGGTGATTCGCTCGATGCTGTTCTGTGCCTGCTTCAGGCAGCCTGGGGTCAGCAGAAATATGCCCAGGGTGACCCGCTATACGGATTGCCCGTCGACATGGACCCCTTAGAGGGTTGGATTTTGAGTGCCTGACACTGCATGCTTATCGATTGCGTGAAATGACGCTTTCTTCAAGCTTGAGGGCAAGCTGAGAGATCGCCATGGCTGCAGGGCAACTGGGGGTTGTTTGCATCAGTAGCTGACGCCGCATAATGGCTTGGCGAACGGCTGGGTCCGCTGGAATGTCCCCCATGTGGATCAATTTGATAGGCCGTCCGGGCTCAGTAGTCACAAAGCGGTCTAAAACCTGCTGCAATTGCACGGTAATGGCGCGTCCATCTCCAATACGGGCAGTCTGGTTAATCACCATGCGAATGGTCTGGCGCTTTTGTTGCCCTACCAATACCTTAATAGTGGCATAGGCGTCGGTCAGTGACGTCGGCTCAGGTGTGGCAACTACCAAGACTTCGGACGCAAGTGAAACAGCAAACAAAACAACGTCGGAAATACCCGCTCCCGTGTCCAGCAACACCACGTCGTAATGTGGAACCAGGCCGCTCATGATCCGCAGAAAATCGTCACGCACTTCCGGTGTCAACCGGGAATATTCGACCATTCCGGACCCGGCCAACAACACTGAGAAGCCTCCGGGCGCACGAATAATGGCTTCTTCGAGTTTGGCTTTTCCCGTGAACACGTCGTGCAGGGTGATCTTTGGATAGAGGTTGAGTACAACGTCAAGGTTGGCCAGGCCCAGGTCTGCATCCAACACCAAAACACGATGCCCGAGTTTGGCCAGTGCCGCCGCCAAATTGGCCGAGACAAACGTCTTTCCGACGCCGCCTTTGCCACTGGTCACTGCCATTACTTTTCCCAATGGTTTGAGCGGAACGGACGAATTGGCTTCGTTGGCTACAGGGGGATTCAATACATCAGACATCAATTCACCCTTTGCATGGCGCTACTGGCAGTCGTGGCTGGCAAGTCGCTTGAAACACTTTCGATCCACGCAGGGTCTCCCAGCGACAGATGACCAAACAGCAGATTTTTTTCCTCCGCGCTGACATAAATTTCTTGTTGATGGTCTAGGCATACCCGATTGCGGCCCTCAGATTTGGCGCGGTATAACTGCACATCTGCACGCTCGGTCCAGAGTGCTCCAGTAGAGCGGATCCACTCTGGCGCATAGGCTCCACCCACGCTGATCGTGACTTTTATTGTCAGACTCGGGGTAATTGGGATTGTCAGTGCCTCTATGGCTGCGCGGATTCGTTCGGCTACCGTTGAGCCGAATGATGTGTGGCAGTTCGGCAGAACGACTGCAAATTCTTCCCCGCCATAACGTGCAACCGTGTCCATAGGGCGGACGCAGGTAGCAATGGAGTTTGCTACCGTCTGTAGTACCCGGTCGCCGGCTTGGTGTCCATAGGTATCGTTGACTTTCTTGAAGTGGTCAATGTCCAGCATGAGCAAGAGCGCCGGGTCACCCGAACGCGCAACGCCATCAATGGTGCGCTCTTGCACCGCTCGGAAATGACGGCGGTTGCCTAGCCCTGTTAATGGGTCTTTTAGTGACAATTCACACAAACCATTTATCACGCCCTGAAGGTATTCACAAGGGAACTCTTCTTTTGAGGGTAATTCCACCACCATACTATGGTCCAGCAGCGCGCGTGCATTGTCCAGCTGCAATTGATGCAGCTCAATAGTTGAACTTGAAGAAGTGTTTGCCACAGCAGGTGTCAAAGTTGATCCGTTAAAGCATAACAGGAACTGGGGCCATAGTGCCACGCAAGCCACTGTAGCAGTGGGACAATTACGGGATATTCACCAGTTAATTTATCACTTCATAGTGCGGCGGCGAGGGTGGATCGCTTCGGACCGTGAGATCAGTGCTTAGCACTCGTTCTGTGTGTTAATCACCGCACACAGGACACAACGGATTACGCGGCAATCGGATGTCGGTCCAGGTCATGTTGCGACCATCCAGCATCAGCAGGCGTCCCACAGCTGGTTCACCAGCACCACTCAGTAATTTGAGCGCTTCCGCTGCCTGCATGCTGCCAATGATGCCCACTAGAGGGGCAAATACGCCCATGGTAGCGCAGCGTGTTTCTTCAAAGTCAGTGGTCGGCGGGAATACACAGGCGTAGCACGGTGAGTCTGGGTGTCTTGGATCATAGACCGCCAGCTGGCCATCAAATCGGATCGCGGCTCCCGAGACTAACGGCACGCCGTGGCGCACGCAGGCCGCGTTCAGGGCCTGGCGGGTCGCGAAATTATCGCTGCAGTCCAGCACCACGTCCGCATCCGCTACCAGGGCGTCCAGACGAGATGCATCGGCGCGTTCATTCAGCGTGGTGATTTTCAATTGCGAGTTGATGGCCAGCATCGTTTGCCGTGCGGACTCCACCTTGGGGTGGCCGATACGGGCCTCGGTGTGCGCGATTTGGCGCTGCAAATTGGTTAAATCTACTGTATCGTGGTCCACGAGGGTCAAGTGCCCAATACCGGCGGTGGCAAGGTACAGTGCGGCGGGCGACCCCAGGCCTCCAACGCCGATCACCAATGCGCGCGCCTGCAGAATTCGCTCCTGGCCATCAACACCCAGCTCGTTGAGTAGTATGTGCCTCGAGTAACGCAGCAGTTGCGAATCATCCATGGCAACGTTTCGCTGCCGGAGGGCTCCAAGGTGAAACAACCCCCGTGGTTGGCATCGCAGTACGCCAGGTGACAAGTGTGGGGGTCATGTCCTAGTTGTCTTTGGGCTCTTCTTTGCGCTCCACCAGCGTTTTGCTGACCAGCACGGGTTTGCCTTTGAGTTGGTTGATGGCTTGACTCAACTGGAAGTCCTTGTCCGAGCCAAACTCTGGCGGACGGCGTTCGGAGGCAGGTTTGCGGGATTCTTCTTCCAGCCGCTTGAGGGCCTCATCTCGGGCCTTTTCGCGGGTTGCGTCTTTGACTTCTTCGCCCTGACCACTGCCAAGGTGCTTGCCCAGGTCGGCCTCACGCATGCGCAAAGCGGCGTAGGGGCTTCCTTCTTCGGTGTCATCCACCATCACGTCGGGCACGATTCCCTTGGCTTGAATGGACTTGCCGCTGGGCGTGTAATAGCGTGAAGTGGTGATCTTGAGGCCTGTGTCAGGGCCCAATGGCCGGAAGGTTTGCACGGATCCTTTGCCAAACGTCTGGCTACCCATGATGGTTGCGCGTTTGTGGTCTTGTAGCGCACCTGCCACGATTTCACTGGCAGATGCCGAGCCTTCATTGACCAGAACAACTAGCGCCACTTTCTTTAGACCCCCAGGAAGCTTTTTAAGGGGGTCGGAGCCATCACGACCCAGGTAGTCGCGCACGGTCGCCTTGAGCACTTGTTTGCTTTCCGGTGTTTGTCCGTTGGTGGATACGACGGTCACGTTTTCTGGCAGAAACGATGCCGATACAGCAACCGCCGCATTGAGCAAGCCACCCGGATCATTTCGAAGGTCCAGCACCATGCCCTTGATGTTGGGGTCTTGTTTGTACATTTCCTCGATCTTGTGGGCGAAATCATCGACAGTGCGTTCCTGGAACTGGCTGACCCGTATCCATGCATAACCGGGTTCAATCACCTTGCCTCGCACCGATTGCTGTTTGATTTCCTCACGGATGATGGTGACCGGGAAGGTCCGGTTTTCATCCTTGCGGTAAATCGTGAGCACTACCTTGGTGTTGGGCTCGCCGCGCATACGCTTGACGGCTTCATTGAGCGTCAGGCCTTTGACGGCTGTTTCGTCCACCCGGGTGATCAGGTCGTTGGTCTTCAGACCCGCACGAAACGCGGGCGACCCCTCGATGGGAGACACGACCTTGACCAGACCATCTTCCTGGGTGATTTCTATACCCACGCCGACAAATTTTCCGGAAGTGCCTTCTTTGAATTCCTTGAAGGATTTCTTGTCAAAGTACTGTGAGTGGGGGTCCAGGCTCGATACCATGCCGGATATGGCTTCGGTGATCAGTTTCTTTTCATCAACCGGTTCAACGTAATCGCTTTTGACCATGCCAAAAACAGCAGCCAATTGCTGTAGCTCTTCAAGCGGAAGTGGCGCTAAGGTGTTGCGGGCAACGGTTTGCAACGAGACCGTTGTCAGCGCCCCAGCCATCACGCCAAGCCCGATCCAACCCGCAATTTTCAGTTTTTGACCCATAAATATTCCAGTGCCGTTTCAATATACACCTTGGAGGTGCTGGTTCGCGGCGAGTTCCCTTGGTTTGGGTGTAAGTGATGTGGTTATTCAGCTGGAAGCGGGTGAATTGCCGCTTTTCAGGCTTTTCCCTGTGACGCCACGGCAGCGGCGGCTTTGGCGGCTGCTTCTGCATCGCCCAGGTAGTAGTGGCGAATGGGCTTCAGACTGGCATCTAATTCATAGACCAAGGGGATACCGTTGGGGATGTTGAGCCCCACAATTTCGTCGTCAGAAATGTTGTCCAGGTACTTCACCAATGCACGAATTGAGTTGCCATGCGCCGCCACAACGATGCGCTTGCCGCTCAGGATTGCGGGGGCTATCGATTCGTTCCAGAACGGCATCACCCGCGCAACGGTGTCCTTCAGGCATTCGGTCAGGGGAACTTGCCCGGGCTGCAGACCAGCGTAACGCAGGTCGCTACGCTCGCAACGGCTGTCGGTCGCTTCCAGAGCTGGTGGTGGCGTGTCATAGCTGCGCCGCCACTGCAGTACCTGGGCATCACCATATTGTTTGGCCATATCAGTCTTGTTCAGACCCTGGAGGGCGCCGTAATGTCGCTCGTTCAGACGCCAGGAATGCACCACGGGCAACCAGGTGCGGTCCATTTCGTCCAGGCAGTGCCACAGTGTGCGTGTGGCGCGCTTCAGCACGCTGGTGTAGGCCAGGTCAAATTCATAGCCGTCGGCTTTGAGCAGGCGGCCGGCATTCTTGGCTTGCTCCACGCCCGTGGCGGTGAGGTCGACATCGGTCCAGCCGGTGAAACGATTGTCCAGATTCCAGGTGGATTCGCCGTGGCGAACGAGAACGAGTTTGTACATGGTGCGGGTGGGTATACGGGGGTTAGCGCTGGGTGTTCTGCAGCAAAGCAGACAGCATTCTAAAATGACGGACTGAACGCTAGCTAACTTACAAGGAATAAAGTGAAATTCATTTTCGACAACTGGATGTTGATCACCGTAGCGGTGGCCTCGGGCTCACTGCTTTTATGGCCGGTAATTCAGGGCGCTGCTACCGCAGGCCTTGACCCCACGGGAGCGGTATTGCTGATCAACCGCGAAAAAGGTGTGGTCATCGACGTGTGTGAACCGGCTGAATTTGCCGCAGGTCATGTGGGCGGTGCCAAGAATATTCCTCTGAACCAGTTGGAGGCCAAGTTGGCCGGCGTAGTCAAAAACAAGGCCTTGCCAGTAATTTTGGTGTGTCAGTCGGGCGCCCGGTCAAACCGCGCCGTAGCCATCGCGAAGAAATTGGGTTACGAGCAGGCCCAGTCCTTGGGTGGAGGCCTGGCCAGTTGGCGCGCAGCCAATCTGCCGGTTGAGAAGGGTTGAAGCCATGCAAGCGGTGAAGATGTACACCACGGCGGTATGCCCGTATTGCGTGCAAGCCAAGCGTATTCTGCAATCCAGGGGGGTAGCGCACATTGAAGAAATTCGTGTGGACAGCCACCCTCAAGAGCGAGTCAAAATGATGGAAATGACCGGACGGCGCACCGTGCCGCAAATTTTCATTGGCGAAACCCATGTCGGCGGATGCGACGACCTCATGGCTCTGGATAGCCAGGGCGGTCTGTTGCCGCTGTTGAACGCTGCCTGAGCTGTGCGTTTTGGGCTGGTTCGCGGCCTGAGATAATCCGCGTTTAACGAAATTCCCGTTATCAGCTCGTTCGGAGTTTTCCAAACGGGCATTGTTTTACTTTGAAAGACTGTTTTATGTCAGACCAGACTCCTGTTTTCAATATTCAACGCGTGTACCTCAAAGAGGTGTCCCTAGAGCAACCCAACTCGCCAGCCATCCTGCTGGAGCAGGAGCAGCCCGCTGTGGATATCCAGCTCGGCGTGGAAGCCTCCCCGGTGGCGGAAGGCATTTATGAGGTCAGCGTGACCGCTACGGTTCACACCAAAATCAAGGACAAGACCGTGTTTCTGGTCGAAGCCAAGCAAGCCGGGATTTTCGAAGTGCGCAACGTGCCTGAAGACCAGATGGGGCAGATCATGGGCATCGCTTGCCCACAAATCGTGTACCCTTACTTGCGCGGCAATGTGGCTGACCTGATTCAGCGCGGCGGCTTCCCACCTGTGCATTTGTCGGAAATCAATTTCCAGGCCATGTACGAGCAACAGCAGTTGGCGCAAGCGCAAGCCGCTGCTGCACCCGCTGGCACGCTCACACAATAGAGTTTTAGTGATTTAGGCCTCTAGCCCCCATGTTCATTGCGTAAGGCGCTATGAAAATTATAGTGATTGGGGGTGGAGCCTGGGGGACTGCGTTGGCGATCAACGCCAGCCGCAATCCCGCAGCAGGCCACAATGTGACTCTTTGGTTGCGTGATGCCCTGCAAGCGCAAGATATGGCAAGCCACCGTGAGAATCGGCGGTATTTGCCCGACGTCAGTTTGCCAAACAACTTGCTTGTTCATGCACAAGCATTGAGCGAATGGGTTTCCTCGCTGCAGCCGACCGACTTGGTCATCGTGGCATCACCCATGGCAGGTTTGCGGGGACTGCTATCGCAATTGCATGATTGCAAGGCTGCGGTTGCCTGGCTTTGCAAAGGTTTTGAGGCCGGTATCGCAAGTGCTGCGGGCCTTATGGGACACGAAATTCAAATCCAGGTTGCGCCTGATTTGCGTTCCGGGGTTTTGAGCGGCCCCAGTTTTGCGCAAGAAGTTGCCACGGGACAACCCACTGCGCTGGTCGCCGCCAGTGTCCATTCATCCGTACGCGACGCACTGGTTGCAGCATTTCACAGCCCCACGCTGAGGGTGTACGCCAATGACGATGTCGTGGGTGTAGAGGTTGGCGGAGCTGTCAAAAATGTATTGGCCATAGCGACCGGCCTGTGTGATGGCATGCAGTTGGGGCTCAATGCACGAGCCGCCCTGATAACCCGGGGGCTGGCAGAAATGACCAGACTCGGCATAGCCTTGGGTGCCAGGCAGGAAACCTTTATGGGCCTCAGCGGGCTGGGCGACTTGGTGCTTACCGCGACCGGCGATCTCTCACGCAATCGGCGCGTTGGCATGGCCATGGCGCAAGGTAAGACCTTGCAGCAAGCCATTGACATGCTGGGCCACGTTGCGGAAGGCGTCTACAGCGCCCGTACCGTGGTGCAACGTGCACGTTCACTGGGCGTGGATATGCCCATCGCGCAAGCGGTAGTTGAGTTGCTTGATGGTCGTCTGTTGCCCGCACAAGCGGTTGCAACCCTGATGGGGCGTGGCCCCACTGCCGAAGGGCTGTGACTCAACCCTCTTGCACGCGGGCGGAAATGTGGGCCATAGCCTCTTCAACCTGATCCACCAGAATCAGACATAAGTCACCTGCGGTGAGTTTGTCCATTGCGGTGTCGATTGCTAGAAACTCGCCCTTGATCTCGCTGGTTTGTGTGGTTCGTCGCGCATTGGCCAGTCCCTGACGGAGCAGAGCGACCACTTCGCCATCTCGCCTACCGCGCTGGCATTGGTCTTCGTACAGAATTACTTGGTCAAATGCGTCGCCCAAAATCTCGGTTTGCTGGCGAATATCCTGGTCACGTCGGTCACCGGCACCGCTGATAACGACCGTGCGCCGGGCTGCCGGCATGGCTTGCACCGCTTGCACCAAGGCAATCATCGCGTCCGGGTTGTGCCCATAGTCCGCGATTACCGTGGCCCCTCGGTACTGAAAGAGGTTGAAGCGCCCCAGCGCGTTGTCGCTGTCGTTTGAAAATCCTGCCAGTCCCGATCGGATGACGGCCCAGTCCAGCCCCAGCGCCCATGCAGCGGCCACAGAAGCCATCACATTTTCAACCTGGAATGGGATCAGTCCGCCCATCGTGATAGGGATGTTGGCCAGCGCAATGCTTTGCTGTACGTCGCCTTTACAGGCCACGATTTGGCCGTTTTCGACGTACACCACCGCTTGCCCCTGGGCACGGTGCGTGGCCATGATCGGGTGAAATTTGTCAACTGCAAAGAAGGTGACAGCACCCTTGCATTTTCCCGCCATGGCAGACACCGTTGGATCGGTTGCATTCAACACGGCCGTGCCGTGCGGTGACACGTTTTGCACGATCACCCGCTTGAGAACGGCCAGGTCCTGTACGGTGGTGATGTAATTCAGCCCCAGATGGTCGCCGCTACCCACGTTTGTCACCACAGCGACATCACAGCGGTCAAAGGCCAGGCCTTCACGCAGTACGCCGCCACGCGCAGTTTCTAACACTGCGGCATCTACATCGGGGTGCAGTAGCACGCTACGGGCGCTTTTGGGTCCGCTGCAGTCCCCGCTGTCAATGCAGTTGCCGCCCACGTAAACACCATCGGTATTGGTCATGCCCACGCACAGACCGCTTTGCGTCAACAGGTGCGAGATTAGGCGCACAGTGGTGGTCTTCCCGTTGGTGCCGGTTACCGCCACGATGGGAATGCGCCCGTCCTGCCCGCTCTTGAACATGCTGGAGATGATGGCTTCGCCCACTGCACGCCCTTTGCCGAACGATGGGCTCAGGTGCATACGCAAGCCGGGTGCTGCGTTGACCTCGACAATGCCGCCACCCAGCTCTTCGATGGGTCGCAGAATGCTGTCGCATACGAGATCCACACCACAAATGTCCAGGCCCACCATGTGGGCGGCCGCCACTGCGCGAGCCGCTACCTCCGGGTGGACATCGTCGGTGACATCGGTCGCCGAGCCGCCGGTGGACAAGTTGGCGTTGTTGCGCAGATTGACGCGTTGACCTTTGGCGGGAACGGCCTCGGGTGAAAAGCCCTGGCTGGACAGGCAGGCCCGTGCAATGTCGTCAATGCGGATTTTCGTCAATGATGTGGAGTGCCCCGAGCCGCGCTTGGGGTCCAGGTTGACCTGAGCAACCAGTTCGGCCACCGTCTGAATGCCATCACCAACGACTTTGGGTGGATCGCGGCGTGCAGCAGCAACCAGCTTGTCGCCCACCACCAGCAACCGAAAATCGTTGCCGGGCATGTAACGTTCGACCAAAATGTCGTCACGAAATTCTGTGGCAATGGCGTAGGCTTTGGTCAGATGCTCCTTGGTAGTGATGTTCACCGTCACCCCTTTTCCCTGGTTACCGTCTTTGGGTTTGACCACCACGGGCAGACCAATTTCCAGCGCTGCAACCCAAGCGTCTTCTGCGTCCGTTACTGCTCGCCCGCCAGGCACGGGAACCCCCGCCGCTGCCAACAGCTTCTTGGTCAGTTCCTTGTCTTGCGCAATGGCTTCCGATATGGCGCTGGTGACGTCCATTTCGGCGGCCTGTATGCGGCGCTGCTTGCTGCCCCACCCAAAGCGCACCATGCTGCCCTCGGTCATGCGACTGAACGGAATATTGCGTGCCGCAGCAGCGTCAACGATGCAACCGGTACTGGGGCCCAAACGCACGTCTTCGTCCAGATCCCGCAATTGGGTCAGTGCGTTCGTCAGATCAAAGGGCGCGTCGTCCAGTGCAGCCTGGCACAGCGCTAGCGCAAGATCCATTGCCAACCGACCAACGGCTTCTTCGCTGTACTCCACGACGAGTTGGTAGACGTCAGTATCCACCGTTGGTGTGCTACAACTGAAAGTGACGGGGCAGCCGGCTTGCGCCTGCAAGCCCAGCGCGGCGAGTTCCAGTACGTGGACCATGGGAATAGAGTCATCATGGCCAGTGGGTTGAAATGGGCCGATCTCGGGGAATCGGGAGCGCAGCCTCGACTCAAACCCGTCAATGGTGGCAATCGAGCGTTCAACGCCGCTGCACGACACGATGGACTGTATGGCGGTGTGGTGGCTCCACAGGTTAGGTCCACGCAGGGCTCGGATACGGGTTACTTCCATGGTGTGCAGTCAGTAAGGTGTTTTTCTGGGGTTGGATTCAAACGTACGCATACCGGCACCGATCAATTCGGGTGGAATGTTGAGCGCCCATGCTGCAGCAACGGCCGCCATCACCATCTCGGGTTGCGACGCCTTGGCTGGCTTCAAAGAGGCCAGCGGCAGCAAGGCAATTTCTTTGGCTCCATGGGCCAGCACGATCTGGTCATCACGCACAAACACCACCTGCTCACCAGCAGTACGGTGCTCCGACAGGACATTGTGATTGGGGTCCATGCCGTAGAAGATGACTTTGCCATCGCATAATTCGGCCAACTCGACGACCTGCGGGTCTGCTGCATTGAGAACCGCCGTGCCGGTGGGCAGAATGACATCGACCTGGGTGCGCGCGACCTTGAAGGTCTGCTCGGCATCCAGAATGTCAAAGGCCTTTAATGACTCCTGCCAACCGACGTCAGTCACTACGCCCACTGAGCATTTGTCATAGGCCAGGCCCTCGGCCAGGATGGTTTGACTGCCGTTTTCAAAAACGGCGGCCTGCACCGAGCGGTTGATCAACAGCCGCTGGCCTGCTTCCCAGTTCGCGCAGTCTTTGGACTCCACCTGACGTCCATCCAGGTACAAGCCCTCGCTACATGCCAGTCCGACGTGCTTGCCGCTGATATGGGCCAGCCAGGCAATCAGGCGGGCAATGCGGCCGGTCTTTTGTGTGCCGGTAATGCCCACAATCGGAATGCGTCCGTCACGGTCCAGCCTGAACAGGTGCTCAATGATGGCTTTTCCAACCGGGCGACCCACTCCGTCCGCCGGCTTGATGTGTGCCAGCAGGCCCGGGCTGGCATTGACCTCGATGACGGCGGCACGTTGGGATTTCATGGGCTTGGTGACGTCTTCGAGCACCATGTCCACACCGGCAATATCGAGGCCGACCACGCGCGCTGCCAAGGCCGCTGCCGCTGCCACGCTGGGGTGTACCAGGTCAGTCACATCGAAGGCGACATTGCCGTTGCGCTGAATCAACACACGCTGGTCCTTTGAAGGGACTGACGCGGGCGTCAAGCCCGCACGCTCGAGTTCGAGAATGATCTCACCAGACTTGCTGGGGAGCATGGCGTTGAGCGGGAAGTCTTCACCCGTTCCCCGACGTGGGTCGGAGTTGATCTGGTCATCGGTTAGTTGGTCGATGTGGTCGATACCATTGCCAACCACCCAAATTGCTTCACCACGCGCGGCGGCAACCATGTGCTTGCCGACCACCAGCATGCGGTGCTCGTTGCCGGGGATGAATTTTTCAACAATGACGCTGCTGCCTCCACCTTTGCGGAAGGCCAGGGCATAGGCCGCTTCCACGTCACTTTGTGTGCGCAGGTCCAACGAGACGCCTCGGCCATGGTTGCCATCGTAGGGTTTCAGGACGACTGGCACACCAATTTCTTGTGCAGCTTCCCAGGCCTGCTCGGCCGACTTCACCAGTTCCCCTTCGGGTACGGGTACGCCGCAGGCCTTGAGCAGCGATTTGGTCAGATCTTTGTCGCTGGCGATTTCTTCGGCAATCGCGCTCGTCTGGTCGGTCTCTGCCGTCCAGATACGACGCTGGTTGATGCCGTAGCCCAATTGCACCAGGTTGCCCTCCGTCAGGCGGATGGACGGAATCTTGCGCGCCGTGGCGGCGTCCACGATGTGGGCGGTGCTGGGTCCCAGGCACAGGTCGTCCACCTGATCGCGCAGGTGGTTGACCATGGTCGTTACGTCATAGGGAGTGCCATTGATGGCCGCCACCACCAGATCGCGCGCTGCAACCAAAGCCTCACGCCCGACCTGCTCCTGCCGGGTACGAAATGCGATTTTGTAAACCCCGCGTGTGGACGTCTGGCGGGCCTTGCCAAAGCCGGTACGCATGCCAGCCAGGTTTTGAAGCTCTAGTGTGGTGTGCTCGACAATGTGCGCGGCGTAAGTGCCTTCTCGCACCCGCTGCAAAAAGCCGCCTCGAACCCCGGGGCTGCAGTGGTGCTCCACCAGACTGGGTAGAAAGGCTATCAGCCGCTCATAAAAACCGGGGATGGTGTTGGAGGGGTGGTCCTCCAGTGTGCCAATGTCTACCCACGCCTCAATCACCGGTCTATAGGTCCAGATGTTGGGTCCGCGCAGGTGTGTCACCCTGAGAATGTCGATCTTTTTTGGGTCCGTCATGGCTGTTTTGGGTTGGATCGTCCACCGATGTGGCGCTGACCGCGTTATGTATTCTCGCTCACCCAACCTCATTCGTCGGGTGTGCGTTGTTGCTCCAAGCTAGTATCGTAAAGTATGGCGCATGCCGCAATCGGTATGCACCCGGCTCCTGTCCTCCGGAAAATCATTTATTTGCTGCACCACATGACCCCTGACGTATTCATTGAGAGCGCTTTACCAGCCGACCTGAGCGCCGCTTGGCTTAGATCGGTGGCATCACAACTTCACCCTCATGAGAACGTTCTGGCCGCGCTGGAGGTTGACCTCGATGCCCACTTGAATTTTTTGCGCGGGCTCATCGTGGTGACCGACCAGCGTATTCTCAGTTGCGCCAGTGAGCGTGCCCAGTGGCAGCAATGGCCCTACCGCA
This sequence comes from Burkholderiales bacterium, assembly GCA_037143475.1. GTDB lineage: Bacteria > Pseudomonadota > Gammaproteobacteria > Burkholderiales > Burkholderiaceae_C > Allorhodoferax. The sequence continues at coordinate 9,104 of JBAWYQ010000037.1, read as the reverse complement.
GCGGGTTGGAGTTGCGTCACCATGACCACGCCGGCGTAGGGCACTTGAACCTGGTTGACATCAATGGCCTGTTGGCGACATGGCGTTTTACTTTGGCGCAAAACCTGCATGCCATCCGACTGGTTGACCAGTTCCAGTCCCATTTGGATAGCCATATCACCGGCAAACCCTTGGCGCAGACTCTGAGTAACGTCTGCCCGAGCTGTAAGGCCCCGCTGGAGCCCGATCAGGACGAATGCCCTATTTGCACCAAGGTGGTCCACACGCCGCCTTCCACCTGGACGCTGTTTCGTCTGTGGCATTTTGCCAAGCCCTACCGTGGGCAGCTCTTGTTGGGCTTCTTTCTGATGCTGTTAGGCACTGCGGCCAGCCAGGTGCCGCCTTACCTGACCATCCCGCTGGTCGACAAGGTGATGATTCCGCTACAGAGCGGACAGCATGTGGAACTGAGCACCATAGCCTTTTACCTCTCAGGCTTGCTGGCCTCGGGCTTGCTGGCCTGGGTACTCAGCTGGGCCAAGACCTATATTCTGGCGCTGGCCTCGGAGCGCATAGCGGCAGACTTGCGCACCACCACCTATGAGCACCTGCTGCGACTGTCGCTGGAGTATTTTGGCGGCAAGCGCACGGGCGATTTGCTCTCGCGTGTGGGCAGCGAGAGTGACCGCATCGCTGTGTACCTGTCCCTGCACCTGACCGACTTCGCCAGCGATGTGGTGATGATCGTGATGACGGCCGTTATTCTCTTCACCATGGACCCGTATCTGGCCCTGGTCACCCTGGTGCCCTTGCCCTTCATTGGCTGGATGATCCATTTTGTCCGCTACCGTCTGCGCACCGGGTTCGAGAAGATTGACCGTGTCTGGGGGGAGGTGACCAACGTGTTGGCCGACACCATTCCCGGTATCCGGGTGGTCAAGGCCTTTGCCCAGGAGCAGCGCGAGGCCAAGCGCTTTCGCGAGGCCAATCGCCACAACCTGCTGGTCAACGACCGCATCAACAAAATCTGGTCGTTGTTTTCTCCCAGCGTCTCGCTGTTGACGGAAATGGGCTTGCTGGTGGTGTGGGGCTTTGGCATCTACCAGGTGGGTCAGGGTGAGATTACCGTGGGTATGTTGCTGGCGGCCATTGCCTACATTGGCCGCTTTTATGGGCGACTTGATTCCATGAGTCGTATTGTCTCGGTCACGCAAAAATCGGCCTCGGCGGCCAAGCGTATTTTTGACATTCTGGACCACGTCTCCAGCGTACCCGAGCCCGCGCAACCGGTGCCCATGGGCAAGGTGCAGGGGCGTATTGAAGTGAGCAATGTGGGCTTTCGCTATGGCAACCGCGAGGTCAACCGGGGTATCAACCTTTCCATTGCACCCGGCGAGATGATTGGCCTGGTCGGACACAGCGGCTCGGGTAAGAGCACGCTGGTTAACCTGATCTGCCGCTTTTACGATGTCTCCGAGGGCTCCATCAAGGTCGATGGAGTGGATATTCGCTCTTACGCCATTTCAGACTACCGCCAGAACATCGGCCTGGTGTTGCAAGAGCCGTTTCTCTTCTTCGGCACGATTGCCGAGAACCTGGCCTATGGCAAACCGGACGCCACCCGCTCAGAGATCATTGCTGCGGCCCGAGCGGCCCATGCGCACGAGTTCATCTTGCGCTTGCCCCAGGGCTATGACTCCATGGTGGGTGAACGTGGTCAAGGTCTGTCGGGCGGTGAGCGTCAGCGCATTTCCATTGCCCGCGCGCTGTTGATCGACCCGCGCATTTTGATTTTGGACGAGGCCACCTCGTCGGTCGACTCCGAGACCGAGAAAGAAATCCAGAAGGCGCTGGAGAACCTGGTGAAAGGCCGAACCACCATTGCCATTGCGCACCGCCTGTCTACGCTGCACCGCGCTGACCGGTTGGTCGTGCTGGACCGTGGCCGTGTGGTGGAAGAGGGCACGCACGACGCACTGATGGCTAAAGAGGGCGCTTACTTCAACCTGTACCAGGCACAAGCCCGCAACATGGATGTTGATATGGACGCAGCACGATGAACGAACTTAGTGTGACGACAACTACCGCCTTTCCGCTGCAGCGCGATGCCTTTGGCAAGCTGATCTGGACGACGACCGAGAATCAGCGTTATGAAGGCGTGGTGCCGATTCGGGCCTTTCCGATCCAGTCGCCCGATGTGGGCATTTCGCTGGTCAACCTCGACGGCGAGGAGGTTGCCTGGATTGAGGAGCTGGCGGGTGTTCCTGAACCTGCCCAGACTCTGATCCGCGACGAACTGGCCACCCGTGAATTCATGCCGGTGATCAACCAGATCGTCGCCGTGGCGAGTTTTTCGACCCCCTGTACCTGGACGGTCAAGACCGACCGGGGCGATACCGAATTTGTGCTGCGCGGTGACGAAGACATCCGGCGCATCGGTACCGGCGGCACGCTACTGATTTCTGACTCACATGGCATTCAGTACCTGGTTCGTGACCAGTTTGCGATGGATGCCAAGAGTAAAAAAATTCTCGACCGGTTCCTGTAGACCGGCCATCTACGTTGGCGCTAACGTCACCAGCCTTGAGAGGAGGCCTGCTTGCCCTGTTAGCTGCGGCGCTATTTGGACTTAGCACGCCTTTGGTGCAGCATTTTGGACAGGGTGTGGGTGCGTTCACAACCGCTGCATTGCTGTACGCGGGTGCGGCAGCCGTTGCTCTGTTGATGCGCCTTCCGCCCGAACGGGAGGCCAGTTTGCGGCGCGTAGACCTGCCCCGTATTGTGGCCATGGCGGGGTTTGGCGCAGTGGTTGGCCCTGTCGCATTGGCCTGGGGTCTGCAACGCACCAGTGGCTCTAGCGCGTCGCTCATGCTCACGCTGGAGGCGCTATTTACGGTCCTACTGGCGTGGCAGCTTTACGGCGAAACCATGGACAGGCGCGTGGCTGCTGCCATGCTTTGTCTGTTAGCCGGTGGTTTGGCGCTGGTAATGGAGCAAGGGCTTGCTGGTGGCACCCAAATATTGGGCCTCCTGGCTGTCCTGGTGGCCACTGCGGCGTGGGGTGTAGATAACACGCTGTCGCGTGGTGTGGCCGAGCGCGACCCGGGGCAAGTTGTTCTGGTCAAAGCGAGTTTGGGTGCTGCTGCGACCATTTGCCTTGCTTTTCTCTGGAGCGAACCCGTTCCTGGACTTGTTTCAGTTTGTGCCTTGCTTGTTATTGGGGCGACCGGCTATGGCCTGAGTCTGCGCTTGTATTTGTTGGCCCAACGTGCGTTTGGGGCGGGGCGCACCGGTTCGGTGTTTGCGTTTTCACCGTTCATCGGTGCACTGGGCGCGTTCGCGCTTGGTAGCCGCACGGGCACCTGGATGTTGGCCGCAGGCGGGGTCTTGATGTTGCTTGGCGTGGTGTTGCATTTGTTTGAATCCCATGGCCATGCGCATGACCATGAAGTGCTGGGGCATGAACACGCCCATTCCCATGACGATGGGCACCACCTGCATACGCACGCGGGTTTGGCATCAGGGCAACATAGCCACTGGCACCACCATGCGCCGCTGCATCATGTGCACCCACATGTGCCGGATGCGCATCACCTGCACTTCCATTGAGTTGCTGACCTACGGCGTCCCGATGAAGAAATACGCATTCACGGGCCCGCTGCTTGACTGCCCCAGTCCGATGTAGGCCGGGCCAAATGGCGTTTCACCACGGACATAGATGGCCGTTGAGTTCAAAAGGCCTGTTCTGCGTGGCTCGGACATGGGGTCTGCCACCTTGCCCACCTCCAATGCAAACCCCAAGCGCAGGTCGCCGCTCAAGCCCATGGGCATGCGGCCCATGATGCGTTCTGCCCGCACATGGCCGTAACTGACCCTGTCGCCCATGAGCTGGTCGTTGGCAAAGCCCGACAGGTTCAAGAAGCCACCCATCCGCCCCATTTCTTGCGGAGGAAGTGCGCCATAAATTGAGCCAACATAGCTGCCACGCAAACCCAGTACCCAGTCCTGGAGTTGGTAGGAGCCCTCCAGATTCAGGTTCAGCTTGTTGTAGTCACCAGCGGCCGATTCAAACCAGCTCCCTTTGCCAGACCAACCGGTGGTGGCAATGTGGAGCTGGTTTTTCTGATCCGTCTCCCAACTGGCCAGCCATCCGCGAATGTGCAGTGGGTCGGTTGGCAGAATGGGCAATCCGGTCTCAATCGACGCTGTCTGGTGTTCGTCGCGCCACCCGAGTCGGGTCTGCCCGGTCATGCCCAGATTCAGACCCGCCGCAAGATCAAGCCTGCCAATGCTGTTGCGGTAGTCCGAGATGCGCAGATCATTCACAAACAGTGCAAAGTCTTCGCGCCGCACCGACGCTGCGCCGTAGACAAAAAAGCGCTGTGCAGGGTCCAATGGTTGGTAAAGCTCTGCGCCGATACCGGTATTGGACCCCAACTCTGCCGATGCGAGCAGTTCAGCACCCAGGGAGTTGAGCCATGTTCTTTGGTAGGCCGCTCGCAGGCTAAAGGTGGAGCGCCCGGTCAATGTGGAGTTCAGGTTGAGGCCCAGCCGCAAGTAGTCCGGTCCCCATGCCTTCTCAATCGGCGTGACGCGCAGCAGGTTTTTGTCGCCCTCGCGCGTCAGGGTGTAGTCCACCCGTTCGTAGTAGCCGTCGCCATAGGCACGCAGCAAATTGCGGTTGAGTTGCTGCACATTCAAACGCTCCCCCGGTTTTTGCTCCAGGTAACGCTCAACCACTGCGGGGTTGACCGCTTTGAGCCCCGCAATCTCGATGGCATCGACCCTGGTTTGCGGCTGGTCTGCGCTTGCCCACCGCTGGCGCCACAGGGCATACGCTTGAGGGGCCACTGTCAGGCCCTGCAGGGCTGTGGCAGCTTGGGCGGCGGTGCGACCCTGGTCGGCGGCCTCGCCACTGCGATCAAATTGGGCAGCAGTCAGTCCAGTCAAATCGGGCTTGATGTAAATGTCGTCGGCCCCGAGTTTCGCAAGCGACTGCGTGACGTTTTGCTCTGTGAGGATGGATACCATTTGCGTCGAGACAGACAACAACCCGCTGATCTCGCTGGCTTGCATAAGGGGCGAGCCCACGTTGACCGCAATCACAACTTGTGCTCCGCACAGGTCGCGTACTTCCTGAATGGGCAGGTTGTCCACCAGCCCGCCGTCGACCAGCTTTCTGCCTTCATACTCTAGCGGCGCCATCAGACCCGGCACCGACATGCTGGCGCGCATGGCCAGTGTCAGGCTGCCTTCACGAAAAACCACACGCGCACCCGTTCCGATGTCGGTTGCAATGATGGACACGGGCAGCGCCAGTTGCTCAATTAACCGGTCTCCTGCGTCCGCGTGTACCAACTGGTTGAAAAACAGTTTGATCTTCTGGCCCGATACAACGCCTGGTGGCGTAACCAGACCGGTGGCTGTTACCCCCGCCTCACTGCCGGGCAAGTAGCGCTTGGCAAGTCGTTTGGTGCGGTAGTTGATGTCGTTGTAGCCGGGATTGTCCTGAAACAGATCATTCCAGTCTGCCTTGCCCATTTCGCTGCGCAGCGTTGCTGCATCCAGGCCAGAAACCCATGCACCCGCCACCAGCGCGCCCATGCTGGTTCCCGCCACACAGTCAACCGGAATGCGCAACTGCTCCAGCACTTCCAGTACGCCAATGTGGGCGGCACCTCGGGCCCCACCGCCACCCAATACCAGGCCTACTTTGGGGCGTTCAGCGGCCATGCTGGCTGACGGACCGCACAGCAGCAAGGTAAAAATAGATGCAACAAGGGTTTTGAAGGCGGACATCGGTAGACCGGGTATCGGTTGTCAAGCCGTTCTTTATAGCAGCTTACCCACTGTCAAAACACCCTGCGTCAATTGGGTAACAATGCCACTATGCGCCAATACTTCGCTGCATTTGTACTTGTCCTATTGGGCGCCACTGCATGGGCGCAACCTGTGGGTGAGCCTGTTGTTGCATCCAGGGCCGTCGTGGTTCACGGCGTGTCCGCGGACAAGCTGGTGCTCTTTAGCAGACCGATCTTTGCCTTTCGCGGCACATTGATGGGCGTCTCCGCGCCCGACCGGGCCAAACGAGCCCACGCCCGTATCCATGGTCAGTTGGAGGTGCCGGGCTCTCATCTGGTCAGCGTCAAAGCCGACTCCCTCGGCATAGAGGTTCAAATCGACGGTGCCACCAGCTTTGTGGTGACTCCCGGCGACCTTGACCCTGCCCGCGAAGAGAGTCTGGAGCAAGCGGCGCAGCGCGCTGCGGCGGCCTTGACGATTGCCATTCGTGAAAGTGCCGAGAGCCGCAGCCTGGAGACGTTGACCCGTGCACTGGCGCTCGCCATGGCGGGAACGGCTTTGTATAGCGCCCTCGTTTGGTTGGTATTTCGTGCCCGGCGAGTTTTGTTGAAGCACCTGGTGGCGATGACCGACCGGCACACTGCCAAGCTGCATGTCGGTGGCATGGCACTATTGCACCGGGACCGTTTGGCCAGCGCTGTTCGGTTCGTGCTCACGCTGGTGTATCGCGTGCTGGTGCTGTTGATGACGGTGGAGTGGATTAGCTTTGTATTGCGCAGCTTTCCATTCACCCGCGCCTGGGGTGAGTCGCTCAACAGCTTTCTGTTCAGCCTGGCCATGCCGGTTCTTGCTGCGGCGATGGGAGCCGTGCCCGAATTGTTGACCGCGCTGCTGATTTTTTATCTGGCCTACCTGATCACCCAGGCGCTGGAGCGTTTCTTCTCCAATGTTCAAACCGGTGCGGTTCAGTTGCATTGGCTGGATGCGGATGTGGTTGCGCCCACTCAACGCATCACCAAGGTGGTTGTATGGCTGTTTGCTTTGGCCATGGCTTACCCGTATCTGCCGGGTTCTGACACCGAGGCGTTCAAGGGTCTTTCGGTTCTGGTCGGGCTGATGTTGTCAATGGGGGCTTCCAGTCTGGTGGGGCAGGCGGCCAGTGGGCTGATACTGACCTATGGCAGGGTTTTTCGCAAAGGCGAATACGTGCGCGTGGCAGAACAGGAAGGCACGGTCACTGAAATGGGTATCTTCACCACCCGCCTGCGCACCGGGTTGGGCGAAGAGTTGACCATCTCCAACGCCAGCATTCTGGGCGCCACGACCAAAAATTACTCACGCACCGTTCAGGGGGCAGGGTTCGTGCTCGACACCACAATCACCATTGGCTACGACACGCCGTGGCGTCAGGTGCATGCCCTCCTCATTGAAGCCGCCAAGCGCACCGCTGGCGTGTCAATGAACCCGTCACCGCAGGTGTTCCAGACTGCGTTGAACGACTGGTATCCGGTCTACCGCCTGGTGTGCCAGGCAACGCCCACCGAGCCCCGTCCCCGCGCTTTGCTGCTCAGTGCGCTGCATGCCAATATTCAGGATGTGTTCAACGAATATGGGGTACAGATCATGTCGCCGCAGTATTTCGAAGATCCCAAGGAGCCCAAGGTAGTGCCCCCTGCAAAGTGGTATCCGGCGCCGGCGGTCAAACCAGATGTCTGATTCGGTGCCCATGAGTCCTTTTGAATTGGCGTGCAGCCTGCTGTTTGCGCTGGCCATCGTTCACACGTTTTCGACCAAATACTTTGAACATCTGGCGCACTTGCAGCCACGCCATGCGGGTCTGTGGCACTGGCTGGGCGAGGTGGAGGTGGTTTTTGGTTTCTGGGCGCTGGTGCTGGCCATCACCATGTTCTTCATGCTGGGCTCGGCCCAGGCCATTGAATACATCGACAGTCGCAACTACACCGAGCCCATGTTTGTTTTTGCGGTTATGGTGATTGCCGCCACGCGGCCGATCTTGCAAGCAGCGACGGGGCTGTTGCAGTGGCTGGCTCGCGCTGTGCCCCTGGGCGGTAGCTTGGGCTACTACCTGGTGGTCATGGTGCTGGTGCCACTGATGGGCTCCTTCATCACAGAGCCCGCGGCTATGACACTGGCTGCGCTCATTTTGGGCAACCGCTTCTTTGCCCGCAACCTGTCTACACACCTAAAGTACGCCACCCTGGGCGTTCTCTTTGTCAATATCTCGGTGGGAGGCACGCTCACTGCATTTGCGGCACCGCCGGTGTTGATGGTGGCCGCCCAGTGGGGCTGGGACACCAGCTTTATGGCGACCACGTTTGGCTGGAAAGCGGCCATTGCTGTTGTGGTCAATGCGGTGGGCGTGTCGGTGTGGTTTCGCAAAGAGTTGACCGCACTGCCTTTGCAAAAAGAGGCCAAAGACGCCGCGCCTGCCGTGCCTCTGTCGCTGGTAGTCGTGCACCTGGCGTTTTTAGTGGGCGTGGTGATGTTTGCGCACCACCCGCCGATCTTCATGGGCCTGTTCCTGTTCTTTTTAGGCATCACCCATGCCTACGAGCACCACCAGGACAAGCTGATTCTGAAAGAAGGACTTCTGGTGGCGTTTTTCCTGGCGGGGCTGGTGGTGCTGGGCGGACAGCAGCAGTGGTGGCTACAACCCTTGTTGATGCGCATGAGCAGCGACCTGGTCTTTGTGGGCGCCATTGCGCTGACCGCCTTTACCGACAACGCGGCGCTGACGTATCTGGGTTCACTGGTCGAAGGGCTGAGTGCCAGTTTCAAATACGCGCTGGTGGCCGGCGCGGTCACGGGCGGCGGGCTGACCATCATCGCCAATGCCCCCAACCCTGCTGGCATTGCCATACTTCGCCCGCACTTTGATGAGGGCGTCGTTCACCCCATGGGCTTGCTGTTGGCGGCTCTGCCGCCCACCACGGTGGCTGCGGCGGTCTTTTGGGTTTTTAGATAGGCTTCCAGCAAACTGGCTCTGTCGTGCCAGTTGGATCGATGTTCAAATGATATCATCGGCAATAGTATGTTGCGCGCTGTTCTTGATACCAATGTTCTAGTTGCCGGGCTGAGTAGTCGTCGTGGTGCTTCGTTTGCATTGCTAAATATGGCGATGGACAAGCGTTTTGACCTGCTGGCATCACCCGCTTTGTGGCTGGAGTATGAGTCCGTGCTAAAGCGTCCTGCGATTGTGAAAGTGCATCAACTGTCGACGCGGGATGTTGACGACGTGCTCAATGCACTTTGCGGGGTTGTTGAGCCGGTTCAATCCCACTTTTTGTGGCGTCCCCAGTTGC
>JBAWYQ010000036.1:0-25071 GCA_037143475.1 Burkholderiales bacterium | reverse complement strand
ACGATACCCAGGACATCTTTCACAACGCCGCCCTATGAGAATCAACCCAAAATCCAGCTATTGCAGTTGCGCCACGCCGCATCGGAGTTTCGTATGAATGTTTTGGTGATCGGTGGCGGTGGCCGTGAGCATGCCATGGCCTGGAAACTGGCGCAGTCCGATAAGGTGCAGATGGTCTATGTGGCGCCGGGTAATGGTGGCACGGCGCTGGACAAGCGTCTGCAGAACATCCCCATTACCGACGTGGTGGCTCTGCGTGAATGGGCCCAGGCCAACAAGATTGGGCTGACAGTGGTTGGCCCGGAAGGCCCGCTGGCTGCTGGCGTGGTGGATGAATTCCGCGCACACGGTTTGCGTATATTTGGGCCAACCCGGGCTGCTGCGCAACTGGAAAGCTCCAAGGCGTTTTCCAAGGCATTCATGCATCGGCACAGCATTCCCACTGCGGCCTATGAGGCTTTTACCGACGCAGTCGACGCACATGCGTACGTGCAGCGCATGGGTGCACCTATCGTGGTCAAGGCCGATGGCCTGGCTGCTGGCAAAGGCGTGGTGGTGGCCATGTCGCTGGATGAGGCCCACGCAGCCATTGACTTCATGCTGCTGGACAACACGCTGGGTGTCGTTCATAACGCAGGTGAGGGCGGTATGGCAGTGCCGCGCGTGGTAATCGAAGAGTTTCTGGAAGGCGAAGAAGCCAGCTTTATGGTGATGTGCGATGGACGCGACGTGGTGGCCCTGGCCACGAGCCAGGACCATAAGCGCTTGTTGGACGACGACCAGGGCCCCAACACCGGTGGCATGGGTGCCTATTCGCCAGCCTTGGTCGTCACGCCACAGGTCCATGCCCGCGCCATGCGTGAGATTATTTTGCCCACACTGAAGGGCATGGAGCATGACGGCATTCCCTACACCGGCTTTCTGTACGCTGGTTTGATGATTGACCCGCAGGGCCAGGTCAAGACGCTGGAATTCAACTGCCGCATGGGTGACCCCGAGACGCAACCTATTTTGATGCGACTGAAAACCGACTTTCTGGATGTGATGTGGGCCGCCACCGAGCCCGGTGGCCTGGAAAATATGGAGCTGGATTGGGATCGCCGAACCGCGCTGGGTGTGGTGCTGGCCGCCTATGGCTACCCCAGCACACCGCGCAAGGGCGATGTCATTGTGGGCCTGCCAGCCGAGAACGAAGCGTGTATGGTGTTTCATGCCGGGACCGAGCTGTTTGAGGGCACAACCCGCACCAGTGGCGGGCGCGTGCTGTGCGTCACCGCGCTGTCTGAGAACCCGCGCTCGGCACGGCAGGCGGCTTATGACGCGATCCAGGGGATACGGTTTGAAGGAATGCAGTACCGCACCGACATTGGTCACCGTGCCGTCAAACAGGCAGGTGACAGCAGGGTCGTCAAATGAGCGAAGCACGCGTGGAGCAGGTGCGCTCCTATTTGATGGGCCTGCAGAGGCGCATTACCGATGCCGTGGCTGCCATGGATGACCAGTCTTTCGTGTCGGACACCTGGGAAAAAGCGCCTGGCGAGCCGCTGCAGGGCAACGGCATTACCCGCATTCTGGAAGGTGGCTCATTGTTTGAGCGCGCGGGCTGCGGCTTCTCGCACGTGCGCGGCCCCAAGCTGCCACCGTCGGCCACGCAACATCGCCCCGAACTGGCGGGTGCGCCGTTTGAGGCAATGGGTGTGTCGCTGGTGTTTCACCCGCGCAACCCCTATGTGCCCACTGTGCACATGAACGTGCGCATGATTTCTGCCGGCCACCCCGCGCAAGAGTCAGTGTGTTGGTTTGGCGGCGGCATGGACCTGACGCCTTACTATGGTAGTGAGGACGATGCCGTGCACTTCCATGCGACGTGTCGTGATGCCCTGCTGCCCTTTGGCGCTGACAAGTATCCGCACTTCAAAAAATGGTGTGACGAGTATTTTTATCTGAAGCACCGCAACGAACAGCGCGGAATCGGCGGCATCTTCTTTGACGATTTTTCCGAAGGTGGCTTTGACAACGGTTTTGCGCTGATGCAATCCGTTGGCGACGCATTTTTACCCGCCTATATGCCGGTGGTCGAGCGCCGCAAGGCCATGGCTTATGGCGAGCGCGAACGCAACTTTCAGTTGTATCGCCGAGGCCGCTACGTGGAATTCAATCTCGTGTGGGACAGGGGCACACACTTTGGGCTGCAATCGGGTGGCCGCACCGAGTCGATATTGTTGTCCATGCCACCGCTGGCGAGTTGGGCCTACCAATCTGTGCCGCAAGCAGGGTCGCCCGAGGCCGCGCTGTACACGCAGTTTTTGCCACGGCGAGACTGGGTGTGAGCGTGGCTGCCGGGTCGCAGCGCCGCGTGGGTGTGTTTGGCGGGGCGTTTGATCCGCCGCACATCGCCCATGCGGCCATGGCCACGGCTGCACTTGAGCAACTTCAGCTGGACGAACTGCGCGTCATGCCCACCGGCGAGGCCTGGCACAAACGCCGTGGCCTGACTCCTGCCGTGCACCGACTGGAAATGGTCCGGCTGGCCTTTGCCACAATGGAACGCGTGGTGATTGATTCGCGTGAAACCCGACGCAGTGGCCCGAGCTACACGGTGGATACATTGGCAGAGTTACGGGACGAAACACCCATTGACAAACTCTTCCTCATCATTGGTGAAGACCAGGCCGCCGCACTAACAACTTGGCACCGTTGGCGGGAGATTCCCGACTTCGCTACAATATGTGTAGCTGCTCGCGCAGGTTTTGCGGGGGCCAGAGGCACTTTTAATGCGCTGTACCCGGGTATTTTACCCTTGCAGTCGATTGAATTGCCTCCCATGGATGTCAGTGCCACTGATATTCGAGAGCGTTTGGCCAACCGCCAAAACGTCGCGCCTCTGGTTTTTGAACCCGTTGCACGTTATATTGCCGATCACCACCTTTATCAAACCGCCTGATGAATAAACCTACTGTTGCCAAAAAAGACATTACCAAGCTCCAACGCGCCATTGTCGATGGACTCGAAGACGTCAAAGCCCAGGACATTCAGGTGTTTGACACCGAGCACCTGTCGGCCTTGTTCGAGCGGGTGATTGTGGCCTCGGGCACGTCAAATCGCCAGACCAAGGGCCTGGCCGCCAGTGTGCGTGATGCCGTGCGCGAAGCCGGGTTTGACAAGCCCCGCATTGAAGGCGAGGTCAATGGCGAGTGGATCATTGTGGATTGCGGTCAAGCGGTCGTGCACATCATGCAGCCAACGTTTCGTCAGTACTACAACCTGGAAGAACTGTGGGGCGATAAGCCTGTGCGCCTGAAGTTGGGCTCAATGAAACCCGCTATGGCGGAAAGTGCCAAGCCCGTCGCCAAGGCTGCACCAAAGGTCGAGCCGAGTCTGCGTCGCTCCAACGCGGCCAAGAAGGGCGTGGCGGAAGCCTTCCCGTCCAAAGCGCAGCTGAAGAAGGATGCTGACAAGGCGGCTGGAGTCAAAGCCCCTGCGCGCAAGTCGGCACCGAAAAAAACAACGGCTTACAAATCTTCAAGTCCAGTTAAGGCAGCACCGGCCAAGGTAACAGCTGCAAAGTCCGCTCCTGCGCGTACTGAAGCTGCCAAAAAGGCGGTACCTGTAAAGAAGGTTGCAACAAAGCCGGTGAAGACGCTGGTCGTTAAACCATTGGGAAAGCCTGCGGCAAAATCAGCGGCGAAGTCATCAACCAAACCGGCTGCCAAGAAAACAAGCGCCCGCAAGGCTTGACCCGACGGTGAGACTGCTCATCGTCGCCGTGGGGCAACGCGTTCCCGATTGGGCGCAAACAGCCTGGGACGATTACGCCAAGCGGTTTCCGCATGAACTCAAGGTCGAACTCAAAGCCGTCAAGACCGAGCCGCGTGGTTCCAAAACTTTGGAGACGCTGTACGCGGCGGAGCGTGCCCGAATAGAGGCAGCAATACCCAAGGGAACCCGCATCGTGGCGCTGGATGAGCGCGGCACTACCGTTACCACATTAGCGCTGGCTGCAAAGCTGAAGGATTGGCAACTTGGTGGCACCGATGTTGCCTTGGTCATTGGTGGGCCCGATGGCCTGGACCCTGCTTTTCGACAGGGTGCCCACGAGCGCATTCGCTTGTCCGACCTGACTCTGCCCCATGCCTTTGCACGCGTGCTGTTGATCGAGCAGCTCTACCGCGCATGGTCCGTCAATGCCAATCATCCCTACCATCGAGAGTGACTGGCTCGTCACAGTAAGATCAGCAAATGTCTCCCATTCCAGACTTCATCTACCTCGCATCCCAAAGCCCACGGCGTAGCCAGTTGCTGGATCAACTGGACGTGCGCCACGAACTGTTGCTGCCAGGTGACGATGAAGATGCCGAGTCGCTGGAAGTGCAGTTGCGCGGCGAGGCACCCAAGACCTACGTGCAACGTGTGACAGGTTTGAAGCTGGAAGCTGCGCTACTGCGTTTGGCCCGGCGCAAACTGCCAGCCGCACCCGTGCTGTGTGCGGATACCACCGTGGCCTTGGGCCGCACCATTTTTGGCAAACCAGAGAACCCCGAAGATGCCAAGCGCATGCTGCGCGCGCTGGCTAACCGGCCGCACCGGGTGTTGACGGCCATTGCGATGGGCTGGGAGCATGGCCAGTCGCAGGCCTGTAGCGAATCCTGGGTGACCTTTGCCGACATGCGTGAAGCCGACATTGAAGCCTATGTTGCGACCGGTGAGCCCATGGGTAAGGCGGGCGCCTATGCGGTGCAAGGTGTGGCGGCTGCACATATTGCCCATATGAGTGGCTCGTACTCAGGCATCATGGGCCTCCCACTGTTTGAAACAGCCCAGGCTTTGCGCTCTATTGGTTTTGCCTTGCAAGACAAGACGACCTAACGGGAATGCCCACGATGCAACAGGATATTTTGATCAACTGGTCTCCTCAAGAAGCGCGTGTGGCGATCCTGGAAAACGGTGCCATTCAAGAAATGCACGTCGAGCGGGCACTGGAGCGCGGGCTGGTTGGCAATGTTTATCTGGGCAAAGTTGCCAGGGTGCTGCCGGGCATGCAGTCCGCGTTTATCGATATCGGTCTGGAGCGCGCCGCGTTTTTGCATGTGGCAGACGTCTGGCACCGTCAGCCTGATGGCGAAGCACCATTCGCTACCAAAGGGGCTGCGCCGGTCATTCCGATTGAAAAGCAGATTTTTGAAGGCCAGGCACTGATGGTGCAAGTCATCAAGGAGCCGATTGGCACAAAGGGCGCCCGTCTGTCGACCCAGATCAGCATTGCAGGGCGCCTGCTGGTGTTTTTGCCGCAGGACGACCACATTGGCGTATCGCAAAAAATACCAGGTGGCCAGCGTGATGAGTTGCGCGCACGGTTGCAACACTTGGCGGGTACACAGGGCGGTGGTTTCATCTTGCGCACCAACGGTGAAGACGCAAACGACGCTGAGTTGGCAGATGATATTGGCTACCTGCGCAAGGCTTGGGCACGCATAAAGGACGCCTCAACCCGCTTGCCGCCGCAGTCCGTGTTGCACCAGGACTTGAGCCTGTTACAGCGTGTGCTGCGTGACATGGTGAGTGAATCGACCCAGACGATTCGGGTTGATTCGCGCGAGCAGTTTGAAGCACTCAAGGCCTTCGGTGCCGAGTTCATGCCCATGGCGGCCGAAAAATTGCAGCACTACAAGGGTGAGCGTCCGATTTTCGATTTATTCTCGATCGAAGAGGAGATTGCCAAAGCGCTGGGGCGGCGGGTTGATTTGAAGTCGGGCGGTTACCTGATCGTGGACCAGACCGAAGCCTTGACCACGTTTGACGTCAATACCGGTGGTTTTGTGGGCGCACGCAATTTTGACGACACCATTTTCAAGACCAATCTGGAGGCGTCCCAAGCCATTGCGCGCCAACTGCGCTTGCGCAACCTGGGTGGCATCATCATTGTCGATTTCATTGATATGGTGCGCGAAGACCATCGGGACGCGGTGCTGGGTGAGTTCCGCAAGCAGTTGGCCAAGGACCGGGTCAAGACCATGGCGGGCGGTTTTTCGCAACTCGGCCTGGTGGAGATGACGCGCAAGCGTACCCGTGAGTCACTGGCGCATATGCTGTGCGAACCCTGTCCCACTTGCGAGGGCAAGGGCATCGTCAAGACGGCGCGCAGCGTGGCTTATGACATCTTCCGCGAGATCTTGCGGGAAGCCCGGCAGTTCAACCCGCGCGAGTTTCGCGTGGTGGCTTCACCCAAGGTGATTGAGCTGTTTCTGGATGAGGAAAGTCAGCACCTCGCGGGTTTGAGCGAGTTCATCGGTAAGCCGGTGTCCTTGCAAAGTGAGGCGGCCATGGGGCAGGAACAGTACGATATTGTTCTTTTGTAGACCAAGCCCACGCCAGCCTTCGAATTCACTGTGACCCCCACCGTACAGAGCCGCTCACCGGTTCCCATTCTGACTTTTCACCAGATTGCACCCGCACCCGAAAAGGGCACCGGTTTTCGCAGTCTGAGCGTGTCGCCAGAACACTTTCAGCGCCAAATGGCCTTTCTGCAGACGCTGGGATACCGCGGGTTGTCGATGACGGCCCTACAGCCCTATTTGCGGGGCGAGCAAACCGGTAAAGTGGTGGGTATAACCTTTGACGACGGCTACCTGAACAACCTGACCCACGCGCTGCCAGTGTTGCAGGAACTCGGCTTTTCGTCCACCTGCTATTGCATTAGCGCCATGCTGGGGCTAGCCAATAGCTGGGACCGCCACAACGGCGTGCCACCCTCGGAGCTGATGTCGAATGTTCATCTGCGGCGGTGGGTTGCTGGTGGTCAGGAGGTTGGGGCGCATACCCGTCATCATGTGCGACTGACTCAGCTAGATAACCCAACGGCTTTGGAGGAGATCGCTCTGTGCAAGACGGAACTGGAGCAGCTTACTGGGGCCGCCGTGGCACATTTTTGTTACCCCTATGGCGAATTTACTTCTGAGCATGTAAGTATGGCGGGGCAGGCGGGTTACATGAGCGCTACCACGACCCAGCGCGGACGATGCCATGCGGGTGACAGCTTGCTGGAGTTGCCACGTGTACCAGTGCTGCGCCGCACCAGCAGACCCTTGCTCTGGTGGAAACTGGCGTCAAACTACGAGGACCAGCGCCGCGTATGAGTACCCCGCCACCCAAGCGTTTGCGTATTGCGGTTTTGAATCGCAACTTCAAGCCCACTGGTGGTGGGGCAGAGCGCTACTCCATTGCGTTGGTGGAACAATTGGCCCAGCGGCATGAGATTCATGTGTTTGCCCAGCAAATCGAACATCGGTGGCCCGGTGTTTGCTACCACCCGATACCCCTGCCATTTACCAAGCCGCGATGGATCAACCAAGTGTGGTTTGCTTTCGCCACCTGGTGGCAGACGCGTCGCGGGTTTGACGTCGTGCATTCCCATGAGAACACCTGGCATGGCCAAGTGCAGACGGTGCATGTGGTGCCGGTCACCTACAGCCTGCTGCAGGGACGCAAAGGATGGCGTCTGGGCGTGCGGTGGTTGAAAATTGTGACCAGCCCACGTCTGCTGGCCTACCTGGCACTGGAGCGCGCACGTTACAACGTGGCTGACGGGCGCTGCGTCGTGCTGGCGTCCAGCACGCTAAAGCCCCTCATGGCAAGCAGCTTTCCGCTGTCAGTCGCTGCGTGCGAAGTCGTTACACCCGGCGTGGCGGCTGTGCCAGGGCGCAGCTCGCCCGCGGAGCGCTTGGTTGCGCGCACCCAATTGGGTTTGCCAGTGCAGGGGCGCTGCGTGCTGTTCGTGGGCAACGATTTTCGAAAAAAGGGTCTGCCCACCTTGATTCAGGCACTGGCGCATTTGCCTGAGGACGTCTTTGTAGCGGTTGTGGGCAACGCGGCGCAGAAGGCACTTGTGCAGCACGAGCTTGATGCCAGTGGCCAGACCGTGCGCATATTTTTCCTGGGTGCGTTGTCAGCGGTGGATGTGGCTTACCAAGCTGCCGATTGCCTGGCTCACCCTACGCTGGAAGACACTTTCGCCATGGTGGTGTTGGAGGCCATGGCCCATGGTTTGCCGGTGGTGGTGAGCAGTGCCACTTATTGCGGAATTTCAGCGTTGCTCAATGCCGACGTCGACGCATTGCTGCTGAACGACCCGCGCGATTCCGCGGAACTGCAGGGTGCGCTGGTGCGCGTGCTGGACGGCGGTACACAGACAGAGTGCCTGCGTATGCAGGGGTTGCGCTTTGCCAGGCAGCATCTGTGGTCCGAGATCGCGCTGCAGCAGGAAGCCATTTACAACGCGGTGGCTCTATAAGCCCCCATCATTGCGTCATGCAATGGTTTGTTTCGCTCACGGATGCAGCGTCATGCTGGACACCGCGTGCGCCTTGACCTGCTCAGGGCTAAACCACCAGGCTCCGCGTTGGCCGGCGGCCCACTGCTTGGCTTGGTCATTTTGGTGGGCCTGGAAGTGACGCTCGCTCACGCCGCCGGCTAGTACGGCGTTGATTTTGTCGGGGTCGCCCAAGTCCACTACCACTTGCATGGACGCAAAGAAGGCGATGTCAAAGGGCTTCTGAAAATCATACACACCGCGGTTCAGCGTCTCACCGCTACCAGGGCGCTCCACTGTAAAACCGCCCACTAATTCTTGCCCTGGCCCCTTGCGGCGCAGCGGACTGACAAAACGCAACATATGGGCCTTGCTCCAGCGCCAGTTCTTCACGTCCTTGCCCTGCAATTGTTCCAGCGTCGCTCGCGCACGCGGCGCGGCGGCGCGAATCACGTCTGGCAGGGTTTCGCGCTTGTCCTTGGTGGTCACATCGTCAAACCAGATACTGTCGGGTGTCTTGACCAGTGCGTCAAAGCGCTGCTGCCAGAAGTACCAGGTGCTGAGCATGTCACGGGTGGCGTCTTCGCCTAATTCGTCGCTGAAGGTGCCCAGGGCGATCTCGCGGTACAACGCTTGGTAGATGAGTGGCGCGGCCTCGTCACCACGGTCCACACCATCCCACTTGTCCAGGATGGCAGCAAAGTCTGTCTGGCTGGGGTCGGCCTTGAGTGCTGTGACGATGGCCGGGCGCAACGCATCGCTTTGCAGATTGCGGTTGTCGTCCATCAGCGCCCAGTGGTCTTGTACCGTCATCTTTTGCGCATTGTCGAGTACTTGGCCCATGCGGGTGTAGCGGTAGCTGGGGGCGACATAGTTGGTGTAGTACCAGGGGTAGTTGTCAGGGCGTGTATCGTTGTTGGCGGTTCCGACCCAGCCGCGGGGTGGGTTGGACATGCCGGGCATGCGGTCTTTGGGAATCCATCCGGTCCAGTCATCCGTGCCGTCTTGTGCAGGCATGCGCGGAAAGCCACCATCGGCACCTTTGCGGATGGGTACCGCGCCGGTTGCACGGTGGGCAATATTGCCCTGGTCATCACCGAACACAAAGTTGAAGAGCATCAGGTCTATTTTTTGCACTTCCTTGTCAAATGCCGCGGTGTTGGGGGCTGTGAGCAGGTTCTCCACGCCAATCTGCGGTGCCAACACCTCAGCATCGGTTGACCGCAGTACCAGCACCTTGTCACCCTTTGGTCCCAGGCCTTCGTGGTCGCTGATGACCGGTCCACGCACAGTGGTGCGGATCTTGAGCTCCTGGCTGCGCATGCCACCGGGGGCGGTCTTGTCCTTGATCTGGATTGTCTCGTTGATCAGACCAAAAGGCACGCTGCTGCTACCGCTCAGGTAGTGCGTGGGGTCCTTAGGGTCCAACGTTTCAATGTACAGGTCCTGCACGTCGCCATACGCGTTGGTGACGCCAAAAGCCACGTGCTCCGTGCGCCCTACCATGATGCCCGGCATACCCGGGAATGACGCACCGACTGCTTGAATACCAGGCGCAAACAAGCCGACCGGGTGCCAAGTGCCAGGCAGGATGCGATTGTCCAAGTGGGGGTCATTGGCTACCATTGCCTTCCCTGAGACCGACCGGCCGGGGCCCACCGCCCAGTTGTTGGAGCCCAGACCCTGGTGGTTCAGGGTTTCCGGGGCGATGGTCAGGTGTTTCCAGCCCACACCCAACTGCGCCCAGTCGGTGCGTTTGGGGTCAGCTGTGGCGTGGGCGGTCTTGGTGGACCAATCGGGGCTGCTGGTGATCGGAAAAATGGCCTGGGCCCGCTCAAAACCCAACCTGTCGATGAGCATTTGGGCTACCACCTCGGCCTTGAAGTTGGTGGCGTGGGTGTAGTGCACGTAATGCACCAGGGTGACCAGGTCGGCAACCGTCCAGGGCTTGGGCTGCAACCCTACCAACTTGAACTCGATGGGGTGATCACTGGCGTTATCGACAATGTAGGCGTTCATTCCGTCTACATAGTTCTGAAAAAAAACGCGGGATGCATCGGACAGTTTGGCGGCGTGTTTGTCGCCATTGCGCCGGATGCCCAACACCCGCATGCGGATGTCGCTGGGCAGCGTCTCAGCTCCCAGCGTGGCGGCCAGTTCACCGCGCCAGGTGGCGCGAAATAATTCGGCCTGAAACAGTCGGTGCTGGGCCGTCACAAAGCCTTGGGCCTTGATCAGGTCTGGCGTGTTTTCAGCAAAGATGTAGGGCACACCGCCTGCATCGCGCAGCACTTTGACGGGTGCCTTGAGGCCGCTGAGTTGCAGTGTGCCATCGACTTGCGTTTGCCCGGCACTGCGCAGCTTGTAGTAGCCACCTGCTGCACCCAGACCCGCTACGATCAACAAACCAAGGGCTGTACGTTTGAAAAGATTGGATGCAGATAGCGCCATGGGCAGGTTCTCAGAGCAATGAATAAAACAAGTCGATAGCCCCGTAAAATGGACCTATTGCGCTACTAAAACAATAGCATTTAAACGAATGACCGCGGCTACTTCATGTCAACGCCATAAAACGTGTGGCGGCCAAATGGGCTGAGTTTGAAGTCAACCACTTCCTTGCGTACGGGCATCAGCTGCACCGCGTGGGCAATGGTGAACCAGGGTGCCTGCTCCTTGAAGATCAACTGGGCTTTTTCGTACAGCTTGGTGCGTTCGGCCGGGTTGGACACCACCTTGGCTTTTTGCACCACTTCTTCAAACGGCTGGTAGCAGAACTTGGCGACGTTGGATCCATTTGTCTTGGCAGAGTCGCAACCCAGCAAGGTGTTGAGGAAGTTGTCCGGGTCGCCGTTGTCACCGGTCCAGCCCATCATGCCCATCTGGTGCTCACCGTTTTGCATGCGCTTGCGGTACTCACCCCATTCAAAGCTCTTGATCTCGGCCTTGACGCCAATCTTGGCCAGGTCCGCCTGCATCAACTCGGCAATGCGTTTGGCATTGGGGTTGTAGGGGCGTTGTACTGGCATGGCCCACAGGTCGGTGGTAAAGCCGTTAGGGTACCCGGCTGCGGCCAGCGCTTTCCTGGCGGCGGCTGGGTCAAACGCGTCATCCTTGATCGACTTGTTGTAAGACCATTGTGTGGGTGGAATGGGGTTGGTTGCGGCCACACCGGTGCTCAGGTAAACCGCAGAAACGATGGCCTTCTTGTCGATGGCCATGTTGATGGCTTTGCGCACGCGCACGTCGTCAAAGGGCTTCTTGGTCGTGTTGTAGGCCAGGTAGCCAATGTTCAGGCCGGCTTGTTCCAGTACCTGCACATTGGCGTCTTTGCGGATGGCATCCAGATCGGCCGGGTTGGGGTAAGGCATGGCATGGCATTCACCCTTTTGCAGCTTTGCCCAGCGAACCGATGCATCCGGTGTAATGGAGAAAATCAGGTCATCAATCTTCGCCTTGCCGGCCCAGTAATCCGGGAATGCCTTGTAGCGAATGATGGCGTCTTTTTGGTATTGGACCAGCATGAACGGGCCTGTGCCGACGGGCTCCTGGTCAATCTTCTCGGGCGTGCCGGCCTTGAGCATGGCGATGGCGTATTCCTTGGACTGGATGCCGGCGTACTCCATGGCCAGGTTGGACAGGAACGGTGCTTCCGGTTTGTTCAGCGTGATCTTGACGGTGTACTCGTCGACCTTTTCCACGGCCTTCAACAGCTTGGGCATACCCATGTCATTGAAATAGGAGTGGTTGGAGCTGGTGACTTTGAAGTAGGGATCGTTCTCGTTCCACTGGCGTTCGATGGCAAACATGAAGTCATCGGCGTTGAAGTGGCGTGTTGGCTTGAAATTCTTGTTGGAATGCCACTTCACGCCTTTTCGCAGGAAAAAAGTATATTCAAGCCCATCCTTAGAAACGGTCCATTTTTCCGCCAAGGCGGGGACAACGGTAGTGCCGCCTCGCTCAAAATCGACAATGCGACCGTAAATCTGCGTGTTGGCGTCAAACGAGGTGCCCGTGGTGTTGATGCCAGGGTAAAAATTCTCGGGGCTGCCTTCGGAGCAGTAAACCAGTGTCTTGGCGGAAACCGGGGTCAAAGCCACGATGGCCGGCAAGGCCACGGCACACAGCAGCGCGCTTTTGGCCAAGCGCAGTTTGCGACGCGAAAGAGAAATCGTCATCGGGAAAACTCCATAAAAATGGCCATGTTACGCCATCAAACAGATCCCTTGTATTGGGGTTCTTACTGGGCGTTGGATCGGATCGCCAGACGTTCTGCTTCGAAGCACGCAACGGCTCTGCCATGCAACTCCAGCAGTGTGGGTCGTTGCCTGCGGCATTGTTCGGTGGCATGCGGGCAGCGTGTGGAAAACACACAACCCACCGGTGGATTCAAGGGCGACGGCAACTCGCCTTTCAGAACAGACCGCTGCTGCACCGGACCACTACCCGCTATGCCAGGGGTAGACGCCAGCAGCGCCTGGGTGTACGGGTGCAGAGGGCGGGTGAAGATGGCGTTCTTTTCGCCGTGCTCCACAGTGTGGCCCAGGTACATGACCAGCACATCGTGCGCAATATGGCGTACGACACCGAGGTCGTGGGAGATGAATAAATAGGCCAGCCCCAGGTCGCGCTGCAGGTCAGCCAGCAGATTGAGCACCTGGGCTTGAATGGACACGTCCAGCGCCGAAACCGGTTCATCCGCCACCACCAGCGCCGGGTTAAGCATAAGCGCCCGTGCAATAGCAATGCGCTGGCGCTGGCCGCCCGAGAACATATGAGGGTAGCGGTCGTAGTGTTCAGGGCGCAAGCCCACCAGGGCGAGCATGGCTCGGGACTTTTCTGCCCGCTCTGCCGCGGTGAGTTGGGTGTTGATTTCCAGCGGCGCTTCCAGAATTTGGCCAATGCGCTTGCGCGGGTTCAGCGAGCCATAGGGGTTCTGAAATACCAACTGCACCTTTTGGCGCAGGGCGTGCTGGTCGCGCGTGGATGCGCCCACCACATCCACGCCCCCAAGCTGAAGCGTGCCGCCAGATGGCGCCTCAATCAGGGTCACCATGCGCGCCAGTGTGGACTTGCCACAACCGGATTCACCGACGATAGCCAGCGTTTTGCCTGCTTGGACGGTAAACGATACGCCGCCCACGGCTTGTAGCAAATCAGGTCTAAGAAACAGGCCTTTGCTGATGGGGTAGACGCGGCGCAGGTCTTTGGCGACCACAACGGGCAGACTCTCCACGGTGTGCATGGCGCTCATGCTGCCATCTCCGGGCGCTTGGGCGTGTCAGCAGGGCGGTTAGCCTCGCCCAGAGGGTAGTGGCAGCGCACAGCGCCATCCTGCCATTCGCGCAGGGGAGGGCGGGTCTGGCACATGCCATCGTTGGCGTAGCTGCAACGGGGGGAAAACAGGCAGCCAGCGGGGCGGTCGTACAAGCCGGGAACCATGCCGGGAATGGTGGCCAGACGTGAATGGCCGTCGTTGCGCTCGGGCAGGGCGGCCATCAGCGCTTCGGTGTAGGGGTGCTGTGGCGCGGCAAACAAGGTGTTGGAGCCGCGTTGCTCCATGATCTGACCGGCATACATCACAGCAATACGTTGCGCCATTTCGCTCACCACGCCCATGTTGTGGGTGATCAGCACCAGTGCCATGCCACGCTCTTTTTGCAGACTGCGCAACAGGTCCAGAATTTGCGCTTGTATGGTCACATCCAGTGCCGTGGTGGGCTCGTCGGCAATGAGCAACTTGGGGTTGCAGGCGATGGCCATGGCAATCATTACGCGCTGGCTCATGCCGCCGGAAAGCTGGTGCGGGTAGACGCCCAGACGGCTCTCGGGGGCAGGAATGCCCACTTGCTCCAGTAGTTCGATGGAGCGTCTTCGGGCTGCTGCCTTGTCCATGCGCATGTGCAGCTTCAAGGTCTCAGCCAGTTGGAATCCCACCGTAAAGCAGGGGTTCAGGCTGGTGGTGGGGTCCTGAAAAATCATGGACAAATCTTTGCCGGTCAGGAGCCGGCGCTCGCGCTCGGACAGCGCCAGCAGGTCGTGTCCGTCAAAGCGAAGCCTCTCGGCTTTCACGCGACCGGGGTAGGCCACCAAACCCATCAAGGCCATCATGGTGACGCTTTTACCGGAGCCAGATTCCCCCACTATGCCGAGCACGTCGCCGGTATCGAGGGACAGGCTGACGCCATCCACTGCATACATGGTTGCGTTGTGTGAGGGGAATTCAACCGACAGATTTTCTATTTCAAGCAAGGCCATGGTGTTCGGTCGTGGGGTTAACGCTTGAGCTTGGGGTCCAGCGCATCGCGCAGGCCGTCGCCCAGCAGATTAAAAGCCAATACGGTGATCAAAATGGCAAGCCCGGGAAAGGTCACCACCCACCAGGCGCGCAGCACAAACTCCCGAGCGTCGGCCAGCATGGTGCCCCATTCGGGTGATGGTGGTTGTGCGCCCAGGCCCAAAAAGCCCAGCGCGGCCGCGTCCAGAATGGCAGCGGAAATGCCCAGTGAGGCTTGCACGATGAGCGGCGCGGTACAGTTGGGCAGCACTTCGCTGAACATGATGCGCCAGTGCCCGGCCCCGCTCATGCGCGCCGCGGTGACGTAGTCGCGCGAGGTCTCGCTGATGACTGCGGCGCGGGTAATGCGCACGTAATGGGGCAGTACCACAATGGCTACAGCCAGCATGGCATTCATCAGACCCGGGCCCAAAATGGCCACGATGACGATGGCCAGCAGCAGGCTGGGCAGGGTCAGGATGATGTCCATGACGCGCATGACTGCAATCTCGAACACCCCACGGAAATAGCCCGCCAAAAGCCCCAGCGTGGTACCGATCAGCACCGAGATGGCAACCACGGCCATGCCAATCGTCAATGACAGCCTCGCACCGTGGATTAGGCGAGACAAAATATCCCGACCAATGGCATCGGTGCCCAGCAGGTGGGCCGATGAACCACCGGCTTGCCACGCAGGGGGCACCAAAAAGACCGAGTTGTCCGTCAGGTCCGGGTTGTAGGGGGCCACCACATCGGCAAATGCGGCGAGCAGGAGCACGGTCACGACAATCACCAAACCACCCAGTGCACCCCGGTTGGCGCTGAAGTAGCGCCAGAAGTCCTTGAATGGATGCAGGGGCTCAGCTTGCGCGGGCGAATCAGAGTGAGCCAGCACGGTGTGGGTCGGTGTCATTTTTGGTGCCTGATGCGCGGATTGATGATTCCATAGGCCACATCCACCAGCAAGTTGACGGCCATGACCACTGCGCCGAGCAGCAGCATGCCGCCTTGCAGCACGGGGTAGTCACGTCGGCTGATGGCTTCGATGAGCCACTTTCCAACACCGGGCCAGGAAAAGATGGTTTCAGTCAGGATGGCCCCGGTGAACAGCACGCCGACCTGCAGGCCAATCACTGTAATGACCGGTATCAGCGCATTTCGCAACGCGTGCACGGCAACGATGCGAAAGGTTGACATTCCCTTGGCGCGTGCCGTGCGGATGTAATCCTCGCCCAGCACTTCGAGCATGGCCGAGCGCGTCATGCGTGCAATCACTGCCAACGGGTTGGTACCCAGCACAATGGTGGGAAGAATCAGGTGTGACACGGATGACCAGAACGCCGCCGTGTCGTTGGCCAGCAGGGTGTCGATGAGCAGGAAGCCGGTCACTGGTTCAATGAAGTACTGCACCGCGATACGGCCCGACACGGGGGTCAGGTCAAGCTGGACGGAGAATAGCAAAATCAGTAGCAGGCCCCACCAAAAAATGGGCATGGAGTAGCCGGTGAGTGAGATGCCCATCACGCCCTGGTCAAGGATGGAATTGCGTTTGACCGCGGCGATGATGCCCGCCGGAATTCCAATTAGCAGGGCAAACAAAATAGCGCACAAGGCCAACTCGATGGTGGCGGGAAACAGGGCTGCGAACTCGCTCAGGACCTTGGTCTGGGTGATGACGGACTTACCTAAATCACCTTGCAGGACTTTGGCAATATAGATGCCGTATTGCACGATGACCGGACGGTCTAGGCCGTATTCGGTGAGCAGCGCAGCGTGGCGCGCAGCGTCGATGCCGCGCTCTCCAGCCAACGTTTCGATAGGGTCGCCAGGTACCAGGCGAATCAGGAAGAACGCCACCAGCGTCATGCCGAAGAAAGTCGGAATGATCAGGCTCAGGCGCGTGAACAGGAAGCGCAGCATGTGGAGATCTGGTTGGAGTTTGAAAAAAAGGCCGAACAAGTCGGCCTTTTTTGCGAGGGTCGAGAGACCTATTATTTCAGGTGCTTGCCGATCAGGCCGGCCATCTCGAACATGGACACTTGCATCTTGCCGAAGATTTCCTTCAGCTTGGCATCCGCGTTGATCATGCGCTTGTTGACTGCGTCTTGCAGCTTGTTCTTCTTGATGTAAGCCCACAGCTTGCTCACCACTTCGGTGCGTGGCAGAGGTGTAGCACCCACGATGGCGGCCAAAGCAGCGCTAGGCGTCAGGGCCTTCATGAATGCAGCATTCACGGTGCGCTTTTTAGCGGGAGCCTTTGCAGCAGCTTTCTTTGCAGGAGCTGCCTTTTTGGCGGGAGCAGCTTTTTTAGCTGGAGCGGCTGCTTTTTTAGCAGGAGCCTTTGCGGCTACTTTCTTTGCGGGAGCGGCTGCTTTTTTAGCAGGAGCTGCCTTCTTTGCCGGTGCTGCTGCTGCCTTTGCAGGTGCCGCTTTTTTAGCCGGAGCTTTCTTTGCAGTTGCCATGATTGATTGTCCTTCTTGAAGTTGATTAATCACCAGAAAAAAACTGCTTCTTCGCTGGTACCCGGATGCTACTGGAGAAAAAGGGGCTTATCCAGCGGGAAAATCACTTTTTCATTGGGAAATGTTGTTTTTTTCATTGGAGAATGGACATATTTATCAAAATGGAGTGCCGCGCTATGGCGATTGACTTTGCAACCTGTGATTTGTGTGACGCTCACAAGAACGATTTCACTGGGGATTTTCGGGTGCTTCCGCCTGTTTTTAGGGATTTCGGCCAGGTGAAAAAGTTCGCTGGCCCGGTGGAAACGGTTAAATGCTTTGAAGACAACACGTTGGTCAAAGCGGCGGTTGACGCCTCGGGCATGGTCGATACGCCGCAGGGGCGCATCGGCAAAGTGCTGGTGGTGGATGGTGGCGGGTCGCTGCGCCGCGCACTACTGGGTGGCAACCTGGGTGCCGCCGCGGCGCGTAACGGCTGGGCCGGTGTAGTGATAGACGGGTGTGTGCGTGATACGGCCGAACTGGCCGGCCACGCAATAGGCATTCGGGCGCTCGCCCCCATGCCATGGCCAACCGAAAAGCGCAATGAGGGCCAGACCAATGTGGCGGTGCAGGTTCAGGGCGTCTGGGTGCGCCCGGGTGACTGGCTCTATGCCGACGAAGACGGCATCGTGGTGGCGTCTAAGGCGCTGGTGTAGTCGTGTCGCCGGAGGGTAGTGTGGCCAGCAGTACGCCCAGCAGAGCTATCGCAAACGCCAGGGCTTGCATGCCGCTGAGCGACTCGCCCAGAACCAGAACCCCGACCACGGCGGCCGATATGGGTAGCATGACCGTGAACACCCCGGCACGGGCGGCTGGCACGCCTTTGAGCCCGGTCATCCACAACCACACCGTCCAGACGCTGGCGGCCATGGCATAGAACAGCAAAAGCAACCAAGACGACGCGGTGACCGCCGCAAAGTCGAAGTTCAGAGCGGCGTACAGCCCCATGGGCGTCATCAGCAGAAATCCCCAAAGATTGATGAGCGCGGTAATGCGTTTGGGCGACAAGGCCCCGGTGAGTTTTTTGCCAATGACAGCGTAGGCCGCCTCGCACAACACGGAGACAAACACCAGCACATTGCCCCATAGCGCTTTGTTATTGAGAAAATCAGCCTCCAGCCCCCGTGAAACTTGCGTGACGTGCTCACCTTTTGATAGTGCCAGCAAGCCGATGCCCAGCGCGCCGCATCCTACCGCAGCCCAAACTCGCAAGCCGATGCGCTCCTTCAGGAAGGCCCAACTCATCACCGCGACCACAGCCGGTATGGTGGCCATGATGACGCCGGCGGAAACAGCGCTGGTCATGCTGACACCAAACAGCATGGAGATGGAGAACAGAAAGTTGCCCAGAAATGACTCCAGAAACACTAAACGCTTGGTGTTTGTGGTCATTGGGCGTTCCTGCTCAGGCCGTTTGAGCCAATGCGCCATGGCCAGGCCACCAATGCCAAAACGCATCCAGGCCAGCAGGAAAACGCCCAGTGCGGCTACCAGCGGCTTGGAGAGGGCAACATAGCTGCCCACCAGTGACATGCTCAGCGCCAGGAAGCAGTAGGCAGCCCAGCGGTTGGGTGGACGGTCGTGGTGGTCAGGTTGCGTAGGCATGGCGATTCAAAAAAATCGGGGTGTACTCGAAAGCGGCCCATCATGCCTTAACTAAAATAGCGTTTTGGTTTTCGGTGATCGTAAAAATTCTTGAATGAAGGCTTTTGGTGGCAACTTATTCAGACATACAGCCAGTGATAAATGCAGCGACGGCTCCATTTTTGCGGATCCAGAACATTGTCAAGAAATTTGATGAGATGTTCGCCGTCAACGACGTGACGCTGGATATTGCTCAGGGCGAAATCTTTGCCCTGCTGGGGTCGTCCGGTTGTGGTAAATCCACTTTGCTGCGCATATTGGCAGGTTTTGAAGTTCCAACCGCTGGAAGAATTCTGCTTACCGGGCAGGATATCGTGGGGTTGGCACCCTATGAGCGACCCATCAATATGATGTTCCAGAGCTATGCTCTTTTTCCACACCTCACCGTGTGGGACAACATTGCCTTTGGTTTGCGGCGTGACGGCATGCCCAAGCCCGACATCGCCATGCGGGTCGAGCAGATGCTGGATCTGGTGCAACTCAAGCCCTATGCGAAGCGAAAGCCGCACCAACTGTCAGGCGGCCAGCAACAGCGAGTGGCTTTGGCGCGCAGTCTGGCCAAGCGGCCCAAACTTCTGTTGCTGGACGAACCCTTGGGTGCGTTGGATGCCAAGCTGCGCCAGCGGACACAGCTCGAACTGGTGGACATCATCCACCAGGTGGGCGTCACGTGTGTGATGGTGACGCACGACCAGGAAGAGGCCATGACCATGGCCACGCGCATCGGCGTCATGAGCGAAGGCCGAATTCTTCAGATCGGCGAGCCAGAGGAAATTTACGAGACGCCGAACTGCCGCTTTGTCGCCGACTTCGTCGGTAGCGTCAACTTGTTCAAAGGCACAGTAGACGTCGATGCACCAGACCATGTGGTCATTGCAGGCGCCGAGTGCCGACACTATGTGAGCCATGGCATCACAGGGACAACGGGTATGGCGGTACATGTAGCCGTTCGCCCGGAGAAGATGGTGATCCAGAGCACGTCGCCGCCGGACAGCGAACGTGAGTCGGCGGCAGAGGTTGGCTTGAACATTGTGCAGGGTGTTATCGAGAATCTGGCCTATCTGGGCAGCTTGACGACTTATCACGTCAAGCTGGACTCCGGTGCCGTTGTCAAGGTGACCCACACCAACGCGGCCCGGCACACGGTCACCCATTTGCAGGCCGGGGACCGTGTGCATGTGTGGTGGTGTGGCAGCGATGTGGTCGTGTTGACCCAGTGACCTCCACATGAAGACCAAAGCTGTGCAGACCCCATCGGTGCTTGACCGTTTGACCAGATCGTGGGGCCGCGGCGTGGTCATCGGCGTGCCAATGGTCTTTCTGTTGCTCTTTTTCTTGTTTCCTTTTCTGGTGGTGGGCAAGATCAGTCTGTCGGAGATGGAGGGCGTGGTCTTCAACGACCTTATGACTTGGGCCGAAGGCGCGATTCATTTTCAGATCAAGGTGGACAACTACCTCAGTTTGGCCGAGGACTCGCTGTATGTGCAGACCTACCTGAGTTCGCTGGGCTTTGCCGGGCTGACCACGGTCATTTGCCTGCTGTTGGCCTACCCATTCGCCTATTTTTTGGCGCGTAGCCCGGCCGACCAGCGCCCCGCGTTGCTGATGCTGGTGATGTTGCCGTTCTGGACTTCGTTTTTGTTGCGGGTCTACGCCTGGAAGATGCTGTTGGCGGACGCCGGAGTGTTCAATACACTGGCGTTGGCGGTCGGGCTGATTGACGAGCCACTCAAGATGATGAACACGCCGTTTTCCATGGTGTTGGGCATGGTCTACACCTATCTGCCGTTCATGATCCTGCCGCTATATGCGAATCTGGCAAAGATGGATCTGCGCCTGCTGGAAGCCGCGCTGGACCTGGGCGCAACACCCTGGCAGGCGTTCTGGCGTATCACCGTGCCGCTGTCGCGTAGCGGCATCGTGGCGGGCGCCATGTTGGTTTTTATTCCCTGCGTGGGGGAGTTTGTTATCCCTGAGTTGCTGGGCGGCCCCCAGACCCTGATGATCGGACGGGTGCTGTGGGATGAGTTCTTCAGCAATAACGACTGGCCGATGGCCGCTACCGTGGCGGTGGTCATGGTGTTGCTCATCATCGTGCCGGTTGCGCTCTTCAGCAAATCGCGTGCGGAGGCCAGCGTATGAGCGCGAATGTCAGCCGCATCACTTCGCGCATCTGGATCGGGGCGATCTTTTCATTCTTGTACTTGCCCATCCTTACCCTGGTCATACTGAGTTTTAACGCCAGCCCCATCGTGACCCAATGGGGTGGATGGTCCTTGCGTTGGTATTCTGAATTGGTCAACGACACGGAGATCGTTAACGGATTTGTGTTATCGCTCGAAATTGCGTTTCTGACCGCCTGCTCATCTGTGGTGTTGGGCACGCTGGCTGCCTTTTCGCTGCATCGGTTTAAGCGATTCCCGGGGCGCACGCTGTTTGCCGGCATGGTGAGCTCGCCGCTGGTCATGCCGGAAGTCATCATCGGCTTGTCGCTGTTGCTGATGCTGGTCTCGGTGCAGCGCATGTTTGGTTTTCCGGAGCGGGGACTGGCGACCATCTGGTTGGGCCATACCTTGCTGGGAATGGCTTATGCGACGGTGGTCATCCAGTCGCGCTTGCAGGAGATGAGTCCGCAACTCGAGGAGGCCGCACAGGATTTGGGCTGCAGGCCCATCCAGGTGTTCTTTCTGGTGACGCTGCCACTCATTGCGCAAGCCATTGGGTCGGCGTGGTTGCTGACCTTTACGCTGTCGCTGGATGATGTTGTGCTGTCTGCATTTTTGTCGGGCCCTGGCTCCACCACCATGCCGATCACGATTTTCAGTCGTGCCCGACTGGGTTTGAGTCCCAGCGTCAATACGGTGGCGACATTGACCGTTGCCGTGGTCAGCGTGGGGGTCCTGGCTGCCAGCGTGTTGATGTCTCGCGCTGAACGGCGCAGGGCACAAGAAATGGCTGCGGCTTATCGCTCAAGTTGACAAATTTTATATTTTTGATTTGATTTTTTCACGATGGATTTTTGCGTTTCACAATGCGAATTGCCAAATAGGAATTCGCAAAATATTTGTAAAATAGATGTCTTATATAAGACATAAGATGCAATCTTGGTCTTATAGAAGACTAGAATAAACCCGTAGCCTGAAACGCCAAACGGTTCAGGCACCGTTTCTTTAACCTACGGAGTGATTCCATGACTACCCAGACCCGTGAACAGCAAATCGCCGCCCTTGAAAAAGACTGGGCAACCAACCCGCGCTGGAAAGGCATCAAGCGCGGATACACAGCCGCCGATGTGGTGCGCCTGCGCGGATCTTTGCAGGTAGAGCACACCTTGGCCCGCCGTGGTGCCGAAAAGCTTTGGGATCTGGTAAACAACACGCCCTACGTCAACTGCCTGGGCGCGCTGACCGGTGGACAAGCCATGCAACAGGTCAAGGCTGGCGTGAAAGCCATTTACCTGTCCGGCTGGCAAGTTGCGGCGGACAACAACGAATATTCCGCCATGTACCCGGACCAGTCGCTGTACCCAGTCGACTCTGTGCCAAAGGTTGTGGAGCGCATCAACAATTCGTTCAGCCGCGCTGACGAGATTCAGTGGTCCAAAGGTGTTGGCCCTGGCGACAAGGGGTACATCGATTACTACGCCCCCATCGTGGCCGATGCGGAGGCCGGTTTCGGTGGCGTGTTGAACGCGTACGAACTGATGAAAGCCATGATCCGTGCGGGTGCCGGTGGCGTTCACTTTGAAGACCAGTTGGCTTCGGTGAAGAAGTGCGGTCACATGGGTGGCAAGGTGCTGGTTCCCACGACCGAGGCCTGCCAGAAGCTGATCGCGGCTCGTATGGCTGCCGACGTGTATGGCGTGCCTACATTGGTAATTGCCCGTACCGATGCCGAAGCCGCCGACCTGTTGACCAGCGACTACGATGCCAACGACAAGCCATTTCTGACCGGTGAGCGCACCGCCGAAGGCTTCTACAAGACCAAGAAGGGTCTGGACCAAGCTATCAGCCGCGCTGTTGCTTATGCCGACTATGCTGACTTGGTGTGGTGCGAAACCGGTACGCCTGATCTGGAATTTGCCAAGAAGTTTGCTGATGCCGTGCACGCCAAGCACCCCGGCAAGATGCTGGCCTACAACTGCTCGCCATCGTTCAACTGGAAGAAGAACCTCGACGACGCGACCATTGCCAAGTTCCAGAAGGAATTGGGCGCCATGGGTTACAAGTACCAGTTCATTACCCTGGCTGGTATCCACAACATGTGGTTCCACATGTTCGACCTGGCGCAAGACTACATGGCGCGTGGCATGACTGCCTACGTCGAAAAAGTGCAAGAGCCTGAATTTGCAGCCCGTGACCGTGGCTACAGCTTTGTGTCGCACCAGCAGGAAGTGGGCACGGGTTACTTCGACGAAGTGACCACCGTCATTCAGGGTGGCAAGTCAAGCGTCACTGCGCTGACCGGTTCTACCGAAGAAGAGCAGTTCCACTGATCTTTCGCGTGATTTGAGAACGGCCGGGCCCCTGTGAGGGGGCCCGGCTTTTTTGATGGGTTTCGCGATGGGTTCATGCCCGCGTTTGCGGGCTCTATTCAGAGTGGGGTTAAAATCACCCCATCAACTTTGTATAAGAGCGAGAAAGGCAGTTTGGTTATGACACCGCGAACGACACCGGCAACTTTTTCAAGCAAATAAGGCCGCGGTCCGCGCGCCTTGTGCGTAGCCAGCTACCAAATTCATAGTAAAGCGCGGATCCTTCCGCGCTTTTTGCTTTTCACCAAGTCTCTTTTTCGGCACACACCATGATTCAAATTACGCTTCCCGACGGTTCCCAACGTGAATTCCCTGGCCCAGTCACTGTGGCAGAGGTCGCTGCATCGATTGGTGCCGGATTGGCCAAGGCTGCTTTGGCAGGCAAAGTGGACGGCAAGGTCGTGGACACCAGCTACCAGATCTCCACCCACAGCGCGCTGTCCATCATCACCGCCAAGGACGCTGACGGTCTTGAAGTCATCCGCCATTCCACAGCGCACTTGCTGGCCTATGCGGTCAAGGAGTTATTTCCCGATGCACAGGTCACCATTGGCCCCGTGATTGAGAACGGCTTCTTCTACGACTTCTCCTACAAGCGCCCCTTCACACCTGAAGACCTGGCCGCTATCGAGAAGAAGATGACTGCGCTGGCCTCAGTGGACGAGCCGGTGACCCGCCGCGTGCTGCCGCGTGATGAAGCGATTGCCTATTTCAAGAGTATGGGCGAGCACTACAAAGCGGAAATCATCGTAAGCATTCCTGCCGACCAGGATGTTTCGCTCTACCGTGAAGGCAAGTTCGAGGATCTTTGCCGTGGTCCCCACGTTCCGAGCACCGGAAAGCTCAAGCACTTCAAGCTGATGAAACTGGCAGGTGCCTATTGGCGCGGTGACCACAAGAACGAGATGCTGCAACGCATTTACGGCACAGCTTGGGCGACCAAGGACGAATTGCAGCAACACCTCACCATGTTGGAGGAGGCAGAGAAGCGCGACCACCGCAAGTTGGGTCGTGAGCTCGACCTGTTTCACATTGACGACCACGCACCCGGACTGGTGTTCTGGCATCCCAAGGGCTGGACCTTGTGGCAGGGCGTTGAGCAGTACATGCGCAAGGTGTACCAGGACAACGGCTATCTGGAGGTCAAGGGGCCGCAAATCATTGACAAGGGCCTGTGGGAGAAGACCGGCCACTGGGACAAATACCGTGAGAACATGTTCGTCACGGAGTCAGAAAAGCGTGAATATGCGTTGAAGCCGATGAACTGCCCGGGCCATATCCTGATTTTCAAGCAGGGCATCAAGAGCTACCGTGACCTGCCACTGCGCTACGGCGAATTTGGACAGTGCCATCGCAACGAGCCATCGGGTGGTCTGCATGGCATCATGCGCGTGCGCGGCTTTACGCAGGACGATGGCCATATCTTCTGTACCGAAGACCAAATTTTGAAGGAGTGTGTGGATTACACGGCGCTGTTGCAAAAGGTCTATGCTGACTTTGGTTTCAAGAACATCATCTACAAGGTGGCAACCCGCCCAGCGCAGCGTATTGGCTCCGACGAGAGTTGGGACAAGGCCGAAGCTGCACTGATCGAAAGCCTGAAGGCTTCTGGCTGTGAATACGAAATCTCGCCCGGCGAGGGTGCTTTCTATGGCCCCAAGATCGAATACACGTTAAAAGATGCGATTGGTCGCCAATGGCAGTGCGGAACGATTCAAGTCGATTTTTCCATGCCAGAGCGTCTTGACGCTGAATATGTCGGTGAAGACGGCGCACGCCATCGTCCGGTCATGTTGCACCGCGCCATCGT
>JBAWYQ010000035.1:0-25556 GCA_037143475.1 Burkholderiales bacterium | reverse complement strand
ACTCACCCACAGCTTCCCACATGACCGCACTGAGTGCAATAGTCACACCCGTCTTTGCGAATGACAGCATGGGCACCGCATTCGCTGCATTTCTTGCCCGCCATCACTGGCTGAGGAGCCAAAGCCAGTGCACTCTCTTGCTGCGGAAGCAATCCTTCAGACTCGCTTAAGCCGTCGGTCGAACGGCGGTTGTAGTCTCGGGTTAGCGCACTGTTGCGCTGCGCTTGAATGTTCTGGATGGCAAATGCCACCGCGGCCACTTCCGAGTCGTGCCACATCGGCACCTGCGTGCCATCTTCTTTTTGATGCATCCCCAGTCGAACCGGGCCGCGGTCCCATGCCACCTTGCGCATATCGCTGAGCGCGCGCTCCAAAAAACCTCCGCGCGCTGCCAGGGACAGCAGTCGCATGCTGGACGTAATCCATTGTTGTGATTCACCACTTTGCCCAACGGGCATGAAAAACTCAATGGCCCGGTCAACCGTACCAGTGCCATTGGCAGCAGGGACTGGCAAGAACGAAACCAGCAGGTACAAGGTTTTGTGCCCTTCCTGGGTCCAGTAATCGACCTTCTCGGCTACTGCGGACAGCGCGCCTTTGGGTCGTCGCTCGATTACGGTGCGCATCGGATCTACCACTGGGGCGGGCACGGGCTTGACAGCCTCTGGCTTGGCAGATTCCACGTGCAATACCGATCCCAAAATGGCGTTGGGACGATAGGTTGCCAACCCTTTGAGGCGAGCATTCCATGCCTGCTGGTACAGGCCCTTGAAGTCGTCGTAGGGGTAGTCAGCAGGTACATTCACCGTCTTAGAAATGGCGGTGTCCACGAAGGGTTGCACCGCTTCCATCATGGCAATGTGGTTGCTCGCCGACATCTCCAGTGCCGAGACGAAATAGTCGGGCAGCTTGTTGACATCGCCACCGAGTTCACGGTACAGGCGCCAAGCGTGGTCTTCTACCGAATACTCGGTAGTGCTTCCATCGGACTCTCGTTTTTTGCGCTTGTACATCCAGGAAAAGGCAGGCTCAATTCCGTTGGATGCGTTGTCGGCAAACGCCAGACTTACAGTGCCTGTGGGTGCAATCGACAACAGGTGGCTGTTGCGGATGCCGTGGGCACGAATGGACTGTTTTAGTGCAGCAGGCAGGCGACTTGCAAAGGTGCCGTCGGCAAGGTAGCCATCCGCATCAAACTTGGGGAAAGCCCCTTTTTCCTGTGCCAGTGCGACCGAAGCGGTATAGGCAGCGTCGCGCATACTGGTTGCAATACGGGTCGCCATGTCGCGGCCTTCGGCGGCGTCGTAGCGCAAGCACAGCATCGCCAGAACATTGCCCATACCGGTAAAGCCAACGCCGATTCGGCGCTTGGCACTTGACTCCTCACGCTGCGCTTGCAACGGCCAGAACGTGACATCGAGCACATTGTCCAAAGCGCGCACCTGAATGGCAACCGATTTCTCGAAGGCCTCGAAGTCAAATGCGGGAACACCCTCGAACCCGAAGGGGTGCCTTACAAATCGCGGCAGGATGATGGGACCAAGATCGCAGCACCCATAGGATGGCAGCGGTTGCTCGCCGCACGGGTTGGTTGCTGCAATGGTCTCGCAATAGCGCAGGTTATTGTCTTTGTTGATGTGATCCAGAAATAAGATACCCGGCTCGGCAAAGTCGTAGGTGGAGCGCATGACGGTGTCCCACAGCGTCCGGGCGGGCAGCACCTGGTAAACCCACTTGCCATCAGCCCGCTGAAAAGCGCCCTTCTCCATCAGCGCCGTACCGGGCTTGGAAGGGTGCACCAACTCCCATGGCTTGTCGTCAATTAGTGCCTGCATAAAGGTATCGGTCATGCCAACCGACACGTTGAAATTATTCCAGCGCCCCGGTGTGCGCTTGGCGGTGATGAACTCTTGCACATCAGGGTGATCAATCCGCAAAACGCCCATTTGTGCGCCACGGCGAGCACCCGCGCTTTCCACAGTGGAGCAGGATTGATCAAACACATTGATGTAACTGCAAGGGCCAGACGCCATGGAGGCAGTGCCTTTGACCGCAGCGCCACGCGGGCGAATACGCGAAAAGTCATATCCCACACCGCCGCCACGACGCATCGTCTCAGCGGCTTCGCGCAGTGCTTCGTAGATACCTGGATAACCTTCAGCATCGACACCCTGAATGCAGTCACCAACGGGCTGCACAAAGCAGTTGATGAGGGTGGCCTGTATGGACGTGCCCGCAGCACTCATGATGCGCCCGGCGCCAATGGCTCCCGCGTACAAATTTTCCAGAAAAAGCGCCTCATATTTAGGCTGGTCTGCCTCCTGCTCCACCGAAGCCAACGCACGTGCCACGCGGGCAAAGAGGTCTTCAATCCCAGTTTCACCTGGCTTGAGGTACTTTTCAGCTAGCACATCGTGGCTAATGGGCTGAATGATGATCTGGCTTGCCGCCGGGCTTATAGGGTCACGTTTCATTTATCTATCTCCTCAGGAAAAAGGTGCGGAGAGTTTGTCGATTGGGCGATGTCAAGCCCGCTGCACCAACAATGGACGCTCTCAAAGTGCTCCGTCAAAATTCTTATAACCTGCTGACTGCTATCAAATTGAGGGTGGGGTTCTTCTCGCTTTGCACAACCTGGCTGGCTTCACTTGGGCGTCATCGTAGCGCGATATTGACCCTAATTAGGCCCGACTCCCGAAAGAAAGTCTTCGCTCAGGCGGGCTTAACGGGTGGTAAAATTTCACCCGATGAAATCAAGCCGGGGCGCTTGAAATCATTGAGGTAACAGCTACATTTTTGGTAGCGAGTCATTTTTTGCGCCCTTTCCCCGCGTGGCGGGAAAACCCCAGATGCCGGCGGGTTTCAGCTTTTGCCAATCCCCAACTGTGGCCGACCCCGGGTGATACGGTCCGATCCCAGCTTGAAAACGCTAACCGCATCGACCAGATCAGATGACTGGTTCTTCAGGCTGCTCGCAGCCGCGGCCATCTCCTCGACCAGCGCAGCATTTTGCTGGGTTACTTCATCCATCTGCTTGACGGCTTCCCCCACCTGGGCCACGCCCAAAGCCTGCTCGTTGCTAGCCGCGCTGATTTCGCCCATGATGTCGGTAACCCGCTTGATGCTGTTCACCACTTCTGTCATGGTGGTGCCTGCCTGGTCCACCAGTGCGGTGCCATGCTCCACCCGCTCGACACTGGCGTTAATCAGCATCTTGATTTCCTTGGCAGCCTCAGCACTTCGCCCGGCCAGAGATCGAACCTCGCTGGCCACCACCGCAAATCCACGCCCTTGCTCGCCCGCACGCGCGGCCTCCACCGCAGCGTTCAGGGCCAGAATGTTGGTCTGAAAGGCGATGCCGTCAATCACGCTGATGATGTCCGAGATCTTTCGACTGGACTCGTTGATGCCCTTCATAGTGTCGACCACCTGGGCGACCACCTCGCCACCCTTGATAGCCACGCTGGAGGCACTCAGGGCCAATTGATTGGCGGAACGGGCACTGTCGGCATTCTGACGAACAGTGCCGCTCAACTCCTCCATGCTGGCCGCCGTCTGCTCCAGTGCGCTGGCCTGACTTTCGGTTCGAGCCGACATATCGTTGTTTCCTTGAGCGATCTCTGCACTGGCCGTTGCAACGCCTTCGGAGCCACTGCGAACCGTTGTCACCACGCTGGAGAGGCTACTTTGCATCGCTGCCAGCGCTTGCAACAGGAGCCCCATTTCGTCGCCCCCTTTGGCAACAATTTGCTGGCTCAGGTCACCGTCAGCCACGCCCTTCGCAAGTCTGAGGGCCAGGCCGACCGAGGAGGTCGTCGTTGCGGTGATAACGACCATGACCCATGCTGCCAGCGCAGTCATGGCTGCGATGATGGAAACACCAATCAGCAACTCATTCTGCGCATTGGAGACGGTGTTATCCAGCTGTTTGCGCAGCGCTTCGAAGGCGGCATTGATCAGGCCAAACTGCACGTCAATGACCTTGGTAGTTGCCGCAAAATATTCAGCAGGTGGATGATTTAACACTTCTGCGCGAAGAACTTTTTCGTCCACCAGCCGCAACCCCTCGTCGGTAGCGTTGACTGCCTTGGTCAACGCATCGCCCAAGGCAGACCCCAGTGCAGGATTTGCAACCGTTGCCAGGTCAATCGCCTTGCGGGCGGCCTGCATGCTGACCCGAATACCGCCTCCCAAAGCTTCCAGGCGGACCTTGTCCTCCGGAGATGCACTTCCCTTCACCAGCAGCGCATTGCCTCGGGCCCGCATTTGCCCTAGACCTTCAGTGACCCGGGGCATGTGTTGAAGAACTGCCGCTTGGAGGTAATAACCCGCAGCGTTGGGGTCCAATGCAATTCCTGTGGCGTTGACGATGTCTTCTGAGAGCGCTAATTGGAGGGCAATCAGGGCGGTGTGCCGCGCAAAGCTCTCGGGCCCGGCAATCGACTTGCTCCCAACCGCAGCCGACAGCGCCTTCCAGTCACTGCCAATTTTGGACACCAACGCATCCAGTTTGGCATTACCCAGCGCAGCCACCGAGGACTGCGCTTTGGTGTACGACTGGTTGACTTCGCCCTCTTTGGTTTGGCGTGCGGCGGCCTGTACCTCATTTCCCGCGAGCGCTCCAGCCGAAAGGCCCCGGTGTTGTTGCGACAGCTGGGTGAGCTTCATGAAGTCCTGAATAGGCAACAAACCGCTCACTTCTTGCTTGGCCAACGCAATGTTCGCTAAGTTGACCCGAACAAAAATAACCGTCGGAACCGCCAACATCAATCCGGCGAGCAGACCAATGAGAAGAAATTTGTGTGCAAACCGCAGGTTGCGAATGAACGTGCCCATAGAGACGTCTCCCAAATATTGAAACAGTTCACTGAGTGCGCCCACCCAAGGCCGCCCCTATCGCTCCAGTGTAGTGGCGACCTGACTTAAGGAAATAACTTAGGTCAAGAATTACGCACACCAAAAAATGCAAGCGATGCTCATCTACAGTTTATGACCTTTATATGCTACTGGAGCGCAAAGTGCACACCGCGGGCGAGAGCCCTTGAACTTCTACATACTTTAATCGGGGAGATTGAACTTTTCTATTAGCACTCGATCATAGAGAGTGCTAATATTGCATCCGACACACAAGGAGTTCTGGTATGTCCCTCAACATTGGTTCTGCATCCCCCTCACTGGCATTGGCCAACCCATGGTCGATGGTTCCATCGCTGGGCAATCTGGATGCTTACATTTCGGCAGCCAATCGGCTACCCATGCTCACCCTGGAAGAGGAGCAGAAGTTTGCACGCCAATTCAAGACCGAGAATGATCTTGAAGCGGCAGGTAAGTTAGTGCTCTCTCACTTACGGCTCGTGGTATCTGTTTCACGCCAATACCTGGGCTATGGCTTGCCCCACGGTGACCTCATACAGGAAGGCAATGTGGGCCTGATGAAGGCGGTCAAGCGCTTTGATCCGGACCAGGGCGTACGCTTGGTCAGTTATGCCCTGCATTGGATCAAGGCCGAAATTCATGAATACATCCTGAAGAACTGGCGCATGGTCAAGGTGGCGACCACCAAGGCACAGCGAAAGCTGTTCTTCAATTTGCGTTCCATGAAGCAGCGCTTCAAGAGCGAGGACGCGGCAGCTGACGCCGGCACCCACCGCGACACACTCAACCCCGAGCAAATCAGCGCGATGGCACGCGAGCTGAAGGTCAAGCCAGAGGAAGTAATCGAGATGGAGACTCGCATGTCGGGCGGTGATGTGCTGTTGGACCCGAGCCCATCGGACGACGGTGAGGACGCTTTTGGCCCGATTGCTTATCTGACAGACACCAGCCACGAGCCGGTCGCCATGATCGAGGCGCACCAGCGCGATGTGCTGGCATCTGAGGGTATAGCCACGGCGCTGGAAGCGCTGGATGCCCGTAGCCGCCGCATCGTGGAAGAGCGCTGGCTCAAAGTGAACGACGACAATTCGGGTGGCATGACTCTGCACGAGCTGGCCGCTGAATATGGCGTGAGCGCTGAACGCATCCGTCAGATCGAAGTCGCGGCCATGAAGAAAATGAAAGTGGCTCTGGCCGCATACGCCTGAGTCCACCTTCAACCACTGCGCTACACTATTAGTAGCACACCACGCAGCTTTGACGGGGGCTAGCGCCAAAAATCAAGAAGCCTGCTTGAGCAATATCCGAACGTCATCGGTCAAGCCTTTGGGGCCCATACCGTAGCGGGTAAACAGGCGCAACTGGCCTTTCGTGTCGTAGACGTAACTGCCCGCCGAATGGTCCATGGTGTAGCTGGTGGGGGACTTGCCATCAACCTTCTTGAAATAAATTTTGTACTCCTTGGCCACTTCGACCAGTTTGTCTGGCGCGGCATATAGCGCCAGAAAGCTGGGATCAAAGTTGGCCATATAGGCCTTGAGTAGCTCGGGCGTGTCGCGCTGTGGGTCCACAGTTACAAAGAGTCCTTGCAGGCGGTCACCGTCCTTGCCAAGGGCTTTTTTTACTTCCGCCAACTCCATCATGGAGGTGGGACACACGTCGGGGCATTGGGTATAGCCAAAGAAAACGACCACCACCTTTCCGGCAAAGTCTTGTAGATGCCGGACTTGGCCGTTATGGTCAGTCAGTTCAAAATTCTTTGCATATTCGGCCCCTGTCACATCAACCGACGAAAAGGCGGCCTGTTGGGGAGAGCACGCAGAAAATAGCACTCCAGCCCCCGCAAACATTGCGCAAGCAGCTACTGTTTTTATAGCAAGTCGTTTTTTCATAATAGGAAATTGGTATTCGCTCAATGGTCAAAGCAGGTAATGGTCCAGCAATAGGGCCGCGAAGAGCACGCTCAGGTGAATCAGCGAAAAACGAAAAGTGCGGCGCGCCAGTTCGTCCGAGTACTCGCGCCACAGCTGCCAGGCATACAGACAAAAACCGATGCCCAGCACCACGGCAGCGGCGAGGTAAAGCCAACTGCTCATGCCGTAGGCAAAGGGCAGCAGGCAGGCAGCAAACAAAACGAAGGTGTAAAGCACTATCTGCAGCCGAGTGAACTCGCTGCCGTGCGTGACCGGCAACATGGGCAAGCCCGACTTGCGGTAGTCCTCCACCCGATACAGGGCAAGCGCCCAAAAGTGGGGCGGTGTCCATAAAAATATGATGAGAAACAGGATCAGGGCTTCCGGCGTTACGTCGCCCGTCATGGAGGCCCAACCCAGAACCGGTGGCATCGCACCGGAGGCGCCGCCGATCACGATATTCTGCGGCGTCAGGGGTTTGAGAATGACGGTATAAATGACCGCGTAACCGACAAACGTGGCAAAAGTAAGCCACATGGTCAGCGGATTGACCCAAAAATACAATAACGCCGATCCCGCCGCGCACAGCACAGCAGAAAACACCAGGGTCTGCGTGTTGCTTAACTCCCCCCGGGCGGTGGGCCGCCAGGCAGTGCGCTTCATCTTGGCATCAATGCCCTGCTCCACAATGCAGTTGAAGGCAGCCGCAGCAGCAGCCACCAGCCAAACGCCCAGGCAGGCCACCGCCGCCAGACCAACCTGCGACAGCGCCGGCACACCCGGAACCGCCAGAACCATACCGATCAGGGCACAAAACACAATCAACTGGATCACGCGCGGCTTCGTCAGCGCGTAGAACTGGCGAAGCACCGATGGAATATTTATCGAAACCTCGGAAATCATCTCCAGCGCCCCGTCGTGTCGGTACGTTTTTGCTCTGTTTGAAATCCAGCACTGGTGGAAACCAGCAACCAGACCAGCACAACGACCATGGCTCCGGCCCCCCCGGTATGCAGGACAGCCGCCACGATGGGCCAGTCCAGCACGACATTGCTCAAGCCGGTTGCCAGCTGCAACAACACCAAAGCGGCAAGCGCATGGGATGGTTTGCGTATGGCGCTCACCGCGCGCAGGTGCCACACCAATGCAGCAAGCAGCAGCAAGGTCACCACTGCAAGCAGCCGATGCATGAAATGCATAGCGGTCAGTGCCTGGAAACTGATAAGCGCGCCGTCTTTCCCATAGCCCAAGGGACGCCACAGCTCGAATCCATGCGCAAAATCCATCTGCGGCCACCAGCTACCCTGGCACATGGGAAATTCGGTGCACGCCAGCACCGCGTAGTTGGTGCTGACCCAAGCCCCTGACGCGGCCTGAACCAACAACAAGGCCAGAGCCAAGGCTACCCAGAATCTCAGACGGGCA
The DNA here is from genome assembly GCA_037143475.1 of Burkholderiales bacterium. Taxonomy (GTDB): domain Bacteria; phylum Pseudomonadota; class Gammaproteobacteria; order Burkholderiales; family Burkholderiaceae_C; genus Allorhodoferax. The sequence goes on along the minus strand of JBAWYQ010000035.1, from coordinate 17,343 downwards.
GGAACCATGCTTTGTATCTGCTGGGGCTGCTGGCGCGCAACCAGGGCCACCTGTACCATCAATAAAGCCAGCAAGGCATAGCCGCCCAACAAATGCAAGCTAACGATGGCCGGAAACAATTTCATGGTGACGGTCAGCGCGCCAAAAGCTCCCTGGATGCACACCCAAACCAGAGTCAGCACCGACCAGCGCAGTAGCGCTGTGGAAGGCATTGCGCTGACCTTCTTCAGGCGCCAAGCCAGCACCGTCAGCAGCACAATCAAGCCTCCCACACTGGTGGCCAAGTAGCGATGCACCATTTCCACCCAGGCCTTGCCGTGCGTCACGGGTCCGGTTGGCATGACAGCCTGGGCCGCTTCAATTTTTGCATTGGCACCGATGGGGCTGGCGCTACCGTAACATCCGGGCCAATCGGGGCATCCGAGTCCTGAATCGGTTAACCGGGTAAAGGCACCGAAAAGCACCAGATCAAAGGTCAAAAACAGCGTCAACAGAGCCAGCGCGTGATGCCGCGTGAGCGGGGAAGCGTTGCGGTTTCGCAGCCAAACCCAGAGCAAAGGCAACAGTGCCAGAGCAGCTCCGCCAAGCAGCAGTTGCCCGACGGGGGACAAGTCGTACAGTGAAGTGGTATCCATCATTAATATCTATCTATCGACCCGGCGCATCCCAAGAGGCGGAGGCACGCAGTAAGCGTTGCAAATCGATGCGCGCCTTTGTCGCGCCTGCACCGTCAAACACTGCCGGAAGGCGCATCATGGTATTGCCCATGGGGTCCACGACAAAAAGATATTCTGTGACGCTTGCGCCAGGAGGCACGTCCAGCCAGCTGTCCAGCGTGGCCTGATCGACACGCAGAACCACCGCATCCGTCAGAGGTTTGTGCATGCTGCTATCCACCGCACCATTGTCACTAATCAGCCAAACCCAGTCCACACGATCCTTGTCCTTACCCAGGGTCTCGCGCAACTGGCGCTGTAGAAACAGGCGCTGCTGGCAACCGGCATCGCAGCGAGCCGGGCCCACGCTCACCAAGAGCCACTGGCCTTTGAGAGAAGACAACGCACGGGTGCTGCCATCCAGCGCCACACCGGTCTGTAAGCCAATCGGGCGCAAGGGCGAAATCAAATCACCAAACCCGGCCTTCCCCTGCGGATGCCCACCAAAATAGGCCAGATAGGCACCCACTGCCGGCAGGGAGCACAGCAGCACAATAGCAACCAACTTCCAACGACCGTAGAGTGCAGGTTGCGAGGCGTTGTCCTGGGGCTTTGGCATCGAGTGCACAGCCATTTCGAGTGGTTCGTAGCGCTGCAATTCAGTCATGTTTTTTCAGGGTTCGCACGCTTGCCACAACAAAAAAGACCAGCAGTGCCAGAGCCATGCTAAACCATTGGTACGCATAGCTTTGGTGTTTTGCCACACGATCCTCCGGTGGTTGCCAATTACGAATCAAACCATCCGGCGCGGCAGCACTGACTTGGAGTATGACCACGGGCTGTACCGGGTAATTGTGCTCGACAGTAAACCGTTGGAGGTCAAGACGACTCCAAAGCTGCGTCAGACTCTGCGCATGCTCCGGCATCAAAAAGAAATTCTTGTTGACCGGCACATCGGCAACGCCGCTGACTTCGACCACACCGTCCACAACCGGAATGGGGGGCAAAACCTGACGCCCCTGGACCCATCCGGCCCAACCACGGTTGACCAGAATACGCGTAGTACCGCCTTCAATTTTTAGGGGCGTTACCACGTGTACCCCGGGCTTACCGTTTTCCTGTTTGTTGTCAACAAAGAACTGCTCCTGCGGCTCAAAGCGGCCGCGTACCGACACGCGCGCGTCCTGCAGCGACCTGGAATCGACCAGTTTTGAGTCAATCGAGTAAGGCCCCAATTTGGCTCGTTCACTGTGCTGGGTCAGTTCTGCGGCACGCCGCTCCGCTTTGCCCAATTGCCAAAGTCCCAAGTACACCAGCAAGGCGAGCGCGCACGCTACCGCGAAGGCGGGCACCAAACGGAAGACATGAAAGCGCATTTGCATGGATTGGGGGCAGAATTGCATAATGGAGTGAAACATCATTTCATCTTCACCCATGCTGCCAAAAATCTTTATCCTAGCCGTATTGGCCTTAATACTCGCCAGCCTGTTTAGTGCGCTGGCCCTGATGTTTCGCAAGGAGGGTCAAAAAAACAAGATGGTCCAGGCGCTCACCGTGCGGGTCGCGCTGTCCATTGGACTATTTTTGATGCTGTTGGCAGGTTTCTACTTCGGCATCATTCCGCAACAGGGGCTGAAATAGGCCCCTGCTGCGTCCTTAACGGACATTACACCCAGTATACAAATACAAAAACGATCAGCCAGACCACGTCCACAAAGTGCCAGTACCAGGCGACCGCCTCAAAAGCAAAGTGGTTGTGTTCTGAGAAGTGCCCCTTCATGCTGCGCCCCAGCATCACCGCCAGCATAATGGCGCCCAATGTGACGTGCAAACCGTGGAAACCGGTCAAGATAAAAAAGGTGGCGCCATACACACCGGCCCCCAGAGTCAGCCCGAGTTCGCTGTAGGCATGCATGTATTCGTAAACCTGGAATCCCATAAAGGTTGCACCCAAAAGCACTGTCAGCGCCAGCCCCAGCTTAAGCTGGCCACGGTTATTCTTGATCAGCCCCCAGTGCGCCCAGGTCAGGGTTGCACCTGAAGTCAGCAACAGCAAAGTATTGAAAGCAGGAATACCCCATGCCTTCATTGGCGTGAAAGTCTCCCCCAGAGGGCCGCTACTGGGCCAGGTACTCCCGAACCCCGCATAGGGCGTGTACTGGGCTTCATAGCCACCCAGTTCAGGCAAAGCGATGCGGCGGATGTAAAACAGCACCCCAAAGAAGCACGCAAAGAACATCACCTCCGAGAAGATAAACCAGACCATACCGATACGGTACGACCTGTCTTCCCAGAGCGTATAGATGCCTCGGGTATTTTCGCTGATCACCTCGCCAAACCACCCCACGATGACATACAGGATCAGAGCAGTTCCAAGCAGCATGCTCCACATGCCGGGTGGGACGCCATTCAGTCGAAAAATAAATCCCAGTGCAAGGAGAAAAATTCCGGCCGAAAGGAACGTCGAGTAATTGCTGGCCGCCGGCACATAGTAGTGTGCCTTGGCTTGCGGCGATGGCGTGGTAGTCATGTTTCGTTCCTTCTGCCTGTCAAATAAATTCCGTTCAAACCCGTGCTTTCGGCGCTTCAAAAAAAGTGTACGAAAGCGTAACGGTCCCTAGGTCCTGACTCATATCAGGATCGACAAAAAATACAACCGGCATAGTACGCACCTCGCCGGGCTGGAAAGTCTGTTGGTTAAAACAAAAACACTCGATTTTTTGGAAATACGGTGCCGCAACAGCAGGCGTGACGCTGGGGACAGCCTGTCCAACGAATACCTCGCCACTCTGATTTCTCACAACATAGTTGGTATGAATGATGTCCCCAGGATGCACGCGCATGGAAAATTGCTCGGGCTTGAACTCAAGCCCTACACCTGGCATCGTGTGGCTCAGGAATTCGACATTAACCCAGCGGGTCAAGTCCACTTGGGTGTTCTTGCTCTGCACGACTGCGGTTGCGTTGGTTCGACCATTCAAGCCGGTCAACCGACAAATGACGTCGTACAAGGGCACCAGCGCAAAACCAAATGCTGCAAAAAATACGGACACCAGCAGCAGACGCCATCCCAAGCGCTGATTGCTTAGCTGCAACGGCGTTTTAACGACCGCAATCACAGGGGACGGTATTTCCATAGCGCAACCAGAAACAAACCCACAGCAAAGGCAGCAAAAAGCCAACCCAGGCGAACACTATTGCGCCTACGAAGCGCCCAGGTATCGGCGTCGATTCGGCTGGATTGAGGGTCAGGCAAGCTCGTCATATTCGCGTCACTGTCACGCTACTTGATAGTGGGTTGCGTCTCGAACGTATGATAGGGCGCAGGGGACGGCACCGTCCACTCCAGGCCCTGTGCACCTTCCCATGCACGCGCCTCGGCTTTCTCGCCACCACGAACACACTTGACAACGTTGTAGATAAAGATCAGGTGCGAGGCACCAAGAATGAAGGCCCCCACAGTGGACAGCATGTTCCACTCTGTGAACATCAGCGGGTAGTCAGGGATGCGGCGCGGCATGCCGGCCAGTCCTACCAGAAACTGCGGGATGAAGGTCAGGTTGAAGCCGACCATCACCACCCAGAAGTGAATGCGCCCCATGCGCTCATCAAGCATATGACCAGTCCACTTTGGCAGCCAGTAATATATCGCGGCCATCGCACCCATCACGGTGGTCGGGTACAGCGCGTAATGAAAATGCGCAACCAGGAAGTAGGCATTGTGGTACTGCGGGTCGGCGGCGGCATCGGCAAGAACCAGACCCGTCAAGCCGCCCCATCCAAATAGAACGATAAACCCGATGGCAAACAGCATAGGGGTTTCAAAGGTCAACGAGCCACGCCACAAAGTCGCAATCCAGCAAAAGAACAGTACAGCCAATGGCAGAGAAATCAACATCGTGCTGTACATAAAGTACAGCTGACTGCCGGTGGACATGCCACTGGTAAACATGTGGTGCGCCCAAACGACTACTGACAGCCCGCCAATGCCCCACATGGAATACACCTGGGCACGGTAGCCATAAGTTTCCTTTCTGGAAAACGCCGCCAAAATATGCGGAATCACACCCGTAATAGGCAGCAGCAGCACATACACCTCGGGGTGACCCATGAACCAGAAAATGTGTTGCCACAATACCGGGTCACCGCCACCCGCCGCATTGAAGAAGTGGGTATCAAAATGCCGATCCATCAACACCATGGTCACGCCGCCAGCGAGCACCGGCATGATGGTGATCAGCAAAATGGCTGTTACCAGGAACCCGTGCGCAAACAAGGGCATCTTGAACAGCGTCATGCCAGGGGCACGCATATTCAGAACGGTAACAATCACATTGATTGACCCAAGAATCGACGAGACGCCCAGCATGTGAACCGCAAAAATAGCAAAGTCCATACCCCAGCCGCTTTGAACGGAAAGTGGCGCGTACATCGTCCAACCCGTGTCAACTGCCCCTGGGCCGATGCCTATCAGGCCAAGGAAGAACGGCGTAACCAGCATGACCGCAGCTGGGGGCAAGATCCAGAAACCCCAGTTATTCAAGCGCGGCAAGGCCATGTCTGGTGCGCCCAGAATCAGGGGCAGCATGTAGTTGGCCAGTCCCGTAGCGGCAGGCATCGCGAAACCGAACACCATGATCAGTCCGTGCAGCGTAATAAGCTGGTTGAAAAACTCCGGTTGCATGAGTTGCAGACCCGGGCGGAATAGCTCGGCTCGGACCCCCAGAATCATGGCGCCGCCAATCAACAGCATGGTAATGGCGAAGATGAGGTACATCACGCCAATGTCTTTGTGGTTGGTGGTTTGAATCCAGCGCAAAAAACCGTAAGGATGGTGCGCCTCGTGTCCGTCGGCATGGGGCATGTCGTGTGCCAATTCGTGTGCCATGGGCAACTCCTATTAACTAAATTTCCTGTAACTCTTCAGAATCCAGACTGGGCTGGCGCTGCACGCCAGCGCCTTTTCAGTGTGGCGCGCTAGCAGTTGTGCCGGCGGCCACGGCCACGGTCTTCTTGCTCTTCAACCAGGCATCAAATTCGGCTTGCGGCACCACGTTGACAACGATGGGCATATAGCCATGTTCCTTGCCACACAACTCCGAACACTGGCCACGGTAGGTCCCGACCGTATCAATCTTGGCCCAAAATTCACGCAAAAATCCGGGGACGGCGTCACGCTTCACGCCAAATGCAGGCACCCACCAGCTATGAATCACGTCATTGGATGTAGTGATGAAGCGCACTTTCTTTCCAACCGGCAAGACCAGTGGGTTATCTACTTCAAGCAAGTAATTTTCACCCTTGGGTTGTTCATTCAGAATCTGGGCGCGCGGTGTTGTCAGACGACTGTAAAACTGCACGCCTTCGGCAGGAAACTCGTACTGCCACAGCCACTGACTACCAGTGACTTTAACAACCAATTCGGCATCGGTCTTGGTGTCCTCGTACATCAGCACCGCGTGGTAAGCCGGGATACCGAAAACGCCATAGTCAAGAATCAGCAAGCCTGCAAACGGCAGCAATACAAAAAACCATTGCTTTCCGGATTTGGGGCCGACAAAGGATGCCGCCTTGTGGCCACGTGACTTTCTGTGCGCCCAGAACGAATACAACATCAGCGCCAGCACACCGAAAAACAGCGTCAGCGCAATGGCCATAAACAAATTATGAACATGCAATGTTTCGTGCGCGATGGGTGTGACGGGGGTCGGAAAGTTCCACTGCAACCCCGCCCATACCGCCGCTGACCCCAGGGCGGCAACGGCACCCAGGACCAATATTTTCAAGCCTTGCATAAACCTAAATCCTTTTTGTTCTTGCTGAACTTTGCCTTACCGCTGCCAGCCCTGCCAATTTTAGCGGGTTGACTGAACGCGTTTGATCAGGCAAAACCCGCAGTTTTCGAGCCAACGCCCATGCTGAAATGACAGCTACGATTTGAGAATCTGGTGCGCTGTGGGCCAAACCAGCAACACGACCATGGCCAGCGGCGCGAGCACCCAGCACAACTCCACAACAATCGATTTGTGAAAATTGGGCGGATCTTTTGCGCCGGCGCTGTGGTGCACCCATGCCGATACCACCATCATTGTGAACGCAACCGTGAATATCAGCAGACAAAAAACCATCATGAACCAGCGCAACTCGACGTAAAAAGTCACCATCTACAGTCCTTGTGCCTGGTTGCTCAAACCCAATTCACCGCGCATTTGCTGCAAAGAAATGCTGCTTTGTGCACTTACCTTTATCCGGGGCACGGGCTTGAACGCATGGCCATAAATAATTTCAAAACTCAGCTTGACGCGCCCGCCGTCAGCCGGGTCGGACAACTCCCGCCCAATGGCATCCAGTAATTGCTGGTGCCAGCGACGTCCACGCAGCCCCTGAAAGCGCTGACTACCCAGATTACGACCCAGCCCCCGTAGTTCCAGCAGCAAGCGCTGCGGCGACTCAAAACTCAGGTTGATGCGCTCCATATCCATGACCGGCTCTGCAAATCCAATACCCGCCAACATATCTCCCCAGTCATGCATATCGGTGAACTCATGGGCGGGCGGCGGCCACCCCAAGGCAGCATAGACTGGCCGCAGCTCACGCAGCGTATCCGGCCCAAGACAGGAAAACATCAAAAACCCATCCACATCCAACAACTGGTGCCACCGCTCCATTAAAGCCACGGGATTGGCATCCATGTGCAACGCCATGTTGGCCCACAGCATTTGCACCGGCCTTTCGGGCGCCTTTAACCGGGTCCTCGCACGATTCCAAGGGAGTTGTTTCCACCAGGAAGATGCTATCAATTTGTGAGCTGCTTGCGCTTGCTCCACGCGGCTTTCAATCAAAAAACACTCGGATTCAGAATACCGCTTAGTCAACCTGCTGTGTGCTTGCACGCCGCCGTGCAGCGGTGCCCAGTGAACCCACTGCCGTGGCTGACGCACGATCCACTGTAGCCGTCCTTCCATGCGGCGCGCCACCTCTTCGTGCAGCCACGGCGACGTGCCGTGGGGCAATTGCCGAGCCCAACGGGCAGCGGCAACAGGGTCTATGGTTGGAGGGCGCTGGGTGCTCATGCTCTGGAAAATGACTTGCCGGTAGCGGCTCGGCGAGTATATTGGCTTGGTGTTTCACCAACTGATTCAAAGGTTATCCCGACGGCTGCCCAGCCAGTGCGCGGTTTGCCATGCGTGGCCCTCGCTGCCGGTCTGCGAAGCCTGTGTCAGCGCGTTTGCCCAACCGCACCACCGGTGCCGAACCTGCGCGTTGATTATCCCCACCGGTGTGCACCAATGTGGCGCCTGTATTGTGACGCCACCGCCGCTGGATGCGTGTCTGGCGGCCGTGACCTATGCCTACCCCTGGTCCCGACTGGTGGCAGATTTCAAATTCCAGCAACGTCCTGGCTGGGCACAGACGTTTGCCCAGCTGCTGCGCGCATCCCCATGGGTAGAGCCAGCATTGGACGCAGCAGACCTCGTCATCCCGATGCCGCTGTCACGCCAGCGATTGCAGGATCGAGGCTACAACCAAGCCCATGTATTAGCTTGCGCTCTGGACGCGTCCAAAGTAGCTCACGGAGTGTTGTTGCGCATGATCGATACGCCCCCACAACGAACTCTTCCCAGAAGCGCACGGTTGCAAGCAGTGCGACACGCCTATGCAGTCGACCCACTGCAAACCCACCAGTTAGCGCAGCGCCGCATTGTGCTCCTGGATGACGTCATGACCAGTGGCGCTTCTCTGCACGCAGCGGCGCGTGCGTTGAGACTAGCAGGAGCGGCACACATCACTGCCATGGTGCTCGCGCGCACAGAGTAAGCCGCGACAATAGGTCCCATGCTTCACATCGTCCTGGTCGAACCCGAAATCCCACCCAACACCGGCAACATCATCCGCCTTGCTGCCAACACAGGCTGCCAGTTGCATTTAGTCGAGCCGCTGGGCTTTTCCATGGACGACAAGCACATGCGACGTGCTGGGCTCGACTACCACGAGTACGCCACGCTACACCGGCACGCCAATTGGGAGGCATTTCTGGGATCGCAACGGCCCCTGCCAGAACGCATGTTTGCACTGACAACCAAGGGGACCGGTCAGGTTTTCAAGACCGCCTTCGAATGCGGGGACTGGTTGGTCTTTGGCGCAGAAACGCGAGGCCTGTCAGATGCGGTGCGAAGCAACTTTGCGCCCCAACAATGCCTCAGACTGCCCATGATCGAAGGCCAGCGCAGCCTCAACTTATCCAACGCCGTGGCAGTCACCGTGTTTGAGGCCTGGCGCCAAATCGGATTTCAGGGATAGTGGCGCGCAATTGATTCGGCGATGCAAACCGGCTTGGACACGCCCTCCCGCTCGATTGTTACTTCCCACGTCATCTGCATGCCGTTGTTGTCAATTGGGTCGCAGGCAATCAGTTTCATGCGGGCGCGCAGGCGGCTGCCCACCGGTACTGGAGCAATGAAGCGCACTTTGTTGAGGCCATAGTTCACCCCCATGCGGGTTTGTTCGACACGCAGCGATGATTCAAAAAAGCGGGGAAGCAGCGAGAGCGTCAAAAACCCGTGTGCAATGGGTTCACCGAAGGGTCCAGCCTTGGCGCGCTCCACATCCACGTGAATCCACTGGTGGTCGCCAGTGGCCTGGGCAAACAGGTTGATCTGCTCCTGGGTGATGGTGATCCAGTCGCTGACAACCAGTTCCTGCCCGACCAAGGGCACCAATTCTGCAAGGGTTTGGAATATTTTCATGGGCCTGATGGTACCTTCAGGTGTCAAGCCAGTGACACAGCGCTTGCCACTGCGCGAGGTCTTTTTCCACCCGGCTGGGCGCCACATCAAATAGCGTAAGGCCACGGGCAGCCAGGTGAATGTAGTTTTGCGTGTCGCGCAGATAACCGAGCACCGGCACGCCCAACCGATCGACGAACTCGTGCAAATGGTCGGCCGCAATCGTGCGCGCGTCAACGCGCATGCCCACCAGACCAATTCGAGCCTTGCCCGCGTGCTTGTTCTGCACCAGTTCATCCAGAAAGGCACGGGTGGCAAAAATGTCAAACACGCTGGGCTGCAGCGGCACAACGATATGGTCGGCCATTTTCATCAACTCGTTGAGTCGCTTGCCGTGCAAACCGGCCGGGGTATCCAACACCACATGGGTCGTGCCCTTGGGTGGCTTGGCGATATTGGCGGCATCGGTTTCCCAGGTGGCAATCGGGCGGGCCGCTGGCGGGCGCAGACCCAGCCACAGCCTGGATGACTGCTGTCGATCCACATCACCCAGCATCACCGAATGCCCGCACGAGGCAAAATAACCGGCGATGTTGGTTGACAAGGTGGACTTGCCGACACCGCCCTTGGGATTGGCGACAACAACAATTGGCATGGGGAGTCCTCATCTCTGGTTCGGAAATGCTATGTTAGCGCCATGGAACATACACCTGCATGGCTGATTAACAGCTTCATCTACCTGAGCGCGGCCGTCATCGCCGTGCCCTTGAGTCGGGCGCTGGGCCTGGGCTCCATCATCGGCTACCTGGCGGCGGGCATTGCCATCGGACCTTGGGGTCTGGGGTTTGTGACCAACGTGCAGGATATTCTGCATTTTGCCGAGTTTGGCGTGGTGCTGATGCTGTTTTTGGTGGGCCTGGAACTTGAACCCAAGCGCCTCTGGAGCCTGCGACGCCCCATTTTTGGCTGGGGTAGCGCACAAGTGCTGGGTTGTGTGGTGGCCATCTTCAGCGTGGCGCTGGTGTTTGGCATTCCGTGGCCAGTGGCCTTCGTGGCTGCGATGGGGCTGGCGCTCTCCAGCACCGCCATCGCCTTGCAGGTCATGGGCGAGCGTAATCTGCTTCCCACCGGAAGCGGACAGGCCGGCTTCTCCATCCTCTTATTCCAGGACGTAGCCGCCATTCCCATTCTGGCGCTGCTACCGCTTCTGGGCAATTCATTGGAGACAAATCAGGCCATAGCCCCTGCGGAACGGGCGTACGAAGCTATCAAAATAATAGCGGTTATTGCCTCCATCATCATCGGCGGCCGACTGGCCTTGCGCCCGCTGCTGCGCTGGATTGCGAGCAGCAAAACGCCTGAAATATTCACCGCGGCATCCTTGTTGCTGGTGGTCGGTATCGCCGCACTGATGCAACTGGTCGGTTTGTCCATGGCTCTGGGCGCCTTTTTAGCCGGCGTATTGCTCGCCGAAAGCGAATTCCGGCGCGAACTGGAGACCAATATTGAGCCCTTCAAAGGCTTGCTGTTGGGACTGTTCTTCATTGCGGTGGGCATGGGGGTTGACCTTGACGTGCTGCGAGCCGCACCGCTGCAAATGGCGGTCATCGTGCTGGGCTTCATGTCGGCCAAGGCGGTGGTGATTTACAGCTTGGCCCGCTATCTGAATTTGCCTTTTCAGGAGCGCCCCGTCTTAACATCGCTTTTGACCCAGGGCGGGGAGTTTGCCTTCGTTGTATTTCAGGCGGCCGCTGGCGCACATGTGTTGCCCGCTCAGACGGCATCCCTTCTCATTGGCGCAGTAGCGGTGTCCATGCTGGTCAGCCCGCTGATCTTGGTGGCCATCGACAAGCTGCTATTGCCGCGTTATGCCAATTGTGGAGTGACTCCACCGGACGAAATTTCTGAACAGCAGGAGGCGCCCATTCTGATCGCCGGCTTCGGGCGCTACGGGCAAATCGTGTCACGCGTGCTATTGGCCCAGGGGCAGCCTTGCACCGTACTGGACCATGACGCTGAGATGATTGAAGCAGCCCGCAAATTTGGATACCGCGTTTTTTATGGCGATGCCACCCGCCTGGACTTGCTGCGCACTGCCGGCGCGGCGCAGGCCAAAGTGCTGGTGGTTGCCGTGGACGATGTCAAGCAGTCGCTGGACATTGTGGACCTGGCCCGCGCCCACTTTCCCAACCTGACAGTTGTCGCCCGTGCCCGCGATGTGACGCACTGGAACCAGCTGCGCGACCGGAGCGTTATGTTGGTACAGCGTGAGATGTTTGAGTCCAGCCTCCTCAGTGCGCGCAGCGTTCTGGAACTGATGGGCCAAAGCGCAACCACAGCCGAGCAGATCACCCAGCGCTTTCGCCAGCACAACCTCGAACTGTTCGAAAAGCTGCACCCTCACTACAAAGACAGCGCCAAACTGATCTCGGTCGTCAAGCAAGGTCGTCAACAGCTTGAAGAACAGGTTGCGCGCGAACGGGAAGAACAGGCCCCTCGGGCCTGAAAGTCACTATTGCGGTGGAGGTGGAGGCGGAACCTGGCCCGCCGGAGGGGGTGGGGGGTAATACGGTGCAGCGGGCTGAGCTTGCGGCACAACCACCACAGCGGGAGATGCCCGCCGGGGATAACGCTGCGATGGCTGATTGTTCTTGGACACCATGCACTGCTCGTAGGCAATGTCATAGCGTTGCTGGGCGCTTCGGCCCTCTTCGGCACTGCCACTTGCTCCAATCATCGTTCCCATCATCAACCCCGTGGCAGCACCGGCGCCCGTATTGTTATAGCGTCGCCCACTCATTGCCGACCCAACTGCCGCCCCCAATAGGGTACCCACCACCGCAGAACCCACAACGGTCTCGCCCCGGGTATCCGGACCCAGTGACTGCTGCGCATAGCCCCTGCAATACTGATCTTCGGCCGTAAACAGCTCAAGCGGTTTTCCCGGAGTTGGCATCACCGCCACGCGCGGCCCCTGGGGCGCTGAAACGCAGGCGGTCAAGCCAACCAGACAAACCACACAAAAAATACGATTCAAACCAAAGCGTGTAGTTGTCACTGTGGAGCTCCTGGTGGTGTGGCTGGAACGGTCTTCCAGCCATTGGGACATGATGCGACATAGGGGTAATAGCCCCGGTTCGCTTCGCAGTAATACCAGAATTGCGCGGCAGGCTGGGCCTGAACCGGTGGCAATTGGGGTGCAGCCTGTACCGGTGCCGGCATCTGCACGACAACAGGCGGCGCGGGGGCAGTCTCGACCACCACCAGCGGCGGACGATACGGGTCAGGGTAGGGATAGACCGGTTGGGGATAAAAATACCACATCCCTCCCGCCACCCACCACCAGCCAATGCGCCCGCCATGCGAACCATGGCGCCAAGCCCCGGAGCGCCACTGGTGCGCGTCGTGACTCTCAAAATAACGAATGTCACCACGCCAACCCCGGTCTGGGCGTTGCGCCATAGCGGTGAGCGGTGCGGCACTTAGCAACGCGACTGCCGCCAGTGACCAGCAAACCATGGTTTTCATGAAATCACCTCTTTGAATCAAACAGGATGAACTGTGCACAAGCTCCCCACCACCTGTCAACGGCTCGCCCCCTGCTTTCGCCTACCTAAACGACAAACTTTACAGTCACTTCACAGACGAGAAGCCCTTAGCCCTTTCGGGCCACCGGCGCTGGCCTGAACGCCATGTTAACCTTGCGCTATGTTCAGCCCCTCGCAAGCCGATGTCCGCCGTTTTTTTTGTTCCGTCTATGCCAAAGCCCTTGCCAGACATCCGTTAGAAGCTATTGAAACCATAGCAAGTCACTGGATGGACGAGCACCCGGAATACGCCGCAGACTTCACTGACGTTGACGCCGCCCTGGCCAGCATGGGCAACGAGAAGGAGGGGCGCACGAATCCGTTTTTGCACCTGTCCATGCACCTGTCGATCACCGAGCAATGCAGTATCGATCAGCCCCGCGGCATCCGACAAGCCATTGAATTACTGACCCACCGACGCGATTCCCTGCACCAGGCGCACCACGAAGCCATGGACTGTCTGGGAAAAATGTTATGGGAAAGTCAGCAGGCGGGGCGTCCGCCCGATGGCGAGGCCTATGTTGCCTGCGTGCAGCGTCACGCCACCCGGGATTGACGGCGATTGTGCTTATCTGAAACGGCTCTGCTGAACGGTCTGGAGTTGGCCAGGCAGGCTGCCCACGTAAGCGGCAATTTCTTTAAGCTCGGCGTTCGTGAATTGTTTTGCCACGCCTGACATGATCGGATTACCCCGCCCAATTTGCACAACGCCTTCAGTCTTGTAGGCCTTCAGGGCTCCATACAAGTAGTCGCTGTATTGACCGGCAATCTTGGGGTATGACGGATCGATCGGCTTACTGAAACTGTCGCCATGACAGGACGTACATGCCCCCTTGGCCACGAGTTCCTGCGCCTTCGCGCTACCACCAGCAGCTTTTTCAGGCAAAGGCCACGCTTGTCCGTTGCTGGAATAGTATGCAGCCAGGTCTGCAATGTCTTGCTCCGTCAGGGTGGCAGCCACCCCACGCATGCTGGGGTGCTTTCGCTCTCCGCGCTGGTAGGCATTGAGCGCAGAAACAATGTACTTCGCGCTCTGACCTGAGATTTTAGGAACCTTGTAAACCTCGGGAAAACCGGTGTGGTATCCCTGAATGCCGTGGCAGCCAATGCACATGGCCACCTTTTTTTCGGCCGAAACGGCACTACCCTTGATCTCTTCGGCATAGGCAGAAAAAGTGGTCGCGCATGCGACAGCTATGGAGGAAAGCGATATCAGAAACTTGTTCATTTTGAGAGGACAATCAAACGGTGTTTGAGATCGATCAAGGCAGTCAAATACCATACCTGACCCTTCTGCCGACCAAATTATATCGAGCATGCCAATTTTTTCAGCGCGGGTATTCCCCTGCTATTTTGAGCCAGAACCATGAAATTCCACGGAACCAAGAACTACGTCGCCACCCAGGATCTGATGCTGTCGGTGAACGCCGCCATCACACTGCAACGCCCGCTATTGGTCAAGGGTGAGCCCGGAACCGGTAAAACCATGCTGGCCGAGGAAGTTGCCCAGGCGCTGGACATGCCGTTGCTGCAGTGGCACATCAAATCAACCACCAAGGCGCAGCAAGGTCTGTACGAATACGATGCGGTTAGCCGCTTGCGTGACTCGCAACTGTCCGATGTAGATGGTGGCGAGCGCGTCAAAGACATTCACAACTACATCGTCAAGGGTGTGCTGTGGCAGGCTTTTACGGCAGACAAGCAAGTAGCCCTGCTGATTGACGAGATCGACAAGGCCGATATCGAATTCCCCAACGACTTGCTGCGCGAGATCGACCGCATGGAGTTTTACTGCTACGAGACGCGCCAGCTCATCAAGGCCAAGCACCGCCCGCTCGTATTCATCACGTCCAACAACGAAAAAGAGCTGCCCGATGCCTTTTTGCGCCGATGCTTCTTCCACTACATCAAGTTCCCCGATGCTGCCACCATGCAAAGCATCGTGGATGTGCACTTCCCCGGCCTGAAAAAAGAATTGATCAATGCCGCCATGAAGACCTTCTTTGACGTGCGCAACCTGCCCGGTCTGAAGAAGAAGCCCTCTACCAGTGAACTGCTGGACTGGCTCAAACTACTGCTGGCCGAAGACATTCCCGCTGAAGCGCTGCACACCAAGGACGACAAAATGGCCGTGCCGCCACTGGTGGGCGCGTTGCTGAAGAATGAACAGGACGTCACGCTATTTGAAAAACTGATGTTCATGCAACGCCACAACCGTTGAACCCCTCGCCATGAAAAACAGTCTTTGGCTCGAAGGTGTGTCGGATGCCGTAGGCTTTGTCGGCGGTGCGCTTCTTGGATTTTGGGCGGGCCGTCTGCTGGGTCTGGACATTTTTGCCCCGGGCTACGGCAATGCCAGCGTCGGCGCGATTGTGCTGGTTGGTTTAGGTGGCGGTCTGGGTTTGCAGGTAGCACGCCGCTGGCGGGCCCGACAAGTTGCTCAGGCCAAAAACTCCAAGGACTAAGCATGGCATTTGTTGAGCCCGTTACCCTGTCAGCCCGCGGCGTCTATTTGGTTCCACTGGGTCTGGAGCATGAAGAAGGCCTGCGCGCCGCTGCCGCAGATGGTGCGCTGTGGAACATCCGCGTCACATCGGTTCCAGAGCCACAGCAGACCCGTAGCTACATCGAAAGTGCACTGTCCATGCGCGAAGCTGGCAATCGCTTCGCCTTCGCTGTGACCGAACAAGCCAGCGGCAGAGTACTGGGTTGCACCAGCTACCACGACATCATGCCAACCCTCAGGCGGGTGGAAATCGGCTGGACCTGGTACGGAAAAAGCTGCCAACGCAGCCACGTCAACACCACGTGCAAATTGCTGTTACTGACCCATGCATTTGAGACGCTAGGTTGCCATGTAGTAGGTTGGCGCACAGACAACTTCAACTTCACCTCACAGGCCGCCATTGAGCGCTTAGGCGCCAAAAAAGACGGGGTCCTGCGCGGCCACGCATTGCGCCGTGACGGAACCATTCGCGATACGGTGATGTACAGCATGCGCAGTGGCGAGTGGCCCGAGGCCAAGGCACAACTGCTGTATTTGCTGGACAAGCCACGCTGATCGCTGGAGGTAACAACCCATGTTGCTCGACTTTTTTTACACCCTGCGCTCTGCCAAGCTGCCGGTATCGGTCAAAGAATACCTGACCCTGCTCGAAGCCCTCAAGAAAGGCGTGGTCGGGCCCAACACCCCCGCGTCCGATGATGATGCCGAGCTTTCAGGCTACAAGATTGACGACTTCTACTACCTGAGCCGCACAGCGCTGGTTAAAGACGAAAAGCACTACGACAAGTTCGACCGCGCCTTTGCAGCCTACTTCAAGGGCGTGGAGATGGTGGCCGACTTCACCAAGGACATTCCCGCCGAATGGTTGCGCAAGAATCTGGAGGGGATGTTGAGCCCTGAAGAGCTGGCAAAGCTGCAAAAAATGGGCTGGGACGAACTGATGGAGACGCTCAAGAAGCGCCTGGAAGAACAAAAGGAGCGTCACGAGGGCGGCTCCAAATGGATTGGAACCGGTGGCACTTCACCATTTGGTGCCTATGGCAACAACCCGCAGGGTATTCGTATCGGCCAGGACAAGAGCCGCAACAAGAGCGCAGTTAAGGTGTGGGACCAGCGTGCTTACAAGGACTACGACGACACGCAGGAACTAGGCACGCGAAACATCAAGGTCGCGCTACGACGGTTGCGCAAGTTTGCGCGCGAAGGCCACGAGGACGAACTGGACCTGGATGAGACCATCAGCAAGACGGCGGCCAACGCCGGGTACCTCGACATCAAGATGCGGCCCGAGCGCCACAACAACGTCAAAGTGCTGCTGCTGATGGACGTGGGCGGCACCATGGACGAGCACATTCAACGCGTCGAAGAACTCTTCAGTGCCACCAAGACCGAGTTCAAGCACCTGGAGTTTTATTACTTCCACAACTGCGTCTACGACTTCATGTGGAAGAACAACCGCCGACGCTTTGCCGAGAAATTCGAGACCTGGGACATCATCCGTAAGTACAACAAGGACTACAAGTTGATCTTTGTGGGCGACGCAACCATGAGCCCCTATGAGATTTTGCAACCTGGCGGCAGCGTCGAATACAACAATGAAGAGGCCGGCGCCGAGTGGCTACAGCGTTTGATTCACGCCTTTCCGAAATTTGCCTGGATCAACCCGGAGCCGCAGGGTGTGTGGCAGTACCGACAGAGTATCAGTGTGGTGCAGCAAATCATGCACCAACGCATGTACCCGCTGACCCTCAAAGGCCTGGAAGAGGCCATGCGCCACCTGACGAAGTAAGCATTACAACGGGCCTTACAATCAAGCCCTGCCCCCTCGCCATAGTTCAATGGATAGAACGAGTGCCTCCTAAGCGATA
>JBAWYQ010000034.1:0-25913 GCA_037143475.1 Burkholderiales bacterium | reverse complement strand
GATTCGCGACATCATGAACGACATCATTGCCGACCACGAACTGACCATCAGCCAGTTGGAACACTACATTTCCAGCTAGAACTTCTCATGTGGCGCCAGATAGCGCCACTGTCCCGCGGGCAAATCGCTCAGCGCTACGCGGCCCAGCCGTATGCGGCGCATATCCAGAATCTCCAGTTTGGCGCGCTCGCACAGGTAGGCTATCAGCCCGCGGTGTGCGCCCTTGATCGCAAAACGCAGCTTGCTGCGCTCGGGGGTATTGCTATTGATGCTGACCTTGGCGTGCGGCAAGTTCTCGTCCGAATCCAGCGTGCGGTTCAGCAAGTGCAGCGCCTGAGGGGTGACCTCGCCCTGCACATCCACAATGATCTCGTGCTCCATCGAGCCCATGTCCTCGGTCAGCTTGCGCTCCACGCGCCAGTCCTGCGTGAACACGATCAGGCCGCTGGCCGCGTTTTCGAGCGGAACGGCGGCGGTGAGGGACTTGAAATGGCGCTGGAGCATGCGGATGCCTGACGGGTCCTTGGCCATGTGGTTGGCGGCCACCAGCAGCGTGCGGGCATCGTCAAACGGCGCGCGGCGCGTGGCCCGGTTGAGCTTGGCCAGCGACTCCTCGGTGCCATCGATCCAGTCGGCTGGCTTGTGCAGCAGCAGGGTGATGGACGCCAGGTCAATCAGGCTGGCGTCGGGGTCTATTGCTATCGTCTGATTCTGGATGCGAAACTGCGGTTCCTCGACGACCTGGCCGTTGACCCGCACCCAGCCACCCTCGATGTATTGCTCGGCCTCACTGCGCGAACACGGCACCATCGCGGCCACGCGTTTGGCCAGGCGATCGCCCGTGTCGGCTTGCAGCGGTGGTTGCTGTTCGGCGGCGTGAGGCGCGGCGGGTGGCTTGGTGCGCAGCGCTGTAACGGGGCGCTGGCGCGGCTTTGCGTTGGGGCGTTTGGCAGGGGCGGGCATCGCTGCTACAGCTGGCCGTGTGGCCGGCTGCGCCACAGGCACGGCTTGAGGGGGCTTGGGCGGCAGCTTCAGCGTGCCGTGTACTTTGGGTGTGGTCATGATGAAGGGGTGACTCTCGTTTCAAGGGCTTGCAGCCGCTCCAAGTGCGCCAGCAGCGAGCGCTTGGCCACTGGCCAGATGCGCGAATCCACATCGTCGTATGCATGTGCCAGCCAGTCGTCCACCGCGCCCTGCGGGTTGGCGGCGACCACTGCGGCGATCTTGGCCTCGCGTTTCAAGCGGTGGGCTTTCAGGTGAGCAATCGCCCCACTCGCGTCTGCCAGCGAGCCGCCCAGCACATGGCCGTGGGCCGGCAGGATGTAGTGAACATCGTGCTCGGCGCAGGCCGCCAGCAGAACGTCCAGTGAGTTCAGGTAATCGGCCATATTGCCATCCGGCGGGTCAATGACGGTGGTGCTGCCGTTGAGGATATGGTCACCCGAGAACAGCAGGCCATCTTCCTCTAGCAGCAGACACACATGGTTGGCGGCGTGGCCGGGCGTGTGGATCACTTGCAGCGTATGACTGGAAGCGAAATTTGCCTCCAGACCCCGTGGAATAAGTGTGAGCTGCTCACTATTTTGCAGCGCTCGGTCGGGCGTGAAGGCACTGTTGGCGCGTGCCGTGGGGGCTGATGGCAGGCCCAGGATCGGTGGCGTGTGGGCGCACAGGGCTTGCAGTGGTTTGGCTCCGGGCGAGTGGTCGGCGTGCGAATGGGTGCACACAATCATCACAATATTGCCACCGCTGCCGTCCGGGTGCAGGGCCGCGCGCCACAGGCGCTGCACATGGTCGGTATCGGCCGGGCCGGGGTCTATGACGCAATAGCCGGTGTTAGCGTTACCCACCAGGTAGCTGTTGGTGCCGGGGCCGGTCATGAAGCCGGGGTTGGGTGCGGTCAGGCGCTGCACATTGCGCAGCAAGTGCACCGGGTGCTCGGCTTGCCACTCGACGGCGGTAGTGGGCTGGATGGGGTCTGCGCCGGTGTGCGGGAGGATGCGTTGATTGGGTCGTACCATGCGGGCATTTTGCAACATGACCCGGTGCGGCGCCATCATGGGCCGATAATCCACGCCATGCGCATTCCATTCACCAAAATGCAAGGGGCCGGCAACGACTTTGTCGTTCTGGACGAAACCCGTGGCCGCCTGGGGCTCACCGCCGCCCATTACCGCTTTCTGGGTGACCGCCACTTCGGTGTGGGCGCTGATCAAATCCTGACCGTGCGGCCCTCGCCGGCCGAGGGCATCGACTTCGAATACATCATCCACAACGCCGATGGTGCCGAGGTGGAGCAGTGCGGCAATGGCGCGCGTTGCTTTGCCCGCTTTGTGCACGATCGGGGTCTTACGACCAAGTCCGTGATCCGCGTGAAAACGCAAAAGGGCGTGATCGAGCCCAGCCTGACGCCGGACGGGCGTGTCACCGTCAACATGGGCGCGCCGGTGTTTGCGCTGGAGCAGATTCCGTTTGACGCCACGGACTTAACCTTTCAGCCACAAGGAGCATGGTGGAATTGGCCTCTAGCCCCCGTGGATACTGCGCAGGCAGCTTCTGTTTTGATAGCACCGGCATGGATCGCCCCGGTTTCCATGGGCAACCCGCACGCCGTACTGCAGGTGGCCGATGTGGACAGCGCGCCCGTGGCCACGCTAGGCCCGCAGGTTCAGGCCAGTCCGCGCTTTCCGCAGGGCGTGAACGTGGGATTTATGCAGGTGCAGGACCGCGGCCACATCCGCCTGCGTGTCTATGAGCGCGGCGTGGGCGAAACGCTGGCCTGCGGCTCGGGCGCCTGTGCGGCCGTAGTGGCCGGCATTCGCCTGGGCTTGCTGGACGGCAGCGTCGAGGTGCAGACCCACGGCGGGCTGCTCAACATCGCCTGGGCAGGCGATACTGCACCCGTGCTGATGACAGGCCCCGCCACCACCGTATTCCAGGGCGAAATTGAACTTCCGGACACGCTATGAACCAACCACTGAACAACCCCATCACCGAAGACGACATTGCCAACTACCTGGCCAATACGCCTGATTTCTTCTTGCGCCACGCCGAGTTGCTGGCTGCGGTGCAGTTCACCAGCCCGCACAGCAACCGCGCGGTCGGTCTGCAGGAGCGCCAGGCCGAGATGCTGCGCGAGAAGATCAAGTCGCTGGAGCAGCGCATCATGGAAATGATCCGCCACGGCAGTGAAAACGTGATGCTGTCCGACAAGATTTTGCGCTGGGCACGCAGTTTGTTGATGGTCTCGGACCTGCACGCACTGCCGGCATCAATAGAGCAGGACATCCAGGGCCAGTTCTCGGTGCCGCAAGTCGGTATTCGCCTGTGGGGCATGGCCCCTGATTACGCCCAGTTGACCGCGACCCAAGAGGTCAGTGAAGACGCCAAAGTGTTTGCATCTTCACTGATGGAGCCCTTTTGCGGCTTGAATACCGGCTTTGAAGCTGTAGGCTGGCTGGAAGACCCCACCACCGTGACCTCTTTGGTGCTGATTCCCCTGCGCGGCGGCGCGGCTGGCAGCATGACACCCGCGTTTGGCCTGCTGGTGCTGGCCTCGCCCGACCCACACCGCTTCCACAGCGGCATGGGCACCGACTTTTTGGCCCGTATCGGTGAATTGGTCAGCGCGGCAACTTCCCGCCTGAAGTAAGACGTGGCCTCCGGTGCAGAACCACGAAGTGGGATGCCTGGGGGTTCCGCGCAGGTCAAGGAGGAGCCCGCGCAGCGGGCGGGGGACACGGAGCAGAGCCCCCAGGCGTCCCAACTCCTTGTAGAGCGCTACCTTGAATACGTTCGGGTCGAAAAGCGTCTGGCAGCGCGCACAGTTGAACTGTATGCGCTGGATCTGATCAAGCTGCGCGACTACGCCGCCACGGTGCCGGTAGAACTCACCGATGTGCGCAATGCCCATATTCGCCGCTGGGTGGCGCAGATGCACAGCGGTGGGCGCAGCGGACGGGGCATCGCCCTCATCATGTCGGGCTGGCGCGGCTTCTATGTGTGGTTGGGGCGTCAGGGGCTGGTTGCCAGCAACCCGGTGCAGGACGTGCGTGCACCCAAAGCCCCCAAACCCTTGCCCAAGGCGCTCGGTGTGGATGATGCTGTGCAGCTGGCGACTTTCAAAAAAGATAGCGCGTCACGCAATATTGACGAGGGCTACAGCCCATTTTCATCGATAAATGAATCGTCGCAGGTGAAAACTGAAGCCGCATTTTTGGAATTGCGTGACGCCGCCATGGTCGAGTTGTTGTACTCCAGCGGCCTTCGCGTTGGCGAGTTGATCGGGCTGGATGCCCAAGCCAGTGCAGCGGGTAACGCGGCAGGGCAAGGCTGGATCGACCTGCAGGCTGCACAAGCCCATGTGTGTGGCAAAGGCCGCAAGTGGCGCGCCGTACCGGTGGGGAGGCACGCCATTGCCGCACTAGAGGTCTGGTTGCAGGCACGCAGCGACTTTGTGGCTGCCCATGCCAGCAGCGATGCCGTCAGCGACGCGCTCTTTGTCGGACGCAACCGGACGCGCCTTACCGCCCAGTCAGTCTGGGCGCGCCTGCGCAGCCGCAGCTTGCAAGCCGGCTTGTCCACGCCAGTGCACCCCCACATGTTGCGCCATTCGTTTGCCAGCCACATGCTGCAATCCAGCGGTGACTTGCGCGCTGTGCAGGAGTTGCTGGGCCACGCCAACATCAGCACCACGCAGGTTTACACACGGTTGGATTTTCAGCATCTGGCCAAAGCCTATGACGCCGCGCACCCTCGGGCCAAGCTCAAGGGCGGTAAAGGCTAGTCAAGTGCACATCAGTCGTGCGCTGGTTCGCTGCGGTCGAGTTGCTGCAGGGTCAAGACCAGCCCCACCGTCGCGAGTACCAGAAAGACAGGTCCGAAGAGCCAGAAGACCAGCGGCACGGCGTAAAAGAATGCCCGCAAGCCAATGGCAAACAGATTTCCAGCCCGGTTCAGACGCCTGGCAACCGCCTTTGGTGCCAGGCTGTAGTGTGCATCGGGCTCCGGTTGAATCGTGATCATGAACACGACCTGATTGACCAGACGCACCGCCATCACAAACGCGAAGAAGGCGACGATGAAGTCGACCAGCAGGCACAACACCTTGACGATCCAGAGTTCGGCCGCATACGTGCTACCGACATTAAGTACATGCCAACTGCGTGAAATGCTTTCCGCCTGACCCGATAGGGTCAGTGTGCCGATGATCAGCAGAGTTGCCGTAGAGGCCATCAGGCTGGCGCCCATGATGAAGTTGCGCAGGGTTTGCACGGCCATGACGTCCTTGGCCGGATTGCGCATTACATTCATGACCCACAGGGTGCGGGCGATCTGGTTGACGCTGTGAATGGAGAAGGTTGGATTGCGGCGAACCTGAATCCGCAGCCACAGGTAGTAGGCGGTGAGGATCACTGCGCTGAGACTGACGGCTGCAATATCGCTGCCAAAAGTTGTGAACCAGAGCGTGATGTCCATTGCGTGTGCGTGCCTTCCAAAGTGAATTCCAAAGCCCATGGCCTGGCCGGGCATTCTATCGAGTGGCGCTATCGAGTGGCGCTATCGAGTGGCGCTATAGGGCAGCGAGCCCGCAAGCGACAATAGCACCATGAAAACCCTCAAACTGCGCGAAGGCAAAGAGCGCTCCCTGAAACGCCACCATCCCTGGATATTCGAGTCGGCCATTGCCAAGGGCAGCGCCGACAGTGGCGAGACGGTGCGGGTCGAGGCGGCGGACGGTGCGTTTCTGGGCTGGGCAGCCTTCAGTCCGGAATCAAAAATCAGGGCGAGGGTCTGGAGTTTTGATGAATCGCAGCGCATAGACGCTTCGTTTTTTATAGCGGCTGTCGCACGTTCCACGGGGGCTAGAGCACGATTTGATATAAAAAGCGACGGCATGCGGCTGATCCATGGCGAGTCGGATGGCTTGCCGGGCCTGATTGTGGACCGCTATGGCGACACGCTGGTGGCGCAGTTCACTTCTGCCGGGGTCGAGCGCTGGAAGGGTGTCATTGCCGACGCGCTGTTGCTCGCTACCGGCCTGACCCAACTCTATGAGCGCTCAGACGCCAGCAGCCGCGCCCTGGAAGGCTTGCCCGAGGTCAAAGGCTGGCTTCGTGGTGGCAACGCCAGCACGCCGACCGACCTGGTTCTGCACGAGCACGAATGGAAGCTGGGCTTAAGCATTGCCGAGGGCCACAAGACCGGCTTTTACCTGGACCAGCGCGACAGCCGCAAGAAGTTTGCCGACTATGCGCAGCGACTCGGATTTCAGCGCGTGCTCAATTGCTTTTGCTATACCGGGGGCTTCACGGTCGCGGCGCTGGCGGGCCTGCGAGCGGGCGGCCATACCGGCGGCCACGTCACGTCCATCGATTCATCTGGCCCGGCGTTGGAGCAGGCGCGTGCCAATGTGGCACTCAACGGTTTTGATGCAAGTCAAACCACTTTTATGGATGCCGATGTGAACGCCTCGCTACGCAAGTTTCTGGATGCTGGCCGGACTTTTGACGCCATCGTGCTCGACCCACCCAAGTTTGCGCCGACCGTCGCCCATGCGGAGCGAGCGTCACGCGCCTACAAGGACATCAACCGCCTGGCGCTGAAGTTGCTGGAGCCCGGTGGTGTGCTGTTTACCTATTCGTGCTCGGGCGGCATCAGCGCTGACCTGTTTCACAAGATAGTGGCCGGGGCGGGCTCGGACGCTGGCGTGGACGGTTTCATTACCGAACGCATGGGCGGCGCGCCGGATCACCCGATGACGATTGCCTTCCCCGAAGGCGAGTACCTCAAGGGGTTGGTGATTATGCGGAGGTAGCGCGTCGTGACCGGGATCACTGGGTTACGATACCCGCACCTTTTGCATAAAACGCGCAGCAATGGAAATATCAGAGAGTCAAACCGATGAGAATGCCGCCCCTCTGTCGGTCGCCTTGGCGGTGCAACTGCTAACTGCACCATCCGCATTCGCATCATTGACTCTGAGTGAAGCTGCCAAGATCGTTGGCTTCATGAAGCCTGCGCGTTATGACAGCGGCACTTGTTTTATTCAAGAGGGCGACGCATCAGATGCCGGATTCATGGCGCTGATCATTGAGGGTGAAGTAGTCGTTGAAAACATTGTTGTCGATAGCTTTTCTCCAATAACAACAGCAGTTCTCGGTATAGGTGAATTGGTCGGTGAAATGGGGCTTCTGGACAACGGGCCTCGTTCCGCATCATGTACCGCCGCAACGGAGCTCTATTGCGCAGTTCTGACGCGAGACGATTTCTTTAAGTTAATCGTTAAGGAGCCCGCAATCGGAGCAAAGTTAATGTTGGGCGTTTCTATTCGCATTACTGAGCGCTTGAGGGAAACGTCACGCAAATTGAAGCTTTATGCAAAAATGTGCCAGTCAATGCGTGCAGAGATGGACAGGGTTATCAGGTAGTCACTTGATATTTCTGGCTTTCTTCATGCGGCATAAAATATGATGTGGCTGATTTCAGGTGAAGTGAATTCAATTCCATCGGTTGTGGCGGTTTGTCGTCGTTTCTGGATGACTGGTGCATCTTGTGCGGACCAGCGGTGGCCAAGTTTGAGGGGCTGGAGTAGCATTGTTGGAAATGATGGAGAACGTACATGTTCAGTAGTTTTCTAGGCAAGGGGAAAAAGTCACGGGCAGAGTCGACCAAGGATGCGGTGGACTCGCGCGGGCTTGAAGTTGTCGAGGACGACCCGGACACAACCTGGGGTATGTGGGAAAACGCAGTAGCCGAACAGGATTCCCGGTTCAGTGCCGTGAACGTGCCGCAACCGCTGCCCGATGCGTCTGGTGCTTTTTTGCAAACCGTCCCATTGCCGATTTTTGAAGACGGAATGCCCGATGAGTCTGCTGGGTCACGGGAGCGCACCGATGGGCAAATCAAGGAGGATGCTCTTCAGCTAGTCGAACTGCACCACCATCGGATCGCCAACACCATTCGCACGCTTTGGGGGCATAAGGAGTGCAGTGAATACATTTCCAAGCTGATCATGGATGGTGGTGACAGCAAGGGCAACGCCCGCATGGGTTTCAATCAGGATGCTGCCGCTGCGATGATGGTGTTGTCCGATTTGCACGATAAACTTTTTGGCGTGATGCCCTCTGGCAGTGGCCTTGGTTTCGGCGATTTTTCGGTCCGCACAGGGTACGACGGACTGCGCTGACTGGTGCACCTTTACCGGCTTTGCGCAGCAGCCGTGGCGCTTGCCAGCGCTTTTAGCGCAAACTCTGCCCTTAGTGCCTTCAGCTTTTCTCGCGGGTCTTCTTTGACCGTTGCCTTGTCCAGACCCATTTCTGCAATAAAGCGGCTGGGTAGCACCGCCACCATTTCCCGGCCTTTCTTGCGACGCCGGGTCCAGCTCACGGCCAGGCTGCGCTGTGCGCGGGTGATACCCACGTACATCAGCCGGCGCTCTTCCTGCAGGCGTTGTGCCATATCTTCATTGACCGTCTCATGCGCTTTCTCTGAGCCACCTTGAGACTCGGCACCATCACCCAGTTTGAAGGGCAGCATGCCCTCGGTCACCCCCACCAGTAGCACATGCGGCCATTCCAATCCTTTGGAGGCGTGCAGGGTCGACAGGGTGACCACATTCTGGTCTTTCTCGCGTTCGTTGATGGTGGACAGCAGGGCAATCGTCTGCGCAACTTCCAGCAAGTTTTTGACTTCGCGTACCGATGTGCCCGCCGTGTCTTCCAGGGTGCCGCCGCAGCGCAGGGCCATCCAGTCGCAAAACTCCAACACGTTAGACCACTTGGCTGCGGCCACTTTGTCGCTGTCCTCGCCATCGAGCAGGTGTTTTTCGTAGCCAATGTCTTTTAACCAGTCGGTCATGAAGGCCCTGGCTGCTTCGGCGCCCTCCGTCTGGCGGGCGCGGTACTCCAGGTCATTCACATAGCGCCCAAACTCATGCAGGCTTCCGACCGCCTTGGCAGCCAGTACCGAGCTCAGGGAGCTGGAAAATAGCGACTCGAACAAACTTTGCTTGTACTGACTGGCAAATACGCCCAGCGTGCCCAGCGTCTGATGTCCAATGCCTCGCTTGGGCGTGGTAACGGCCCGCAGAAAAGCCGGGTCATCGTCATTGTTGGCCCACAGGCGAAACCAGGCGCACAGGTCGCGGATTTCAGCTCGATCAAAAAAGCTTTGCCCGCCCGACACCTTGTACGGAATGTTGGCTTTGCGCAGTGCTTTCTCGAACGGCTTGGCCTGGTGGTTGGCGCGGTACAAGACGGCGAAGTCTCTAAATTCTTTGAACTGGATGCCCGCTTGCACCAACGTGCCCTCTGCGCGCAGGCTCTGAATGCGTGCGACGGCGCGCTCGGCCTCGTGTTCCTCGTTGTCGGCGTCCACTACGCGGACCGGTTCGCCTTCGCCCAAATCGCTCCACAGGTTTTTGGGGAACAGTTTGGGGTTGGGACCAATGACATTGTTGGCTGCGCGAAGAATGGCGCTGGTGGAGCGGTAGTTTTGCTCCAGCTTTACCAGCTTCAGCGATGGGAAATCCACCGGCAGTCTTTTAAGGTTGTCTAACGTGGCGCCGCGCCAACCGTAGATGGATTGGTCGTCGTCACCCACGGCGGTAAACCGGGCGCTATCGGCCGGGTTGCCACCCACCAGCAGCTTCAGCACCTCGTATTGGGTGGCGTTGGTGTCCTGGTACTCGTCCACCAGCACATGACCCATAAGCCCTTGCCATTTGTGCCTGACATGCTCATAATTTTGTAGCAATTTGAGTGGCAGGCTGATCAGGTCATCAAAATCGACGCTCTGGTAGGCGGTCAGTCGCTCTTCGTATCGCGCCATGATGGTGGCTGTTACGCGGGCACCGTCGTTCTCGGCCTGGGCCAGCGCCTGAGCGGCGTTGAGGCCCGCACTTTTCCAACTGCTGATGGTCCATTGCCACTGCCGCGCGGTGGCGGCATCGGTGCTGCCACCAGCGTCTTTCAGAATGCTGGTTACGTCGTCCGTGTCCAGAATGCTGAACTGGGGCTTGAGCCCCAGGGCGGAGCCGTCCAACCGCAGCATACGCACGCCCAGCGCGTGAAAGGTGCACACCACCACGTCTTTGGCCGCCTTGCCAATCAGGCCCTTGGCGCGCTCGCGCATCTCGGCCGCGGCCTTATTGGTAAAGGTGATGGCGGCAATCCGTTGGGGTGCCATGCCGGATTGAATCAGCCGAGCAATCTTGTGGGTAATAACGCGCGTCTTGCCGGAACCGGCGCCTGCCAGCACCAGACAGGGTCCGTGCAAATAGTTGACGGCTTCCTGCTGAGCCAGATTCAGGCCGTGGGCCGCGGGGGGCGAAGGAGAAGTTGGAGCGGAGGCGGGGGAGAGCGACGACATGCAGACTTTACTGACAGACAAGCGCGCCATCTTACCGGGTGCGCGAGGCGTGGGAGGATTTGCCGCGACAATGTCTGCGTGCTGCAAACTCTCTCGGTCACATTTCCCTTTTTTGCTCTCGTAATGTGTGGTTTTGTTGCCGCGCGCAGGGGCATGCTGCCAATGCCAGCCATTCCTGGGCTGAATGCATTCGTGCTGTTTTTTGCGCTGCCGTGCATGCTGTATCGGCTTGGCGCCAGTACGCCCATCGCTCAGTTGCTGGACCCCAGCGTGGTGGTCACGTATTTGCTGTGCGCACTCATCATGGTGGGCTTTGTGGTGGCCGTCACCCGCCATGGCCGCATTGGCTGGAATGACGCGGCCTTTGGTGCGTTGGTGGGTGCTTTTCCCAATACGGGCTTTATGGGCGTGCCGTTGGTCGTTGCCCTGCTTGGCCCTCGGGCTGCCGGGCCGGCGATTCTGTTGGTACTGCTCGACATGGTGGTCACCACGTCGCTGTGCATTGCGCTTTCGCGGTTGGATGGGGACGGCGGCACAGGTGCGTCAGCCGGGCAAGCGGCTAGAAATGCGCTCAAGGGCGTGGCAGCCAACCCATTGCCCTGGTCCATCCTGATGGGTGCGGTGGTGTCGGCCCTGCAGCTCGAATTGCCAAAACCCCTTGTTCAAACCGTTGGGTTGCTGGCCGACGCGGCGTCACCGGTGGCACTGTTCACCATTGGTGCTGTGCTGGCGCGCTCGCAGATGATGGCGCAGGCTGGCGAGGCGCACCCGGTGCACTGGGCAGAAGTGGTGCCGGTCGCCGCCATCAAGCTGTTTTTGCACCCGGTGCTGGTATTGCTGGTGGGCGCGGGGGCCATTCAAATGGGTATGCCGCTGGACCGGTTTGCGTTGACGGTCCTGGTGCTACTGGCTGCATTGCCCAGCGCCAGCAATGTGTCGTTGCTGGCCGAGCGCTTTGGTGCGGACAATGGACGCATTGCACGCATCATTCTGGTGTCCACTGCTGCTGCATTTTTCACGTTCTCTGGTGCGGTGGCGTTGGTTTCCCGTCAGGGAATGCTCTAAATATGCCTGAAGCCCTCGTGGAGTATGCGTGTTCAGCTATGTATTTGGTAGCAGTCAAGTGATGATCGGAGCACTGTACCGGCATTGCGTTACAGTGTTTCAAACGATCACGACCCCATGAGCAACTTCGGCCCCTTGACTGCACGTTCTCGCCAACTCTGGCTGCGCATGCACTCGCTGCGGGTGGTAATTGCCCTGACGGTAGTGGCGGGCGTGCTTCTGGCATCGTTTCTGTCGTACATGGACCAGGCGTCCGATTTGCGCGAGCAGCACATCAATCAGATTCATGTCGAACTGGACCATTTGGGTGCCTTGACGGCGTTGGCCTTGCGTGAGCCGCTGTGGCAGTTCGAGGCAGAGCAGGCCAACTCCATCATGGAGGCGGCGTTCATCAACCCGGAGGTGGTGTCGATTGCTATCTGGGACGATAAGGGTGCACCGTTTGCCAAGCGCGCGCGCAGCGCGGAAGACCCCCTGCTGGTGGCTTCGGCGACGCGGGCCGTGGAGCGCAACAAGACCCTGGTGGGTAAATTGACCATGGAAATGTCCACGGCGGGCTACCTGGCAAAGGTAAACGAGGTGCGACTGCAATACCTTCGTCATGGTTTACAAATTTCCTTGGGAGCCCTGCTTATTATTTTGGTGATCATGCACTGGCGCCTGGTGCGCCCGTTGGAGGCATTGGTAGAGGCATCCGGGCGCATCGAAAAAGG
Organism: Burkholderiales bacterium; assembly: GCA_037143475.1. Taxonomy (GTDB): domain Bacteria; phylum Pseudomonadota; class Gammaproteobacteria; order Burkholderiales; family Burkholderiaceae_C; genus Allorhodoferax. Next base: position 13,764 of record JBAWYQ010000034.1, on the reverse strand, counting down.
TCAGCTCGACATCCCCATTCGAAGGGTTTTTCGCGACGAGGTGGGTGCGCTGGCCGACAGCCTGGAGGCCACACGGCTGGCCCTGCTGCACCTGATTGCCCAGTTAGAGAGTCGCAACCAGGATCTGACCGACGCCAACGAGCATCTGGAGCATCGGGTCAATGAGCGCACCGAGTCGTTGGAGCAAGCCTTGATGACGCTGGAGCGTGCCCAGGAGGAGATGATTCAGACCGAAAAGCTGGCCTCGCTGGGGCGGGTTGTGGCTGGTGTGGCGCATGAACTCAATACGCCGATTGGCAATGCGCTGATGGTGGCATCGACCATTCAGTCTGAGTTGGAGGACCTCAACAAGGAACTGGCTTCAGGCTCCATGCGGCGGACGACGTTAGCCTCATTTATTGAACGTGCGGGGGAGGGGCTGACGCTATCGGTGAACAATTTGCAACGGGCTGCGCTTTTGATTTCAGATTTCAAACAAGTTGCGGTGGACCAGACCAGTGACCAGCGGCGTGTATTCGATCTGGCCGAGGTTACCAATGAGATCCTCAACATGCTGCAACCTGGTGTGCGTAAGTCGGGCTGTGAAGTGCAACGGCATTTGGCGTCTGATTTGACGTGCGACGGGTTCCCGGGACGGTATGGCCAGATCTTGACCAACCTGGTTATGAACGCAACCATTCACGCGTTTGAGCCGGGTGCAGGCGGACGCATTTCGGTCAGCATCGCGGAGCTCGACGCCGATATGGTTGAGATGGTGGTGGTCGACAACGGCATCGGTATGACTGAGGCGGTGCGGGCACGCATCTTTGACCCCTTTTTCACTACCAAGATGGGGCGCGGCGGAACCGGGTTGGGCATGAATATTGTTCACGGCATCGTCACTCGCGTTATGGGCGGACAAATCACAGTGCAAAGCGCGCCCGGTCAGGGCAGTCGGATTCGCGTGGTCTTTCCCCGCGTGGCAGGGCCACGCTAAACAATACCCATAGCGACCAGCATGGGGGCTATATCGCAAGTGGATCCACATCTACCGCCCAGCGGATCAGTCCCTTTCCCTCGGGACTTTGGCGGGTCGCGTGCAGCACCGACTGCCAGCCGCCCAGAAATTGTTGCAGTGCCGTGCGCGAGGGGCTTTCCACCAGCATTTGCGCGCGCTCGATATTGGCCACCCGCTGAATGCTCATCGGCACCGCGGGGTAGAGGGTAATTTGCGATAGCACCTGCTCCCAGCCTTCCCACTGCGCCATGTCAGTTTGCGCCGTGGCGCTGGCGGCATTCAAGAAGGCCTGCGCCACGTCTTGCGTGCGGGCTTCGGCGCGCACCAGGGCCTGTGCGGTAAAGGGCGGCAGACCAGCCTGCTGGCGTTCTTTGAGTTGACTGCTGGCAAAAGTGGGGTAGTCGTGCTGTTTCAGAGCGGCATACAACGGGTGGGCGGGCTGAAAGGTTTGAATCCAGACTTCGCTGCTGGCACTCAGGGTGGCGTCACGACCCGAGCGTCCCGCCGCCTGCATGAGCAGGCTGAAGAGCCGCTCCGACGCGCGGAAGTCGCTTGAAAACAGGGCTCCGTCGGGGTTGACCGCCGCCACCAGTGTGATGCGTCGAAAGTCGTGTCCCTTGGCGATCATCTGGGTTCCCACCAGCACGTCCACATCACCCGCGTGCACCGCCGCCAATTGGCTTCGCAGATCGCCCTTGAGGCGCGTGGTGTCAGCGTCGATACGCGCTACTCGCACGGGCTCGCCTTCTGGGAAGTCGGCGCTGACGGTGTGGGGGCGGCGCACGTCGGTCAGCAGTTCGGCCAGGTGCTCTTCCAGCCGCTCCGTGCCACGCCCCAGCGGCGCAATGTCGGGGTTGCCACAGGTGGGGCAGGCCCGTGGCACGCGCTCGGTAAAACCGCAATGGTGGCAACGCAGCGTGCGGTCGATTTTGTGGAATACGCGAAATGCGCTGCAATGCGGGCATTCGCTCTTCCAGCCACATTCCGCACAGTGCAACACCGGCGCATAGCCGCGCCGGTTGAGAAACACCATGCTCTGCTCACCGCGCGCCACGCGTTCCTTGATGGCTTCAAGGAGTGGAATGGAGAACACCGCGTTGCGGGGCTGGTGGTTCATGTCCACCCGCCGCACCAGTGGCAGACCATCGGGGGTACCGGCGGTGGTACGCATGGTTTGCTCGGGCGTGGCGGCGTGTTTTCCGTTCGTGGGTGAAGACGCTCCGATGCGGCTGGGCATATGCAAGCGCAGGTAGCGCCCACCTTCTGCAGCCGGGCGGCTGTGGTGCCAGCTTTCCAGCGAAGGCGTGGCCGAGCCCAACAGCACCTTGGCACCGTCGAGCCGACCCCGGTAGATCGCCAGGTCGCGCGCCGAGTAACGCGCCCCTTCGCTGCTTTTGTAGCTGGGGTCGTGCTCTTCGTCCACCACAATCAGACGCAGCTGCGGCATGGATGCAAACACCGCCATGCGCGTGCCCAGCACGATGCGCGCCGTGCCGCTGTGGGCCGCCAGCCAGCTTTTGAGTCGCTGCGGGTTGGTCATGCCACTGTGCATGGACACCACGGCGGTGTCGCCGTACAGGGGCGCAAAGCGTTCCGTGAAGCGGGCTTCCAACTGGGGCGTGAGGTTGATCTCGGGCACCATAACCAGTGCCTGGGCGTCTGGGTCGTTTTCCAGCAGCGTTTGCACCGCACGCAGATAGACCTCGGTCTTGCCGCTGCCGGTGGCACCAAACAGCAAAAACGGGCCACTCTGGCTGTGGATTTGTTGCAGCACAGTGGCCTGCTCGGAGCTGAGCGAGGGATGTAGGCGGCTGGGCGGCGGGGGACACGGAGCAGAGTGCTCTGCCGACCGGCCTCCGCGTTTCAAGCGGCGCTGCATTTGCTCGGGTGACAATTCGCGCAATTGCGGGGGCAGTGCGGCCAACGCCACTTCGCCAATGGAACGCTGGTAATACTGTGCTGCAAACGCAACCAATTGTTGCCATGCGGTGCTCAAGGGGGAAATGCCGTCCAGCGTGCCCGCTACCGAACGGATTTTCTCCGGGTCGAACTCGCCGGTGGCGTGCGCGGACTCTGCGTCCCACACGACACCGAGGGTCTCGCGTTTGCCCAAGGGCACACGCACTAGCGTTCCCGGTGGCAGTGCCGACTCACTTCGGTAACTCAGTACCGAACCCAGCGTGGCGTGCGCCGGAGTCTGAACTAAAACACACAGCCAGTGGGTCATGGGGTGACCATAGGGCTTTGCCGGTACCACATCGCCAGCGTTGCCACTTGAGGGGATTTATTCATGTGAACTTGTGAAAGTGGCGCTAAGTGCTTGATTTGAAAACACTTTATGTCAAATTCAGAGATTCTGTGGATAACTTTGTTGATATCTTGTCGTGAGAGCCGCCAAAGCCTTAGAAATCAAGGCTCTGGCTGGAATGCCCGGAAAAAAAGCAAAGTTTGAAATCCTTATGAATCAACAACTTACGGACGCTATGGCTTTAATAGCGCTTATCCCTCAAATAGGGGAGCTCGACGGACCTGCATCACCATTTTTGTGCATAAGTGCAACAAAGCCCGCCAAATCCTGATCAAAAAATGCTAGGAAATCAAGCGCGCATGGCACGTGAGTGATGGTTCACTGCGTCCACCAGCGCCGCCACATGCTCAGGCGGAGTGTATTGGCTGATGCCGTGCCCCAGGTTAAAGATGTGTGTCGGACCGGTGCCGGTTCCCTGGTAGGGCTTGCCAAAGCTGTCCAGTACGCGAGCCACTTCAGTAGCGATTTGTGCGGGAGGGGCAAACAGCACATTGGGGTCGATATTGCCCTGTAGGGCCTTGCCCGGGCCATTCTCCGCGCCGCCAACGAGTGCGCGGGCTTTACCCAGGTTGACGGTCCAGTCCAGGCCCAGCACTTCGCAATCCAGCGCCGCCATTTCCTGCAGCCACAGGCCGCCACCTTTGGTGAACACGATGCGGGGAACGCGCACGGTAGCGCCTTTGGCATCCGTGGACGTAGTTTTGAGTTGAGCCAGAACCCGCTTGGTGTATGCCAGCGAAAACTCCTGAAACGCTCCATCGGCCAGTACCCCACCCCAGCTGTCAAAAATCATCACCGCCTGGGCGCCGGCGTCGATTTGCGCGTTCAGGTAAGCCGCTACCGAGTCGGCGTTGATGGCCAGAATGCGGTGCATCAGGTCCGGGCGGCTGTAGAGCATGGTCTTCACCAGGCGGTAATCGTCCGAGCCTGCGCCTTCGACCATATAGCAGGCCAGCGTCCAGGGGCTGCCGGAGAAACCGATCAGCGGCACGCGGCCCCGGCCATCGGACTGCGTCAGCGCCTTGCGGATCGAGGACACCGCGTCAAACACGTATTGCAGCTTGGCCATGTCGGGCACGGCCAACTTGGCCACTGCGTCTTCGTCGCGCACGGCAGTGGCAAAACGGGGGCCTTCGCCCTGTGCGAAGCTCAGACCCAGGCCCATGGCGTCGGGCACGGTCAGGATGTCGCTGAACAAAATGGCGGCATCCAGCGGGTAGCGGTCCAGCGGTTGCAGCGTCACTTCGGTGGCGTAGTCGCGGTTGGTAGCCAGGCCCATGAAGCTGCCGGCCTTGGCGCGCGTGGCGCAGTACTCGGGCAGGTAGCGTCCGGCCTGGCGCATCAGCCACATGGGGGTGTGGTCGGTGGCCTGGCGAAGGCAGGCTTGCAGAAACGATGGGTTCTGCAGGTTGGCGAAGGTGGGGTCTTGTGCGCCTGGGGCGCCTGGGGTGGTGTGCGGTGCGTTCATGCCCCTATTGTCGCGCAGGTCAGGGGGCTGTTTTACACCCCCCGATGGCGGTTCCGGTGTTCCACCAGCAGGCACTTGTTTTGGACAACCTGGAGTCCGGCGGCGCGGGCGTTTTGAGCGGCTTCTTCGTTGGCTATGCCCAGTTGCAACCAGAGCGCTTTGGCGCCAATGGCAACAGCCTCAGTAGCCACCGGCGGAACATCGGCACTGTTTCGAAACACGTTGACCAGCTCGATCGTGTGGTGGCATGCGGCCTCAGTCAGTGAAGGATAGGCGGTCTCGCCCAGAATTTCACTCGCATTCGGGTTGATGGGGATGATCCGCCAGCCGTGCGCTTGCATGTATTGCGACACTTCGTAGCTGTCGCGGTGCGACTTGGGTGACAGGCCCACGACAGCGACCGTGCGGTATTTGTCCAGGATCTCGGCGATGGTGACTGCGGTATCGGACATGGATGGGGGCTTCACAATTGGGCCAGGCTGGCGCGCAGCTCCTGCGCATCCAGAATTTCTGAAAACACTACCGGTGGCTTGCCGCTCTGGTGCAGCACATAGACCGGCACGCCACTGCGCCCGAGTTGCTCCAGCGCCCTGGTGATGGCCGGGTCGCGTCGGGTCCAGTCGGCACGCAACAGCGTGACCTGGTGCGTGTGCATGTCGGCCAGCACCTCGGCATTGCCTAGCGTGGTTTTCTTGTTGAACTGGCAGGTAATACACCAGGCGGCAGTGAAATCGACAAACACCGGGTGACCGCTCGCGAGTTCGGCTTCTACCCGCCCCGGCGCCCACGCTTGCCAGGTTGTGGTAGTGCCGTTGCCCGCCGGTCCCGCTGTTGCAGTGGAACCACCTGAGTCGTCCATCTTGGTGATCAATGGGCCGACAGCCCCCGCCAAGACTGCGAGAGTAGCTATCGAAAGCGTAGCGAATATCAGGCGGCTGCGTCCTGCCAAACCCAGGGACCACACCACCAGAGCCATGGCCAGCAGCAAGACCAGCAAGGCGCCAGCGCCGTCGACGCCACTCAAATGGCCCAGTACCCAGACCATCCAGACGACCGTGGCCAGCATGGGAAATGCCATGAAGCGGCGCAGTGTGTCCATCCAGGCCCCAGGGCGCGGCAGCAAATGTCCAACCGCCGGAATCCATGCAGCAGCCAGGAACGGCAGGGCCAGCCCAAGTCCCAACGCCGCAAAAATACCCAGCGCCTGCGCGGCCGGCAGGCTGATGGCGTACCCCAGCGACGCGCCCATGAAGGGCGCGGTGCAAGGTGATGCAATCGCAACGGCCAGGACGCCAGACAAAAACGCATCGACCACGGGGTGGCGCGCTTGCAAGGAAGCTAGGCGGTGGGGTAGCAGCATGCCCACTTCAAACAGGCCCGCCAGGTTCAGGCCCAAGAGCGTGAACAGCGCAGCCAATACCGCCACGACGGCGGGCGACTGCAGTTGAAAGCCCCATCCGAGTTGTTCGCCGGTGGCACGCAGGGCCAGCATCAGCGCCCCCAGGCTGACGAACGACAGCACCACACCGAGTGTGTAGGCCAGCCCCTGGGCGCGTTGCGAGGCTGGGCTGTGTTCACTGTGGCGGGAGAAGCCCAGCACCTTGATGGCCAGCACGGGGAGCACGCACGGCATCAGGTTCAGGATCATGCCGCCCAGCAGGGCCGCGCCAAGGGCCAGCATCCAACTGCTCCAGCCCGTGGGTTGCACTGCTGTCAACTGTGTGCCGGGTGGCGCACTGGTTGCACTGGGTTGAGTGGCAGTGCTGGCTTGTCCTGCACCGCCGCTGCCCAGCGCGGGCCAGGTTCCGCTGACGGTGGCAACGGTGCGAAGGCTTTGAGTGCCCAAGGCGAGGACGATGGGCAGTTTGTCCACAGTGCCTTCCCGCTGTACGGACAGCGGGAAACTGCCGCTCCACACACCGCCTTGCCAAATTTGTTTGCCCGGACTGGGTGCCGTGTCCGTGCCGGTGCTGACGGTGTCGCCGGCTTGGGGCGAGGTTATAGGCTCGGCGATGTTGGGTGTTTCCGGGAACGGTTGCAACGCGCGGCCCTGCCAGCTGGCGGGCAAGCCGCTGACCGTGACGGTCAGGTTGTTGCCGTTCAGTTTGGCTTGTGATGTGCCGGGCAACTCGGTCGGGCCGGCGGCGCGCGCGGTTTCGAAGTCGCCACCATGCGAAGCAGTAGAGCCCTTTGCGGGCACGCGCAGCACGAAAGCGCCCTCCTGTGGAATGCATTCCTGGCGGCACACCAGCCACGAGGCTGCGAGGCGCACTTCCAGGTCGCCTCCAGGTGTCGGTTGGAAGGCCTTGCCAATGGTCATCGGCACGGGCAGCAACAGGGTGTCGCCAAAGCCGTAGTTGGACAGGTTGCCAATGGTGATGCGTTGCGGCGTTGGCCAGGCAATCTCGCCCGCAACTACATCGGCGGGCAGCGTCCATTGGAGAGTCGTTGGCAGGCCGGAGTCACCCGGGTTTTTCCAATAGGTGTGCCAGTGGGGTTGGTGCTTGATTTGCAGACCCAGCAACACCGTCTTGCCGGGGCCCACGCCATCTGGCGCGTGGGCGAACAGTTCAGCGCGGACCTGCTCGGTTTGCACGACGGCGGACACGGCGCCGGCCGGTGCCGAATTTCTTGTAACAATTTGGGCTGCAGCCCCCGTCGATATTGCGCATGCAGCTATGAAAAAAGTAGCAATTTGGCGAATCGACAAGGGCGGGCACTGGGCGCTAGCGTGCAGCGCGGGGAGTGTGAAAGTAAAAGTCATTGCAAGTTGGGAGCCTGAGTCTGCATAAAAGTTCCGCCGCACGGTGGGTCAGATGGCATGCCTGATTGTCGCATCGCACACCAGGCGCCGCGGTTTCAGTTCAAATCCAGGGCGCTTTGGGTAAACACGGCAGGCAATTTCTTGGGTGCCTTGATGCGCAACTGCTTGTTTACGTTTTCCTGCCCGAAGACGACCTCGATGTCGGCCACGCCCACGCCAAACTGCGGCGCCAGAAATCGCACCATGTAGTCGGTGGCTTTGCCGTCCTTGGGCTTTGCTGTGACACTGATCTTGAGTTGCGTGCCTATGGGTTTGCCAATGGCGTCCTTCGCCGCAGAGGGCTTGCCCAGAATATTGACGACCAGCGTGTCGCCGTCCCAGGCGAAGAAGGAGTCGCCAGTGATATTGCGGGGTCTTTGGGTGGCCATGTGGGGATGATACCGACCAGGCATGCGCCAGACGGCGTTACCATGCACCAATATCAAGCCCACCTGCGACCATGCCCCCAGCAACTGACGTACCGACGACCACCAGCCAGCCGACATCGCGCTATTGGGCCGACTGGACCACGCGCGATTTTTCACAGTGCAAGGCGCGGGGCGCGGTTGGGCAGTTGATCGCGGTGCTGCCAGTGGCGGCAACCGAGCAACATGGCCCCCACCTGCCGTTGCGGGTCGATAGTGCTCTGGTTGATGGGGTGGTTCGGGCTGCGGTCCCGCACATCGGTGCGGAGGTTCCCGCATTGTTTTTACCCACGCAAACCGTGGGCCTGAGCCCGGAGCACGCGGGTTTTGCGGGCACCCTTACCTTGAAAGCCGAAACCACCATACGACTGTGGACGGACATCGGCGAGAGCGTGGCCGCCACCGGGGTGAAGAAGCTGGTGCTGCTCAACTCCCACGGCGGGCAAGTCGGCGTGATGGACATCGTGGCCCGCGACCTGCGTGCGCGGCTCGGCATGCTGGTCTACAGCGTGAACTGGTTTGGCCTGCCGCTGGTGGGAACTCAGGGCGAGGATGTGAATGCGCTGTTCAGCGCGCACGAGCACCGCTTTGGCATCCATGCCGGTGAGATTGAAACATCCATGATGCTGGCGCTGGCGCCTGAGCTGGTGGACATGGCGCTGGCGCAAGACTTCGCGTCAACCGCTGAAAACCGGGCCGGTCGTTTCGACATTCTGGGCAACGGCAAGAGCGCGAAGATGGGCTGGCAGATTCAGGACTACAACCCGCAGGGTGCGGTCGGTAATGCGGCGGCTGCCAGTGCAGAAAAGGGGCGCGCGGTGCTGAACGCAGCGGGGCGTGCGCTGGCGCGGCTGCTGGGCGAGATTCATGCGTTACCGCTGACGGTACTGACGGATAGTGTGGGCTGATTGTTTGTCGCGGCGCAGCGCGCCAAGGCTGCCACAGACGGAGTTGGGCTTTGATCGTTTCGGGGCGTAAGCCGACAGCTGTCAGCGCCCGGTTCCGGGCGAACTTGGTTCATGTTTTTGGGCGCCTTCAACTGCTGGTTGAGGCAGTCACGTCGACTCGATCTCGATCTCTGGGCGGCAGGCCTGTCGCGTGCTGACGCCCCCCCAACGATGTCAGTCGCGGCCCAGATCCATCAGCAGTCGCGTGGTCAAGTACAGCCGCGGCACAATCGAGTCGATCTCGATGTATTCGTCTCGGGCGTGGTAGCCCCAGCCGGCCAGGCCCAGGCTTTCCAGTACCACGGGCTTGCCAGAGCGACTGGCATAGCCGGCGTCGGTGCCTCCGCCCGTGCCGGGTACCAGCATTAGAGGTCGGCCGTCCAACTCGGCGTAGATGGCCTGAGCGCGCTTGGCCAGCCCCAGCGTGCGGGCATCGCCTGCAAATGGCGGGCGGCCGATATCGATGACGATGGAGGTTTCAGTGTCCGGTACCTTGTGCTGCGCTGCCTGGGACTTCAGCGCGGCTTCCAGCTTCTGAGCTGCATCGACTGCAGTGAGGCGCAAATCACCGGAAGCTAAAGCCTGGTCAGGAATCTGGTTGCGCACCCTGCCTGCACTGGCTTGGGTCCAGTTGAGCTGCGCTCCGGGAATCCCCTTGACAATGTCGGCGGTCTGGCTGATCTGGTGGGCCAGTTCAATCAGCGCATTGCGCCCCTGCTCGGGCGCCGCACCGGCATGCGAGGCTCGACCGCTGACCGTCATTGTGACTGTGCCTGTACCGGCTGCGGCAAGCAGCACACCCTCGGTCTTGAACATGGCCTTGGCGGCAGTGGGCTCATAAGAAAGCACCACATCATGCGATCCAGCGACGTCAGCGATGGTCTCGCCAGAGCCCGCCGACTGCGACTCTTCGTCGGAGTTGAACAGCACTGTCAGCTGAGCGTAGTCCTGCCAGCCGGCGGCTTTGAGGATGTCCAGTGAGTGGAGAATCACGGCCACACCACCTTTATCATCAGCGATGCCGGGGCCGTAGAGCTTGTTGCCGTCGAGCTTTATTGGCTGCGTGGCCAGCGTACCGGGCCAGTAGATTGTGTCAAGATGGGCAATCAGCATCAGCTTTCGTCGGCCGCTGCCCTGGACGCGACCGATCAACATCTCGCCCTTGGCGGTGCTGGTCGGTCGGCGTTCCACCTGTAGCCCTAACGCCTTGAGACGGCGCTCGGCGTAGTCAGCCATACGGCCCAGTCCGGGTAGATCCATGGTGCCAGATTCGATGGTCACCATCTCTTTGAGAGATTCAATCACCGCAGGCTCGGCCACGCGGGCGGCCGCCAGAAGCTTTTCATCGGTGGCAGCTGATGCACTGGTGGCGGCGATAACTAAAGTTGCCAGCAACGCGCGGCGGAGTGTGTGTTTCATCGGTGCGGCTCCTGTTATTGGTAGGTCCGACTCAGTTTAGCCCAGTGATCCAGCAGCCTAATGGGGCCAGTCAATTTTCTGCCAAGTTGAGCATCAAAATTGCATGTCGGGTATGGAGAAAATCACGGACCCGGAACGGGGCGCAAACTGTCGGCAACGAATGGCGGGTATCTGGAAGCCAAGTTGATCGATTCCTGTTGTCAGATTGGCGCCGCTCCCAATGGAATCCAGCGTGCCCCTACTGGTCAGCCGGAGCGCGAGGAAGCGGGCGTTCAAATGTCCTAACCACGACTTGATCTGACGGGGTACTGCTTACGCAGCGACGGTAGTTATCGGCATTGCCCGATCCAACTTTTTTTCAAAGGCTAAGGCCTTAAGTTGGTAATATTTCCCGGATATTGCGCTCAATCGCTCGCATTCAGAGAATCAACTTTGACGCTAGACATGTTCATGCGGGAAGATGGGACTTGGACCTACGCCTCTCCAGTGCAGGTGCTCATCTGGCAAACAATGATTGAGCATACTGGTTGGGATATCACGGGCTTTGACCATTGGATCTACTGGTCCAACTGTTGGAAAGGTTACCCCGTCGCAAGGCTGAGGCTGATCTCGGCCCGTTACAACTTGACGCTTGACTGCGAACGCGTTAACACCACCGGCAAAGATGATATGCAACAAATCGCAATCAAGTACTTGCTTGACACGTACCAAGTGTCGTTGCGGTGCAAGTTACTGCCCAGTGACTTGAAAACACAAATGGTCGCTGCCAGGCGCGAGTTGCAAAGCAAATCTGAATCTACATGACCCTGCTTTCGGTACTGACAGCCACCAATGAGATGGGCTTGGATGAAAAATAGAGCTTCATCGCGCTACCTCATTTGGATAAGGCATCCGTATTGCCGTATCTCAAAGACTTGGTGATGTTGAAACTTTCGATGAAATACGAAAATGATGGAGGTTGTCACCAACTATGCCAAGAGCAGAAGCACCTCAAATTTTCGATCGACTTAACTGCCTGTCCATTTGAGTATGCGATATAACACCGCGAATCCGTGCTGGTCCCTGTATCTTGGCGGCCTGAACAACCAGTATGTGTGTGCACTTGAGTTTGGCAAATGTTGCTGCCAAATTTTTCACCATCGAGCTCTTTACTTCGTCGTAATCAACTACGTCCAGGTTGGATAAATTCGTCATCACATCTTCGACTGTAAGGTCTTGGTGCTTGGCATTTCGTGATGTCACCAACTTCAATGGCTTTTCACCAAGAATGTCTGATAGCGTGACCAGACCTTCAATACACGGAAACGTTGATGTAACAAAGAGCGCACGAACGCCCCGATTAATCATCACCTGCTCAGCATCGGGCAGCGTAATTTTTGGATCGATGGTTTCCGCCTTGACGACTGCAAGGTCAGTCATTACATCCAAGGCCGAGGAGTCTAATGTCACAGACTCCTTATGTTTTGGTTGTGCCTGTGGGATACAGGTATCCGGTTCGAACCGAAAAGTTGTTAGTGCCAAATCATGCATTTTTGCTCCTCATAACTCATTGGAATGGTCCACACATTATTATTCGATCACGATATACGTCACTCAACTGTAATATTTTGTAAGTAGTCGGCTGGTGGTCTTCAGACTCCCCTAAGGAGGGAATCATATGATTGACTGATCAAACCATCGAGAGATATCAATCAATGCACAAAGATTTGAAAGAGTTCGTTCAAGGCTATTCCAGAGTAGTGATCATGGCGCTAATTCCGATTGTCATGACGGCCTTTCTTTCGGTGCCTTACATGTTGGGTGGTCATCCGGGGGATGTTCGCACTGTCGCCAGTGCTGCGGATTTTCATATGACGTGACCGCTTTCGAATTAGAACCTCGCGGTATTTCAAGTTGGTCACTCCCGGTCCCAGCGCTCCTTGAGCGATTGCCCGCGCGACCCAAACGGAATGCGCACGAGCAGATAGTTCAAAAGTATGCTGCCAAATAGACCAATGCATGTTGAGTAGTACAAGCTGCGCCAGACTGGTTCCGAAGCCTCGTTTCTAATCGATGATGCTGTCCAGCACTCCAATGGAACAGGAGGGGAATACTCTTCGCTCACATACAGCTCAACCTTCGGCCATGTCCGAGCATTAACGTCGTCTAAAGACTCGTCCATGAAAGTGTGGCACTGAGTTACCCCATGGGTCAGCGGTATGGTCAAGTCAACGCTTCGTAAGTGCCCCTTTGGGGTGAATGAGGACGCCACGACCAATCCAGTTACTGATTTCGCCGTCCGCATCAAATCGTTGGCAGCTCGAGTCGACTCACGATAGAAATAGAAACTGATGGACGCCAGCACCACCCATCCACAAATGAACAGGTGATAGAACCTCAATTTCTGGCGATGCATGAGCAATGATTGCTAATTGGTAGCGGTCTACGGAAGAAGTAGACCTATATACGCGTCATATTGGAAGGACTATTTCGGTAATATTGCAATGAAGTCGACTTCCAGCGTCGCAGCTCCAGAGAGCTTAGCAACTTGAACGGTTGTTCTTGCAGGCTTGTGGTCTGCAAACTTCGCCGCCATGACTTCGTTCATCTTCGCAAAATCAGCCAAGTCTGTCATGTAGACGGTGACCTTGACGACATCTTTCAGCGAGGCACCAGCACCTTTAAAAATGGCTTCGAGACTGTCAAAGACACGGGCGGCTTGGACCATCATGTCCCCTTCAACAAAATTGTTGGTTGCAGGATCTCGGGCAAGAATGCCTGTTGTACTTAGAAAGCCGTTGGCTATGACACCTTGCGAATACGGTCCACCAGCCTTTGGCGCACCAGTCACGGCAACGGTCTTTGTGTCTCCCGCCAGAGCATGCCCAGCCGCCATCAGCGTGAGTAGAAGTGCAGCAACACACGATCGGAATAATTGGCCTTTCATTACTTCTTCCTTGATTTGTTTGAGATATGCCGAACATGGCGGGATCAGTCTAGTACTGCATATTGGGAGAATGAACGGGGTTTTCCCTGAATACCAAGGGACATATTGGCGTCCACACAAAACATGTTTCAAGCAACCAGTCGCCTCGTCGCCAACCCATGATCTCCCAGAGCTTTTTGGGCGATATGTGGCGATCATCGAGCCGTCCACTGGTTTTGATTGATTGTGCCGCTAGCTGCCACCGCCGAAATCCATGCTCGACTGACGATGATAATGACTGAGCGGGCGATGCAGGCCCCAACCACTATTGAGACTTCCATAATTCATGACATCACCACAGCGTTGCCTGCATCCAGCAAGCGGCAATGATCGTGGGGCGCTTTTGGGCGCTCTTGAGTTTGTTGCGCGCTGTGACCTGCAACTCGCTGAGGTTGTTGGGACAGTAGTTGGCCATGGCATGGCGCTTGAGCC
>JBAWYQ010000033.1:0-26063 GCA_037143475.1 Burkholderiales bacterium | reverse complement strand
GCCCACGCCGACACCAGCACCCAGCTCCAGTTCCTGGCTAGCCTTACGGGTAAAGATCTGAATCACGCCACCGACCGCGTCGGGGCCATAGAGCGCCGAGGCCGCGCCGCGCAGGATTTCAACGCGTTCAATACGTTCCAGAGGCAGATTTTCCAGCGATGCGCCACCGGAAGTGGCGGAGCCGACGCGCACACCGTCAATCAACACCAGCGTTTGGGAGCTCACCGCTCCGCGCAGGAAGAGACCCGTATTAGAACGGTAGCTACCGCTGGAAGCGATCTGGACTCCCGCCTGCTGAGCCAGCACATCACGCAGTGAGGACTGGCCCGCCAGCTCGAGCGTGGCGCGGTCAATGACGGAGACATCGGCGATGACATCGGTCACCGGTGTGGCCACGCGTGTGGCAGTCACCACCTGACTTGGGAGTTGCAATTGAGCGTGTGCAGACAAGGCTGCGCCCAACGCCAGAGACATCGTGGCAAAGCGCGCACGGGAGGTGCAATTTTTCATAAGCGTAGAGAAACTTTTCAACCAGGAGCCCTCGCCGTCTTCCCCGACAGCGCATGGGCGTCACGGCTGCACGCAAGCGAGCAGCCACCGTGTTGGCCGGTATCCGGGCTGGTGGAGCAACTCCCATCGCCTTCCCAGGCGCTTGTTCAAGGCGCCCAGTGGCTGTTGATGGGAACGGAATCCGCAGGATTCGTCCACTTACCGTTGCGGGGGCAGCGCAGGTTAGGTTTGCCGCGAATGGCTCACCCTCCTGCTTCCCGTTGAACTGCGGCGTGTGAACCACGCCGCGAGAACCAACGCAGGAATTTTACGTCAGTTTGCCTTGCCAAACCCTACAATGGGCAGTCTATGGCGAACCAGAACCACATCGACCAAATTGCGGAGCGCGTTGAGCGCCTGCTGGTGCGTTACGCTGAGCTGCAACGCACCAACGTATTGCTTACCAACCAGGTGGACACCCTCACGCAAGAGCGCGACACCCTCAAATCACGGCTTGGCGCTGCACGTGCCAGGGTCGATGCCTTACTGGACCGATTGCCCGAAGCACCTGCGGTGCAAAAAGACCCATCATGAAACAGCTTGAAGTTCAAATCATGGGGCAAACCTATTTGCTGGGTTGCCCCGAAGGCGGCGATGCCCGTCTGCTCGAAGCCGTAGAGCGCGTGGATACTGCTATGTGCAAGATTCGCGACGCCGGCAAGGTGCGCGCACGAGACCGCATTGCCGTGCTGGCCGCTCTGAATCTGGCGTTCGATGTGCCGGACCGCATTGCCCAAGTGCCTGGCGCGCCAACCGTGGGAACGGGAGCCGCCAGTTCGCCTGAGCCCAGCATGGACTCCCAGGTACTATTGGTCTCGCTGCTGGAGCGCCTGGATGAAGCACTGAGCGAAGACGGCCGCCTGCTCTGATAAATTGCCCAAAGGGCCTACAATGGTCCGTGTCTGCAGTGCTCGCCGGGCTTTATATTTCCTTGTACCAATGCTCTTTGAGCCTGGGCCTGGAACATTGCCTTGCTAGCGTGATCATCTCGCGTTAGATGAACCCAAAGCTTGCGCTGACCTAGCCCACCTGAACCCCGGTTCAGGATGAGAGTCCAGTGGCATTGCAGGCACCTTTACATCCCCAATGCTTGATCCTGTCCTGATTTTTGAACTTGCCACCCTGGGCCTGGGGACAGGCTTTTTGGCTGGGCTGCTGGGTATTGGCGGGGGCATGTTGATCGGGCCATTCATGACCATCATCCTGTCATCCGTGGGAGTGGCCGCTGACCTGGCGGTGAAAATGGCGATCGCCACTTCCATGGCAACCATCATGTTTACGTCTATCTCCAGCGTGCGCGCGCACCACAAGCGCGGCGCCGTGCGATGGGACATCGTCAAGGGACTGGCGCCCGGCATTGTGATCGGGGGAGCAATCGCCAGCGCAGGCGTTTTCGCCCTGCTCAAGGGAACGGCGCTTGCCATCTTCTTTGCCCTTTTTGTGGGTTTCTCTGCTACCCAAATGTTTTTAGACAAAAAACCAAAGCCTAGCCGCCAGTTGCCGGGAACGAGTGGTCAGCTTGCAGCGGGAAGTCTCATTGGCTTTCTGTCTGGCTTGGTGGGGGCCGGTGGTGGCTTTATCAGTGTGCCCTTCATGGTGGCGCACAATGTTGCCATCATCAATGCTGTAGCGACCAGCGCCGCGTTGGGCTTTCCTATCGCTCTGGCAAACACGGTGGGGTACGTCGTCAGCGGAGCATCACTTCCCAACCTGCCAGCCCATTCACTCGGTTACGTGTGGCTGCCCGCGCTAGGCGTTATCGCATGCTGCAGCGTATTGACCGCGCCACTTGGGGCAAAAATGGCGCACAAGTTACCAGTGGCCAAACTTAAAAAGATTTTTGCCGTGATCTTGTACTGTCTGGCAGGCTACATGCTATGGAAAGGCCTGCACGGCTAGACCCGCGTAGGTCGCATGGGCAAGCTTGCCTGCAAATGTTCAAACTCGGTGGCGGGCAGACCGGGCGAGCATAAAAACCCTTGAAACGCCTCACAGTGCAGGCTTTGTAGATAGTCACGCTGCTCGGCGGTTTCGACCCCCTCTGCCACTACAGACAGCTTCAGCGCGCGGGCCATGGCAATGGTAGCGCTGACGATGGCTCGGTCACCCTCATCGTCTGGTAGCCCCATAACAAAGGCGCGATCGATCTTGAGCTTGGAAATCGGGAACTTCTTGAGATAGGCCAAACTGGAATATCCGGTGCCAAAGTCATCAATCGCCAAACTTACGCCCAGGCTTGCAAGCGCGTGCAGGCGTGACAGGGTCTCATTGACGTCCCTGATCAGAATGGACTCGGTTAGCTCCAACTCCAGCAAATGCGGGGCCAGTCCTGCATCCCCTATGGTTTTGGCCACCCGCTCAACAAAATCACCTTGCTGGAACTGCAACGCCGAGACATTGACCGATACCACCACCGGGCAGCCCGACTGTTGCCACACCAGTGCTTGCCGTACGGCCTCGTTCAATACCCAATTGCCTATGGCGATGATGAATCCGGACTCCTCGGCCAGGGGAATAAAGGTGGCCGGTGACACATTCCCCAGCTCCGCGTCACTCCAGCGGATCAGTGCCTCGACGCCAAGCAAGCGTCCGTCGCACAAGGATATCTGGGGCTGGTAATGCAGGCGAAACAACCCTCGCTCCATCGCTTGACGCATGGCATGGTCCAGCTTCACGCGGGAGAGCAGATCCACATTCATTTGCGGCTGGTAAAAGCGGAAGTTGCCACGACCCCGCTCTTTGACGCGGAACATGGCCGTATCTGCACATTGAATCAGTGCGTCCAGCGTTCGCGCATCGGCCGGATACATGGCGAGGCCAATGCTGCACCCCAACGAAAAATTGACCGCATCGACCACAAAAGGTTGAGCCAGTTTTTCGAGAATACGGCGCGCCACTACTTCTGCGCCGATAGGATCGGCTTCCTGCAAAAAAGCAATGAATTCATCCCCCCCTACCCGACACAGGGTGTCCACCTCCCGCAAGGTTTGCTGTATGCGTGATGCAGCCTCGATCAGCGCGCGGTCACCAAAACTATGTCCGAGGGAGTCATTGATGTTCTTGAATCGATCCAGATCGACGTACATGATTGCAAACGTTGCACCATTGCGCTGCGCCGCACGCAGCGCCACCGCAACCCGTTGCCCCAGTAACAACCGATTGGGCAACCCGGTCAATGCGTCCGTGTAGGCTAGTGCTTCGATACGCTTCTGTGCGTCGAGTCGCTCAGTGAGGTCACGAAAGGAATACACCCGCCCCACGACTCGACTGCGGCTGACTTGGGGTAGTGTGACACGCTCCAGCATGCGACCGGAGCGCAACAACAAAACATCGGTGCACTGCAACTCGGGGTCACTGGAAATTCGACTCAGCTGATCCTGGTAAACGGGCTCATCATGAACGCATGCCGTCATGTGGGCAAACAACGCCGGGCCATCATGGGCGTCCAATACGCCGTGCGGCACATTCCACAACTCGGCAAATCGCCGGTTGTAGTGGCGCACCGCACCCTCCGTATCGGTTACCAGTATCCCGTCGCCAGTAGATTCCAGCGTAGCCCGCAACTCGGCCATGCGACTTTCAAGCTGTTCTTCCGCCTGGCGCTGTTGACGCAAATCACGCAGTCCAACCAGATAGACGGGCTCGTCAGGATTGAGCCAAACCCGGGTGACCTTGCGTTCGACCGGTATGGCAACGTTGTTCGCCATGCGCACCAAGGATTCCGACAAAATGCTATCAGCGAGCCCCGCCGCTACATCCTCCCAAAAATACAGATCCTCGAGCGCAACGGTCAGTTCGACGATAGGCTTTCCGATGAACAAACTCTTCTCCAAACCAACCAGCGCAACCAGTCCCTGGTTGACGACCATGATACGAAGCGTCGTTGCGTCCACCAGGCATACGGCCTCGATCATGGCATCCAGCAAGGCCGCCCATCGGTTGGGTGTCATGCAAGCGCGCCCATTTGGGAATCGACCACACTTTCAAAAAAATAGGTAACCCGTTGCCGTGGCGCCAGAAAATCGCTGGCCGCGCTGGGCAATGCGGCTGGCTTGAGACTACGGCGTATACCGATGTGGGGTGCATGTTCCAGGTCTAGGATTAGTGCCTCATGTCGGGACGCTCCGACATCGTGCACCAGCACACGGGGTTTCAAAGGGCGCGCAGAATTGACCGACACCACCATCGCATAGCGTTCGTCGACCAGTTGTACAACGGACCCGGGTGGGTACACCCCCATCATGCGAATAAATGCGCTCAGCGCCACCGCATCAAACCGGGTCTTCTGTTGTGCGAACATCATCGAGAGCGACTCATGCGGGGTCATGGCCGCAGCGGGTCGACTTGGGTTGCACAGGTTGTCATACCGATTCACCAGTGCCAGGATACGGGCACCCTTTGTCATGGATTCACCCTTCAACCGGGTCGGAAATCCACTGCCATCTGTCAGCTCATGGTGTTGGGCAATTGCTACTAGCGCGCCCTTTGGTAAATCCATGCTTTTGCCCACTTGCACGCTGAGGGCCACATGCTCCTGATAGAGCTTGTACTCCGCCGTGGAAAAGTTTTCTTCCAGCCAGCGCACACGATCAGGCAATTGGGCCTTCCCCACATCATGCAAAAAGGCGCCCATCCCCAGGTCGATCAACTCTGTCTGGTCCAGACCCATTGCCTTGCCCAGCAGCAATGAAACAATGGTGACGTTGACAGGATGCATGGACGACTTGTCACCCGCAGCCTCCGAGAGCAGGCGGATGGCTGACTCCCCCTCTGCCAGCATTTCGTCAACAAAACCATCAACCATAGCCTGGCACTGCTCTTTTGCTGCCATGGGCTGCGACGGTATCAATTCCAGGGTCTTTCGATATTGGCGAACGGCCTCACCAAAGCGCCGCTCACACACCACCAAACTGCGCTGCTGCGCCGAAAGCAGCTCAGTGCGTTCGCGTCGCGCCAAGGCATCGCGCTGTGCCGCCTCACTGCGCGCAAGTGTCTGGGTATCAACAACGGAAGTGGAACTAGATGATGGATCGGATGGCTCGGGCGCACTCTTGGCCATGTTGACGCGTACGCGTTGCAAACCCAAACCGCGAATGATTTCGATTTGCTTGGTAGAAGCCAGTTTAAAACTACCGGTCGGAAACGGATGGGCCAGCCACCCCACGTCTAGCTCGACATACATACCAAGACGCAATGAGCTTACCTCCACAAGCTCAATGCCATCGTCCTCGCTTTTCATGCGCCTTCCTTGTCCAAATGACGGTTCCAACCAAAAATAAATGCCGCAATCTTCGACTTGTTTTCTTGACTTACAGCAAGCATACCGAAGATATTGACCGATCAGTCAAGATATTACGAAAATCACCGGCCAATGCACACCCATGATCATGTCATTGGGCATAAAAAATCCCGCATAAGCGGGATTTTTTAGTCAGGGCGCATCACCGCCCACCCAAAAATGAGATCAACCCATGTGCAAGCCACCGTTGACTGAGAACTCGGCACCCGTGGCGTAGCCGCCCTCGTCCGATGCCAGCCACGCAATAATGGAGGCAATCTCACCGGGCTCGCCGAGGCGCTTGACCGGCACTGTGCCAATGATCTTGTCCAGCACTTCCTGGCGAATGGCTTTCACCATGTCGGTGCCGATGTAGCCAGGGCTAACCGTATTGACGGTCACGCCCTTGGTTGCAAGTTCTTGCGCCAGTGCCATCGAGAAGCCGTGCATACCTGCCTTGGCAGCCGAGTAATTAGTCTGTCCAGCCTGGCCCTTGACGCCGTTCACTGACGAGATGTTGATGATGCGGCCCCACCCCTTTTCCACCATATCGCCAACCACCTGCTTGGTGACGTTGAACATGGAGTTCAAGTTGGTTTCAATCACGGCGTCCCAATCTTCACGCGTCATCTTCAGAAACATGCGGTCCTTGGTGATACCGGCATTGTTGATCAGCACATCAACGCTGCCGTACTCCGCCTTGGCCTTTGTGAAGGCTTCAACAGTGGAATCCCAGTTACCGACATTGCCCACCGATGCATAGAAGGTGAAGCCCAAGGCTGCCTGTTCAGCAATCCACTTGGCATGGTCCCGGGTTGGGCCACAACCGGCGATAACTTTGAAACCTTCTTTGTGCATACGCTGGCAAATGGCGGTACCGATACCACCCATGCCACCGGTCACATACGCTACTTTTTGACTCATTTTCACTCCTCGTTGGTTTTACTTACTACGAAACAATTCTGTTCAATCAGTTAACTATCGTTCGATGGTAAGGGCAACACCCATACCGCCACCAATACACAGACTGGCAATGCCCTTCTTGGCATTGCGGCGTTGCATTTCGTGCAACAAGGTCACAAGGATACGGCAACCGGACGCACCGATCGGGTGACCAATAGCAATGGCGCCGCCATTGACGTTAACCTTGGATGTATCCCAACCCATCTCGTTGTTAACGGCACAGGCTTGGGCGGCAAAGGCCTCGTTGATTTCAAGCAAGTCCAAGTCTTGCGCCTTCCAGCCGGCGCGGGCCAGTGCCTTTTGTGATGCCGGCACTGGGCCCATACCCATCAGCGCGGGGTCCAGTCCACTCGTGGCGAAACTGGCAATACGGCCCATGGGTGTCAGCCCCAATGCAGCGGCCTTCTTGGCGGTCATCACCATGACAGCAGCAGCACCGTCATTGATGCCGGACGCATTGCCTGCAGTCACACCACCGGCCTTGTCAAAGGCTGGACGCAGACCAGCCAACACTTCGGCATTGGACTTGCGGTTGATGAACTCGTCAGCCGAAAAAACAATTGGATCACCCTTCTTCTGGGCGATGCTGAAAGGCACAATTTCGTCAACAAAACGGCCTGCGTCTTGCGCGGCGGCCGCCTTTTGCTGGCTAGCCAGCGCCAGAGCGTCCTGCATGTCGCGGGTAATGCCATATTGCTTGGCGACGTTCTCGGCGGTGATGCCCATGTGGTACTGGTTGTAGACGTCCCAAAGGCCGTCAACGATCATGGAGTCGATCATCTTCCAGTCGCCCATGCGTTGTCCGTCACGGCTACCCAACAAAACGTGTGGGCTGGCGCTCATGTTTTCCTGACCACCGGCAATCACGATCTCGCTGTCGCCCCAGGCCACGGCCTGGGCTGCCAACATCACCGCTTTGAGGCCTGATCCGCACACGGCATTGATGGTCAATGCCGGAGTTTCTTTGGCCAAGCCGCTCTTAATAACGGATTGGCGCGCCGGGTTTTGACCCGCGCCCGCGGCCAGGACCTGGCCCAAAATCACTTCGCCGACCTGGTCAGCACCCAGACCTGTGCGGGCGAACAGACTCTTGATGACGGCTGAACCCAATTCAGGCGCTGCCGTCTTGGACAGAGTGCCACCAAATTTGCCAACTGCCGTGCGTGCGGCTGAAACGATAACGATGTCTTCCATTTTTAGTCCTTCAGTGAATCAAATTAAAACGGTTATGCCTTGGCTTTGACATAGCTGCCTGGGGCAGGCATGGTGGCCTTGTACTTGCCCTTGCCATAGGTTTTGGGCGCGGCAATCTGCTTACCCGCGTTACCCTTAAGCCAAGTTGACCAATCGGTCCACCAGCTACCGGGGTGCTCGGTCGCACCTTCCAACCAGGCGGCCTGCGATTTAGGTAGTTTGCCATCGGTACGAATCCAGTGGCTACGCTTGTTCTTGGACGGCGGGTTAATCACGCCGGCAATGTGACCCGAAGCGCCCATCACAAATCGCTTCTTGCCTGGCAATACCTGCGTGGAAGCGTAGGCGCCACCAATCGGCACGATGTGGTCTTCACGCGAACCGTAAATGTAGACCGGCATATCCAGCGCATTCAAATCAACTTTTTCACCGCAGACTGTTGCCTTTCCAGGCTTGATCAGATTATTTTCCAGGTAGGTGTTGCGCAGATACCAGGCGTAGTAAGGGCCAGGCAAATTGGTGCTGTCAGAGTTCCAGTACAGAAGGTCAAACGGTGGCGGTGTTTCGCCCTTGAGGTAATTACCGACAACATAATTCCAGACCAGGTCGTTAGGGCGCAAAAAGCTGAATGTCGAGGCCAAATCCTGACCCTTCATCAGACCGCCCTTGCCCATCTCTTTCTCGCGATACTCGACAAAGGCATCATCAATGAATACATCCAGAATGCCGGTATCGGTAAAGTCCAGCAGGCTGGTCAGGAACGTAGCACTCGCCACGGGCTTCTCGCCGCGCGCCGCCAGCACGGCCATCGCGGTACCCAGCATGGTTCCGCCAACGCAAAAACCCAGAGCATTGATGGTTTCCGAGCCAGAAATTTCCTGCGTGACGCCAATGGCCTTGATAACGGCCTGTTCAATATAGTCGTCCCAAGTTGCCGTCGCCATGGACGCATCGGGGTTGCGCCAACTCACAACAAAGGTGCGGTGTCCTTGCGCCACCGCGTAGCGCACCAACGAATTTTCAGGCTGCAAATCCAGTATGTAGAACTTGTTGATACAAGGTGGCACCATCAGGAACGGTTTCTCGTACACCTTGGCCGTCAATGGCTTGTATTCGATCAGCTGAAAAAAAGCATTCTCAAAAACCACAGCGCCTTCGGTCGTGGCGACGTTCTTGCCGACTTCAAAAAGGCTCTCGTCGGTCATGGACACATGGCCCTGACGCAGGTCATGCACCAGATTCTGAATACCCTTTGCGATACTTTCGCCCTTGGTCTCAATGGCTTTCTTTTGGGCATCAGCATTGAAAGCCATAAAGTTGCTGGGCGCCGCCGCCGCCATCCACTGCTCCACGGCAAAACGAATTCGGCTTCGGGTTTTGTCATCAGACTCAACCGCATCAGCCAACCCCATCATGGTGCGGGCATTGAGCATGTACACAGCAGCCGAGTAGGCGGCCAATGGATTGCTGCCCCACGCCTCGCCAGAAAATCTTTTATCGCTACTGGGGGCGGACATACCCTTGCTGAACATGCCCATGGCGTCCTGCAAATACTGCTGCTGCAACTCCTGAAGTTTCTCAGGTGCAAAATGGATTTCAGGCTTCTTGGCGCCAGAGGATGGGAGGCCAGAGCCTATGGCCCCCAAATCCATGCTCTGCAACGACTGCACAGCCTTGGACCAGTTCTCGGTCATGGATTGTTGGAACTGCTGGGCAGCCTGGGTCAGAAAATCGGGAGCGTTTTGCGTCACACTGTCACCTTTGTTGCATTTGACTGTTATGGGAACATAGTATCGCAACTGCGGCCTACGTCTCCCTGACAGGCCGTGAAAATTACCTCGCAAATGCTATGTACATCGTTCCTATCGCCTGGCTATATGTTGTCATTATGATGAGCGTGGCCGAAGCCACCAATGCCAACGGCACTCTCTTGGGTGCCATCATCACCCTCGTCCTCTATGGTCTTTTTCCAGTTGGCTTGATTTTGTACTTTATGGGCGCCCCGGCGCGCAAGCGCGCCATTCGGGCGCGTGAAGCTGCAGAACTGCAAACATCACTCCAGCCAGATACAGGCAGCGTGGCGCCCGCTAACTCGGTCCCGTCGATGGGAAAAGAACCGTAGCGGGTCGCCCACGGTGCACCACGGTGGGCTGCCATCATTGCCAAACACTTGGGTGATGCCCAAGGCGTTCAAGCGTTGACGGGCCAGCGCTGGCAAGTTGGCCAGCCATTTGCCAGCAGGTTGCGATTTGAAGCATTGCAGCGCATTTGGGTTGTCCTGCGTAAAAGCCGTGACCACGTCCACGCCCACTTCAAACGCATCCGGCCCGATGCACGGCCCCAACCACGCTATGATTTCAGTAGCTGGTTGCGCATATTCCACGGGGGCTAGAGGCCTAAATCGCTGGCAGGCCTCCTCCAGAACACCGATTCCAGCGACTCCCGCCAGCCCACGCCAACCCGCGTGCACAGCAGCCACCATGGAGCCACCCCGATCGCACATCAGTACAGGCAGGCAGTCTGCCACCATGACAGTACACGCCAGGCCTCGCTTGCGCGTGAACGAGCCATCTGCCGTCAGATCATCCGAAATGGCGGCGTCCAGCGGCAGTATCTCGGTACCATGAACCTGGTTCAAAAACACCGGTCTGGCCACTACGGTGGCGTGCAGCACGGCACGGTTGCGCGCCACGGTGCCCGGATCATCTCCAACGTGTGAACCCAAGTTCAAGCTGTCATACGGCAAATTTGAAAAGCCGCCGCATCGCGTGGTGCACAGCGCGCGCACGCCAACCGGTGCGGGCCAGTCGGGTACCAGCCAGTCGGCCGATAGGTGTGTAGGAAATGCCATGCGAACTAGGATAACGCAGCCTTACTTTGACAAGCCCGTTACCATTGACTCCCTGCACAACAACCCACCATTGATCCGGAGCCCGCACCATGATCCTCGAACTCGCCGATATCCGCATCCACCCTGGCCAGAACGCCGCGTTTGAGGAAGCCATCCAGCGGGGTTTAAGCGCAGCAATTGGCAATGCCAAGGGTTTTCAGGGCTACAAGGTCAACAAGGGGTTGGAAAGCCCTGAACGCTACATCCTGCAAGTTTTCTGGGATACGTTGGAAGACCACACCATAGGTTTTCGCCAATCCGAGGCCTTCACCCAGTGGCGCGCAATTGTCGGACCGTTCTTCGCCGCGCCTCCGGTTGTCGAGCACTTCGACCTGGTCGCCAAATCGGCCTGAACGGCCCACCCGTTTTTACCATTGAAGGGAATCCGCCATGTCCTACGTCTTCGCTCCCTCTCCCTTGGTCAGCGTGCCGGTTGTCGGCAAATCAGACCGTTTTCCGGTGCACCGCATCTACTGCGTGGGTCGCAACTACGTCGACCACGCGCTGGAAATGGGCGGCACCGGCCGCGAGGCGCCCTTTTTCTTCATGAAGCCGGCCGACGCCGTGCTGGTGGCAGAACCGGGCTCAATGGTGGGCATGCCCTACCCCACGCTGACAAGCAACCTTCACCACGAAATTGAACTGGTGGTAGCCATCGGCGTGGGTGGTTCCCACATTCAGGCGGCCGACGCTTCCAAGCACATTTATGGGTATGCCGTTGGCTTGGACATGACACGCCGTGACCTGCAGAACGAGATGAAAAAGCACGGTCGCCCCTGGAGCATCGGCAAGGGGTTTGACCACTCGGCGCCGATTGGAGCCATCACCCCCGCAGCACAGGTTTTTGGCATTGACTCTGCCGCCATCCATTTGCAGGTCAACGGCCAGGACCGCCAGCGAAGCAACATTGCCAAGCTGATCTGGAACGTGGCGGAGACCATTGAGCAGTTGTCCGCCGCCTGGGCGTTGCAGCCGGGCGACCTGATTTTCACTGGCACTCCCGAGGGAGTGAGCGCGGTGGTACGCGGAGACACGCTCGTGGGTGCTATTGACGGTCTGCAAGGTGTTCAGGTCCGCATTGAATGAACCATCCGTCTGCACACCCCACCTCAGCCTACACCGCCCAAGCTGACGGCCACTTCGCATCCAGCGGCCTGACACGCGGGCCCTGGCACCCTGACCATCAGCACGCAGGACCCCCAACCGCGCTGGTGTGTCGCGCCATTGAGCTTGCGGCCCAGGAGCAGGGTTTGACTCATGTAGCGCGACTCACCGCCAACCTGTTGCGCCCGGTTCCCATCAGCGACCTGGAAGTCAAAGTCGCCACCGTCTATGTGGGGCGCAACGCCGGACATTTTTCGGCGGAGTTGCTGGCCGGCGGCAAAGTGGTGGGCGTATTCACCGCCCTGGCCCAGCGTGAAAGTGAATTGTTGTTACCCGAGGGCCTGCCGGGCCATCCACTGCCCACCGTGCAGACGCTGCCACAGGACTCCGCGCCAGCGTATTTTCCTTTTGCCGGGCGGCACGTTGGCTATTCTGATCTGGTGGAGACCCGCCAGGCGCGCGGCCACCTCTTCGACGGACCATGCGCCATCTGGTTTCGTTTGCACCATCCATTGGCGGAGGGTGAAGCTCCCAGCCCCTACCAGCGCGTGGCAGTGGCGGCCGATTCGGGTAATGGCATCAGTGCCGTGCTGGACTACAAGCACTACAGTTTCGTCAACTCCGATCTGACGATCAACCTGCTGCGCCGCCCACAGGGCGAATGGATCTGCCTGGATGCTCGAACCTGGCTGGGCTCCAACGGCTGTGGACTGGCCGAATCAGCACTCTACGATCAGTTTGGCCTGATCGGGCGTGCGACCCAAAGCCTGGCAGTTCGCGCGCTAAAAGCCTGATTCAAAGATCATGGAATACTACGAAGACCTTGCGTCCTGCCCGCCGTTTCCAACTTAATTACTCTCACCATGCTGCGCAGCCCCATCAAACATTGCAAACAATGCGGCATAGCGGTGGTCTACCGTCTGCCAGACGACGGTGATACCAAAGAGCGTGCAGTGTGCACGTCTTGCGCGACGGTGCACTATGAAAACCCGCTCAACGTCGTAGGTACCGTGCCGTACTGGGGAGACAAGGTGCTACTGTGCAAGCGCAATATCGAACCCCGCTGGGGCAAATGGACACTGCCTGCCGGCTTCATGGAATTAGGTGAAACCACCTCCGAAGGGGCGGCCCGAGAAACCGATGAAGAAGCGGGCGCACAATTTGAAATGCAAGGCTTGTTCAGCCTGCTCAACGTAGCCCGCGTCGGCCAAGTGCACTTATTCTACCGCGCCCGTCTGCTCAGCGATCAGTTCAACCCTGGCACCGAGACCATAGAGGCGCGATTGTTCGCCGAAGACGAAATTCCCTGGGACGAAGTGGCGTTCCGCACAGTTAAAGAAACGCTGGAGCGCTACTTTGCCGACCGGCGCGCTGGACAATACGGTTTTCACGTCGTTGACATTGGTTAGGCTTGTGCATTGACACCATGGCAACTACAACGCCAACGAACGAGAGCGTGCTGACCGATGCCGTGCTGGACTTGGTTCTGCACGTCCCTGAGAGCAATGAGGCCACGCTAACCCAACCGGCCGAACGCGCACACGCCATCTCGCGGGCTGCTGCGCGCAATGCGAGTTTGATCTCGGGCTCTCTTTCGTTGCCACCCGGTTTATTGGGCTGGCTAACCGTTGTCCCCGAACTGATAGGCATATGGAAATTGCAGGCGCAAATGGTCTCCGATATTGCTGCGGTGTACGGCAAGCGAAAGACTCTGGGGCGCGAGCAGATGGTGTATTGCTTGTTCAAGCACGTCTCAGCCCAGCTGTTTCGCGATGTCGTAGTCCGCGTAGGTGAGCGCATCGTCATCCAGCAAACTTCTCTGAAATTTTTGCAAAGTCTGGCCAAAACGATTGGTGTGCAAGTTTCAAAAACCGTTATCAGCAAAGGTGCCGCGCGCTTTGTACCGATTCTGGGGGCTGTTACCGTTGGCGCCTATGCCTACTTCGACACCGTTCAGGTGGCAAAGACGGCGGTGGACCTGTTTGAGCGTGACATCGTGATTGATGTCGACATCAGCGGGCCATAAGACCTCACAACACCAAACCTAACACGAATGGCCAAACTCTTTTTCCGCTACTCAGCGATGAACGCAGGCAAATCGACCGCGCTTTTGCAAATTGCCTACAACTACGAAGAGCAAGGGCAACAGGTCCTGCTATTTACCGCAGCCATTGACGATCGCCGCGGTGCCGGTTGCATCGCTTCACGCCTCGGCCTGGAACGCCAGGCCAGCGTGTTTGACGACAAAACGGATTTTTTGACGCTGCTCGCCACAGAAACCACTTTGGCCTGCGTGCTGGTAGATGAGGCGCAATTTCTGTCATCCGATCAGGCCCGGCAGCTTCATCAACTCTCCAATGTGCACAACCTGCCGGTCATCTGCTTTGGCTTGCGCTCCGACTTTCAGGGAAACGCATTTCCTGGCTCAGCGCAACTGCTGACCCTGGCCGAAGACATTGAGGAAATCAAGACGATCTGCGCCTGCGGCCGCAAAGCCACCATGAACATTCGCATCGACGACAACGGCCAACGCGTACATGCCGGCGACCAGGTTGTGATTGGCGGTAACAACCGCTACCAGCAAGCGTGCGCGCGGTGCTTCTACCGCGACGCACCAGGCTGAAGGATCAGGACAATATGTCGCGAATTTGCTGTAGCGCAGCGGGATCGTCCATTGTCGTCAGATCGCCCACATCACGCCCTTCGCACACGGCCTGAATGGCGCGGCGTAACAGTTTGCCACTGCGCGTTTTCGGTAATACCGTCACAAAGCGCACACGGGCCGGGCGGCCGACAGCACCAATGGTGTTGTCCACCACCTTCATGACTTCGGCTTCGAGTTTGGCGTGGGCGGCGGCATCCACCAATCCGCTGGCATCCTTCACCACGGCAAACGCCACGGCGACCTGGCCCTTGAGCGCATCGGCAATACCCACCACCGCCACTTCGGAAATATTGGGGTGGCTGGAAATGCTCTCTTCGATCTCGCGGGTGCCCAGGCGGTGGCCAGCCACGTTGATCACGTCATCGGTACGACCCAGGATGAAGAAGTAGCCGTCCTTGTCACGCACGCCCCAGTCAAACGTGCTGTACACCAGCTTGCCAGGAATGCTCTGCCAATAGGTTTTGACAAAACGTGCGTCATCCTGCCAAATCGTCTGCATGCAGCCGGGTGGCAATGGGCCTTCGATGGCGACCACGCCCTTCTGGTCAGCACCGGTCAGTTCTTCACCGGTGTTTTCATCAATCAGCTTGACGTTGTAGCCATACATGGCCACGCCGGGGCTGCCAAAGCGGCTGGGCTTTTTCTCGACGCCGTTGGCAATGCTCAAAATGGGCCAGCCGGTTTCGGTCTGCCAGTAGTTGTCGATGATGGGCTTGTCCAGGCCTTCGTTGATCCACTGTGCGGTTGGCTCGTCCAGCGGCTCGCCCGCCAGGAACAGCGCCCGCAGGCTGGAAAGGTCGTATTTGGACAGCAAGGCAGGGTCTTGCTTTTTAAGCACGCGCACCGCCGTGGGGGCGCTGAACATGACCGTGACCTTGTATTTCTCAACCAGGCTCCACCAGATGCCGCCGTCCGGGCGCGTTGGCAAACCTTCGTACATGATGGTGGCCATGCCGGCAATCAGCGGCCCATAGATGATGTAGCTGTGGCCCACCACCCAGCCAATGTCGCTGGTAGAGAAATAGGTTTCCCCCGGGTTGCCGCAATAAATATGCTTCATGCTGGCAGCCAGCGCCACGGCATAACCGCCGGTGTCGCGCTGAACGCCCTTGGGCTTGCCGGTGGTACCGCTGGTATAAAGTGTGTAGCTTGGGTGGGTGGACTCCAACCACTCACAAGGAACCACGATGTTGAGGTGTTTTTCGCGCAAAGCCCCCCAGGAATGGTCGCGACCCGCTACGATATTCATAGTGGCCAGTTTGCGATCGGCCAGCAAAACAGCGGCTGGTTTGTGGCTCGATTGCGCAATCGCGTCGTCCAGCAAGGGCTTGTATTCAACCACTTTGCCACCACGCATGCCGCCGTCCGAGCTGACAATGACCTTGGGGCTTGCATCCTCAATACGCGAAGCCAGCGCGCCAGCCGCAAAGCCACCAAAAACCACGGTATGAATCGCACCAATGCGCGCGCAGGCCAACATGGCAAAGGCGGCCTCGGCAATCATTGGCATGTAAATCAGGACCCGGTCACCCTTTTGCACGCCTAACTCCTGCAAGGAAGCGGCCATGCGCTGCACTTCCGCGTGCAATTGGGTAAAGGTGTAGACCTTTTCGGTATTGGTCTCGGTGGAAACGGCAATTAGCGCGGCTTGGTCGGCGCGGTCTTTCAAATGGCGGTCCACCGCGTTGTGGCACAAATTGGTAGTGCCGCCCACAAACCAGCGCGCAAACGGCGGGTTGCTGTAGTCGCAAACCTGCTGCGGTGCGGTTTTCCAGTCGATGCGCTGGGCTTCTTCGGCCCAAAAACCGTCCCGGTCATCAATGGA
This sequence comes from Burkholderiales bacterium, assembly GCA_037143475.1. Lineage (GTDB taxonomy): Bacteria > Pseudomonadota > Gammaproteobacteria > Burkholderiales > Burkholderiaceae_C > Allorhodoferax. The sequence goes on along the minus strand of JBAWYQ010000033.1, from coordinate 9,595 downwards.
GCGGCGATAGAAATCTGCGTAAGCGGTCATATTGTGTCCTCGGTGCCGTTGAAACTGAATTCATAATTATGAATATTCAGCTTGCTAGCACCTGACTGACACAGGTCAATTTACTGCAGCAATTACTTGATTAGCGCTTGAGCCGCTTTGAAATCCGGGTGCTCGGCACTACGAACCCACTCAAATGCGACCATTTCCGTGGTTACCAATTCCGCGCCAGCGCCCGCCAGGCGGTCAAATGCGGCGTCGCGGTTACGTTCAGTGCGTGAACCGCAAGCATCCGTAACCACCCACACGTCAAACTCATCTTCCAACAAATCCAGCGCGGTCTGGAGCAGGCACACATGGGCCTCGCAACCCGCCAGAACTATGGTGCCGCGTTGGGCGCCAACAGAAGCTTTTTGCAAATGCTTGGGCAAACTGCGGGCGTTACCTTGCAACGGTTTTGGTGTCGGACGCAGCCACTCACCCAGTCCCTCTTCTACCGCACTGAACTGCATCTTGGACAGCATTCTGGCGCCCGCCTCCTGCAAGGCAACTTGAAGCTCAGGCGCAGTGGAGCCCAAGCCAGAAGGATTTTGCTCAGTGGCAAACGCCGGCACCTTTAACAAAGCAGCCAGCTTAACCAACCGAATTGCGTTCACCAGAACTGCAGGACCATCTGCGATGGCTGGCAGCAATCGGGTCTGATAGTCCACCAAAACCAACTGAGACTCTTCTACATCTAACAACATAAGCGACTTTCAGTAAAAGAACCCACAGCCCGTCCCGGCCATGACGCGTAATGTCACTTTTCGGCCGCGGCAGCAGCAGTTGCTTCGTCTAGCGCCTTGCATGAAGGCGCGCACACGGCCTGGGACTTGCCCAGCACCTTCCGGGTAGTCATCAGAGAACGCGCCCTGTGTTTTCCGCACAAAAAGCACGACATGGTTGCACCACCAAATGACGCTGCCGCCATAAATGGGGAACCCGATACTTTTGACTTGTAACGCAAACCGTCTGGTAGAACGGTGGTTTTCGATTCTGCTTTTGCCATCTGTATTGCCCTTCTAAGCCTGGCTTGACGCCGTGAACACCACGGGTTAAGCTTCTTGGATGCGAATTATCCTCGTTCTAGCCGCGCTTTTGCTGATTAATGCTGCATATGCCAATCCTTTGCCTTCCAGCGACGAGATCATCCAACCCTTTTCGGACCGAGGTTTCCTGTCAAGAATTGGCGATGTAGGTGAAAAGGTAGAGGCAAAAGCATCTGAACTGGTAGACAACGCCATGACTTTTCTTGGGGTGCGTTACAAGCGTGGCGGCACTAGCAGCGACACCGGGTTTGACTGTAGCGGCTTCGTCCGAGCTATTTTTGAACAAAGCGCCGGATTAGTTTTGCCCCGCAGTGCCAATCAGCAGGCGGCGGCATCCGAAAAAATTGACCGAGCTGACCTGCAACCGGGTGATCTGGTTTTTTTCAACACGATGCGTAGGGCTTTCAGCCATGTCGGGATTTACGTGGGTGATGGAAATTTCATTCATTCTCCCAAGTCTGGTGCGAATGTACGGGTCGAAAGCCTGTCGCTTGGCTATTGGGCACGTCGCTTCGACGGCGCACGGCGCGTACCGGCCGACGCGGCAGCGTCTAGCAAACCCTGACCTGTCGGTTGAGTGTTGACACCATACCTTGCGTCCGTTGAGACGTTAGTACGACGCGCGGTATTGCTAGCGGTCATCTCGTGCTGCTTGCCTGCAGTGGCACAAAATGTACTAGCACAGTCGGCGGATTCAGCTAAACCCGCATCATATATCCCAAGCGAAGCCGATCAACCCGAAGCACCGGCAGCCAAACCGGCTGTTATACCTGTCACAAAAACAGTCGTTAGACCTGCAGCTACACCCGAACGCAATGAGCCCAAAGATCCACCATCACTGGGGCGGGTCGAAGTCATTGGCTCCTCCAGCGACACCGACCAGCGCCGTGCATCAACCGCTGCCAAGATCATCATCGGAAAAGAAGATATTGAGCGCTTTGGTGACCATTCAGTCAGCGAAGTGCTCAAGCGCCTGCCCGGCGTAACCACCGGCGGTCGACCAGGCCGCGGCGGCGATGTTCGCATGCGCGGCATGGGTGGCGGCTACACCCAATTGCTCGTCAATGGCGAACGCATGCCACCCGGTTTTTCGATGGATAACCTGACGCCCGACCAGGTGGAGCGCATCGAAGTCATGCGTGCACCCACCGCCGAATACGGGGCGCGGGCGGTGGCAGGCACCATCAATGTTGTACTCAAAGAGGCGCTCAAAAAAACGCTAAATGAAGTACGGTTTGGCGCAGGTATTGAAGAAAACCGTGTTTCGCCTACGGCCTCCTGGACACGCAATGACAAGTTTGGTGAAAGTATCACTTACACGCTGACCTTGTCCGTCAACAAAAGCGACAACCGCGACGAGAACGACACCCGCACCCGATGGTACGACCTCGGCAATGGCGCGCAGGTGCTGGACCAACACGAAAGCGGCTTTAGCGTCAACAAGCGTGATGGTCTTCACCTGAACGGTCGAGTGCAAATTGCCATCGCGCCAGGTGAGTCACTGATCCTGATGCCCTTTTTGATGATGTCGCAGGGCACGTCGGAGTCTCAGGGCCAACTAGAACAATTGGCGGGTGGGGTAATACCCCAGCCCTACGCACGCTACACAACGGGAGGTGATGGCCGATTCAGTTCACTGCGCGGCAATGTCCAGTGGCAGAAGAATTTGGGCGATGGCACCCGACTGGAGCTACGCGGTGGCGCAGGTAGTGGCAACTTTGAAAACAACGGTACCCGGCAGGAGTTTGACACCACTGGTCAATTGACACGAACAACCGACGACCAAACCAGCACCAAGGAAACAGGATGGACCCTGACGGGCAAGGCTTCCCAGCAATTGGAAAACGAACACAGCTTAGTGGCGGGCCTGGAACTGGACAACAGCGTGCGAAAGCAAAGCCGCACCACATTGCAAAATGGCTTGCCCATACTGACAGAGTTTGGCGACGACTTGAGTGCCTCCAGCATGCGCGTCGCCACCTACATTCAAGACGAGTGGAGCCCCACCAAGCAAATTTCAACCTATGCCGGTCTGCGATGGGAGGGCATCGAAACCCGCAGTGACAGCGACGCCTACCAGGTCAGCAACAGTAGCAGTGTGCTCACTCCCCTGCTTCACGCCACCTGGAAACCCGATGAAAAGAGCCGCGACCAGTGGCGAAGCAGCCTCACGCGCAGCTACAAGTCGGCCACCCTGCAGGAGTTGATTGCGAGGCCATCCATTTCTCAGCGCTTCCCCAACGGAGCCAATGAGGTGGGCAGCCCGGACCGTGCTGGCAACCCCAACTTGACACCCGAATTGGCGCGCGGGTTCGAGATCGCCTACGAGCACTATCTGGATAAGGGTGGCCTGATGAGCGCCAACTTTTTCTACCGCCGAATCAACGACCTGATTCGCAATGTGGTGGCATTGGAAGACGTTTCGTGGTCAGCGGACAAGCGCTGGGTTTCTCGCCCACAAAACGTGGGTAACGCTATCGCGCAGGGCATTGAGCTGGAAGCCAAGTTCCGTCTGGACGAACTCTGGCCAGAGTCCCTGCCCGTTGCCATGCGTACCAACGTCAGTTTCTTTGATTCCAGCGTCGAAAGAGTACCCGGCCCCAACAACCGCCTCGAAGGTCAGCCCAAGGGCACGGCCAATCTGGGTGCTGATTACAAGCTGCGTAGCCTGCCCTTCAGCATGGGGGCGAGCGTCAACGTCACGCCCGGCTATGACCTGCAACTCAGCGACATCCAGAGCATTTCAGTCGGTGCAAAAGTCGTAACCGACGCCTTTTTGGTCTGGTTCATCAACCCCAGCGCCCAAATGCGTTTGAGCGCTAGCAACCTGCTGCCACGAGACTACCTCAATACCAGCAGCATCCTCAATGGCACGCAGCGCCAGGACAACGAAAACGCCAACCAGTCCAAGATTCGCTGGGGAGTGCGGCTTGAAATGAAGCTTTGATTCAGGCCTTCTTCGGCACCTTACCAAACACGCCTTTGCAGGCGGCACGCGCCACGTCTGCCTCCGGTAACTTGCCGCAAATACCATCGAGTTGGGCAGTAAGTTTTTTCATTACGCCAGTATTTTTCCCATTCGCATTCCACTGGTTCAGCTGAATGCCCATTTTTTCCAAACTACGGCGGTTACGTTCATAAAAGGTATCAGGCGCAGCGTCCAATTCGCCAATCACTTGCGATGCGGCCTTCTCGATGCGCGCGCTGTCTTGGGGTGACAGTTCAATCAGCTTGTTGACAAAGCCGCTGCCCCACTGCAAGCGGGTCGCGGGCCCCAGGGAACCTGCGTAGGCTTTCTCCGCCCAGTCCAATGAGGCCGTCTTGTCGCCGCGCAGTTTCGCGTTGGAAGCCAGTACCAGCATGTGGTAGTAGCCAGATACCGCCTTGGGCAGCTCGGCGATGAGCATAGCGTCTGACGCGTCGATCAGTCCCACATCAGTCAACAAATGGGCTGCAGACGGGATGATCGCCTGACGCTCGTATCTGTCGGTGGCTGTTTGGTCGGCTTTGGTTGCCGCCGCCTGTGCCTGAGCCACGAGTTCGCTTGGCAGCTCTGGCTTGCTGCTCTTGGGCTTGCCAAGCAGGGCCATTGTCACTTTGGCTTGCACGGCGCCAAGTTGGTCCGCTTTGGACAAGGTCGGTTCGATTGAGAGTCGGTCCAAGGCTATGTTCAACGCATTGGTCAACGAACTGCGTTCAGCGCTGCCTGCGGCGGTCAACGCTGTAACCAGTTCATTGGCGTAGTTGGACAAAATGTCACCGTTCGCACGGGCGCGGGGCGCATCCGCCAAAATCTGGGTCACCGCCGCCAGCATGTGGGGTTGTGCTTTCGCTGGCACTTGCTCGCCACCCGACATTGCGGTTGCGCGCAAGCTCAGACGGGCCAGCGCTTCTGCATACTGTGGCGGGCAATTTTGAGCCAGTTGTTGCAAGGTCGGAACCACGTCCCTTTGAGCTAATAATTGTGCCTCGTCGGTGTCCCACGCATAGTAGGCCAGCATGTTCCACCCATCAGTTGACAAAGCTGGTGCGACGCCACCAGGCGTTGCCAGTGCCGCGTTCAATGTTTCCTTGATGGGCTGGGTTGCCGTCATACCCATTTTAAGGATTTGCATATATTGCACGGCATCCACCTCGCCGGGGAGGCGGGTCAGCTCGATGCCATCGGGCTTGAACAGAATGGTAGTAGGGTAACCCCGCACCTTGAACTGGGTGGCCAGCTTTTGCGCACCGGGCGTATCGCCATCCAGATATACCGGAATAAAACCCTTGCTGCGCTCAATAAAATCTGGCCGATTGAAAACAGTGGCCTTGATCTGGTTGCACGGCGGGCACCAGACTGCACCCCAATAGAGGAATACCGGCTTGTTCTCAACCTTTGCTTTGGCAAAGACGGCCTCGAGACTGGCCCCTTCGGGTTTAACCCAGTCGATGCTGGCGTGCGCAACAGTCAACACTTGGGGCGCCGACACGGACTCCGACGCTTTCGAGCAGGCAACAATCAACAGGGGAATGGCAGCAATCAGTACAAGACGTGTCATATCAATAAACACCAAAATTGCAAAAATCGGATTTTGCGCCTGTAACAGCATGCCGTCGTTCAGGTTTTACCCGCGCATCAGCAAGTACGATATTTTCCATAGCTAACAACTTCGGCTGCTGGTCTGCAAAAGCGTCAGTGCATCAATGAGGTCTGTTCAAAAGTTTTTGCACTGACAGGCTGGCAGCGAAGACCAGCAATTTCCCCACCCTAGCTGAAATCTGTCAGCCATCGGCGACCGGCTACGGCGGCGAACCCTTCATTTCCAGGCGCAACAAATCCACCATGGCAGCACCTGCGGGCGACAGGCTACGCCCGCGCCGCGTCACCAGTCCAATGGGGCGACGAAGGTCTGGGTCAATCAAGGGGCGCTGCACCAGCCCGTTTTGATGGGCGACGACGGCCGCCAGTTCGGGCAACGCAGCTACCCCCAGACCTTCTGCCACCATAGCGTTGATCGTTGCCAGATGTTCCACCTCGTACTGCGGTGAGAACCGGATTCGATGCTCCAGCAGAGCCGCATCAGCGTACTGCCGAACGCTTGACGGCAACGGCATGGAGATGTGGGTCAGGCCTGCAATATCAGACCACCGCAATGGACCCTTTTTGCTGGCCAGTGAGTGTCTCGTCGGTATCAACAATACAAAGCGGTCCGACGCCACGGGTGTGTAATCCAGGTCAGCATAGGCCGGGTTGGCCGCTGTCAGCGCAAACTCCACCTGGCCGGAGCGCACCATATCGAACGCCGGCCCGGACAGGGTGTCCATCACCTTCAGACGCACCTGAGGGTACAAAGCGGCAAACCGCGCAAAGGCCCTGGGCACAACCGTAGCGGCCAGAGAGGGCAACGCTGCCAGCACAACGCTACCGGTTCGCAACTCGGCCACGTTGCGTACCGCACGCACCGCTTCTTCGGACTGACTGCGCAACAACTGCACTTGCAGCATCAACACACTGCCCGCAGCGGTCAATTGCACATTGCGCGTGTTACGGTCGAAGAGGCGCACATTCAGTGACTCCTCCAATCTCGAAATCATTCCCGATACAGCGGGCTGAGACAAATGCACCCGCTCAGCCGTACGCCGAAAGCTAAGTGTCTCGGCCACGGTCAAGAAAACTTCAAACTCTCGGGCATTCCAATTGATAAGCATATTTGATTAGTCTATCGAAAAAATCATTTGGACGAAGTAAATCTTTAATCCTAGACTCCGACCCAATTACAAAGAGCGAGACTACCTTGAACCTGCTTCCGGATCATCCCCGCGAGACCCATGCGGTCGTCATAGGCGCGGGCACCATGGGTGCCGACGTAGGCATCGTTTTGGCACGCGGCGGCGCGCGTGTCACGGTTGTAGACCCTTCTTCAGAAAAACGTGCAAGCCTGCGGGGGCACGTGCAGGCCGGACTGGTGCCGTACAAAATGGAGCATCGCGCGGATATCGTCATTGTGATGCCCGCCCTGCACGACGTGGACTGGACCCATGTCGACCTGGTGATTGAATGTATTCCTGAAGTTTTGACCGCGAAGCAGGTTCTGTTCAAGCAACTGGTCGCGCTGACCACGACGCACACGGTATTGACCAGCAACAGTTCCAGTTTTCCAATCAGCAGCATTGCTCACGATCTCCCCAGTCAGGAGCGCATGCTGGGACTGCATTTTTTCATGCCTGCCCACCTGGTCCCATTGGTCGAAGTGGTCATGGGGCCACAAACCAGCGAAGCACAGGCCCGGCGCCTGTGCAGTTACATGCGCGGCTGCGGTAGCGTGCCCGTTTTAGTGCGCAAGGATCGCCCGGGGTTTCTTGCAAACCGACTACAGCACGCATTGGCCCGCGAAGCCTTTTCGCTGATAGACGATGGTGTAGCCACCGCTGAAGACGTGGACAACGCCGTGCGCTTTGGTTTTGGCTTCCGGTTTCTGGCGGCTGGGCCGGTTTTGCAGCGCGACCATGCTGGTCTGGACGTGCACTGTGCAGCGGCCGCAACCATTTACCCCAGCCTTTGCAACGACAGCACACCTGCACGCGCTCTGCAGGACCGGGTAGCCGCTGGGCGCCTGGGCATGAAAACCGGCGGCGGGTTTTATGACTGGCCAGAGGAACCGCGAATTGCAGCGCGCGCACGCTATGACCAATTATTGCGCCAAGGCCTGACTCTCCTGGCTGACGCGCTGCCCCCTCTGGATGGAGCGGAATAGGAAAAATTCTGTGCTGCAAACCCCGCTCATCATTACCGTCGCGCCCAATGGTGCCTACAAGCAGGCCATTGACCACCCGGCACTGCCACTGAATGCATCCGATCTGGCCATCACGGCAAAACATTGCCTGGATGCCGGTGCGGCCATGCTGCATTTGCACATCCGCGATGCCCAGGGTCGACATAGCCTGGACGTTGCCGCCTACCAGGATGCTTTGCGAGCGCTTGAAGCGGCGGTGGGTACCTCTATGGTTTTGCAAATCACCAGCGAGGCAGCGGGGGTTTACCAAGCGCCAGAACAAATGGCCATGGTGCGTTCCGTGCACCCGGAAGCAGTGTCTGTTGGTCTGCGCGAGTTTGACCACCCCGCCATTGGCGAGCATGGCCTTTCCGATTTTTTTGGCTGGTTGGCGCGGGAGCAAGTAATGACCCAGGTCATTCTGTATGACACGGCTGACTTGGATCGCTGGCAAGACCTGCGCCAGCGCGGCGTGATTCCGGAGGCACCATGGTTTCTACTCTTTGTACTGGGCCGGTACACCGCCGGTCAGACCTCAGACCCTAAAGACTTGCTGCCATTTCTGCGCCGGCATACAGGCATCGAGCCATGGGCAATCTGCGCCTTTGGCTCCACCGAACATGCCTGCGTCACTGCAGCAGCGGCAATGGGCGGACATGTACGTGTGGGTTTCGAGAACAACCTCAAGCTCAAGACCGACCTGACGGCCCCTAACAACGCAGCCCTGGTTTTGCAAGCAGCCGACGCCGCGCGCTGTTTGGGTCGCCCACTCGCAAGCGCAAACGACATTCGCCAATGGTTTGGCTCGAACTAAAAATACCAAGCAGGAGACAACAGTATGAACAGTCAACCCTGGAGCCGAACAATCGCCTTGGCTGGCGCCTGCCTGACGCTCACTACTTTTGCTCCATTGGCTACTTTCGCGCAAGACGCCTACCCTAGCAAAACTATTCGATTTGTAGTGCCCTACCCGCCCGGTGGTCCGACGGATCTGATGGCACGATTGCTGCAGACCGAATTGCAGACCCGCCTGGGCGTGAGCGTGGTAATCGACAACAAAGGGGGCGCCGGCGGCAACCTGGGCAGCGCCGAGGTTGCCAAGCAGGCGCCCGCAGATGGCCATACCCTGCTGCTTGCGGCCAGTGGCCCCATGGCGGTCAACTCCACGCTGTACAAGAGCATGGCATTTAATCCGTTAACCGATTTGGCACCAGTGATCCAGATTTCATCGTTCCCGCTGGTACTCGAAGTGCACCCCAAATTGGGTGTAACCACCGTCAAAGACTTTGTTGCGTTGGCAAAATCCCAAAAAACGGAATTGAGTTTTGCATCGGCCGGCAACGGTACCCCGCAGCACTTAGCCGGTGTGATGTTCAATACGCAAATGGATATCAATGTCACCCACATTCCCTACCGGGGAGCAGGCCCGGCACTGAACGACTTGCTGGGCGGCCAGGTCAACGTGATGTTTGACATTTTGGGGAGTTCACTACCCTACATCCAGGCGGGCAAGCTCACTGCGTTGGCGGTCACGTCTTCTAGGCGCAGCCCCACCCTGCCCAATGTGCCCACCATGGCCGAATCCGGTGTACCAGGCTACGAGTTCACTGGCTGGCACGGCATTGCTGTGCGTGCCGGCACACCTCCGGCGTTCATCGACAAGCTCAACCAGATCTTTAACGCCATCTTCAGCAATCCCGACTTTCACAAAAAGTGGGAAGCACTGGGCACGCCGGTTGTGGGCGGAACTGCGGCCCAGTTTGG
>JBAWYQ010000032.1:0-26806 GCA_037143475.1 Burkholderiales bacterium | reverse complement strand
AGCGTGTCGGCAAAGAGTTTGCGGATGGTGTCCCAAAAGCCAATGTAGGTGGCGGTGCACGAACGCGGGGTTTTCCCGATGGGGGTCTGGTCCACTTCCAGCACGCGGTCCACCGTTTCAAACCCGGTGACGCCTTCGCAGCCGATCCACTGAATTTTCTCGCCCGCATCCATTGCGTCGCGCCCGGCTTTGGTGCTGCGCTTTTGCACGACGGCATGCAAATTGGTCAGCAACACATCGCGTGCGAGCGTAGACTTTCCGGAACCAGAGACACCCGTGATTGCAACCAGGCGTTTCAACGGGACGTTGGCGGTGACGTTTTGCAGGTTGTGCATGGTGGCGCCGTGGACCGTGAGCCAGTCGATTTTTGGCTTCTCTGCTTTCGCTGTGCCAGCAGCAGGTAGCCCTGGGCTACCCGCTGCTGCGATGGAGGTGCGTGCGGTGGAGCGGTTGGCAAGCGCTGCGTATTCGGCGGCTACACGGGTGCGCTCTGCCAGCTCCGCATTGGCGGCGGAGCTTGCGCCAATCTGCGCTGCCGCAGCAGCTGCTTTGGCCGCCTTGGCACTGAGTTTCTTGACTGATTTGGAACCACTGTCCGCGGAGGAGGCCGGTGCGCCGGGTGCCGATTTGGCGGCCGCATTTGGGCCATATGAGGCGCCCGGCGTACCGGCCTCCTCCGCAGCGAGTTCAAAAGACGCAGCAAACGAAACCATAGGTCTCCGCAAGGCCAGTGGATGCCGCATCGCATGCAACAAATACCGCCCGGTCTGCGACTCAGTAGCGTTCTGCACATCAGCAACTGAGCCCTCGGCCACCAGACGCCCTCCGCGCTTGCCCGCGCTGGGCCCGATGTCAATGATGTGGTCCGCGTGGCGAATGGTTTCCTCGTCGTGTTCCACCACCACCAGCGTATTGCCTTTGTCGCTGAGCGAGCGAAGCGCGCCCAGCAAAATCTTGTTGTCCCGCGCATGCAGGCCAATGGTGGGTTCATCCAGCACGTAGCACACGCCCTGCAAATTGCTGCCCAGTTGCGCCGCCAGGCGGATGCGCTGCGCCTCGCCCCCGCTAAGTGTGGGCGCGCCGCGGTCCAGCGTGAGGTAGCCCAGACCTACCTCTTCCAGAAATTCGAGCCTGCTCTTGATCTCGGGCACCAGGTCACGCGCAATGTCACCCTCACGCGTCGTCATGCCGCCAATCACCTGCAGCGTCTGCACCCACTTGCGCACATCGGTCACTGAGAGGCGCGCAATGTCGGTGATACCCACACCATTGAAGCGCACCGCCCGCGCCGTGGCGTTGAGGCGCGTGGCCTGGCAGGTAGGGCAATTCGTGTCGTGCAGGTCTTCAATGTCGGCTTCGGCGAAGGTCTGCTCACGCCCCTTGTTGTCATCATCCTTCACCGAATCGTCAAACACCTTGCGCTGATCCTTGGTCAAGGCTACGCCAGTGCCCACGCAATCCGGGCACCAGCCGTGTTTGCTGTTGTAGCTAAAGAGTCGTGGGTCCAGCTCCACATACGAGGTGGAACACACCGGGCAAGCGCGCTTGGTCGAAAACACCTGCACGCTGCCAATGCCGGCCGCGGGTGTGCCGGCCAACATCGCCTCCTTCAAACCATTCATGCCAGTGATCACATGCACGACACCCTTGCCATGCACCAGCGCAGTGGCCAGAGCCGCGCGCAGTTGTGCCTCTTGGGCCGGGTTCACATCCAGGCTGGCCACCGGCAATTCGATGTTGTGCTCCTTGAAACGGTCAATGCGTGGAAAGTTCGTGGTTGGCAAAAAGTTGCCGTCCACCCGCAGATGCGTGAAGCCACGTGGCCGCGCCCAATCGGCCAACTCGGTATAGACACCCTTGCGACCCGACACCAGGGGGCTGAGCAGACCAATGTGTTGGCCACGGAAATTTTTTAGCAACTGCGCCGCAATGCGGTCCGCCGATTGCGGCTCCACCGCCGCGCCGTCGTGGATGCAGTGCTGCGTGCCCAGCTTGACATAGAGCAGACGCAGAAAGTGCCAGACCTCGGTGGTCGTGCCCACGGTGCTCTTGCGCCCGCCACGTGACAGGCGCTGCTCGATGGCTACGGTGGGCGGGATGCCGTAGACCGCGTCCACCTCGGGGCGGCCTGCGGGTTGCACGATGCTGCGGGCGTAGGCGTTGAGCGACTCAAGGTAGCGGCGCTGACCTTCGTTGAACAGAATGTCAAAGGCCAAGGTTGATTTGCCGGACCCCGAAACACCAGTAACCACGTTGAACTTGCCGCGAGGGATGTCAACGCTCAAAGACTTGAGGTTGTGTTCTTTTGCATTGACGATACGAATACAGTTGTCCGCCGGGGATTGGGTTGCGCCGGGTGACGATTTGGCGGCCGCATTTGGGCCGTATGAGGAACCCGGCGTGACCCCATCCCCGGCAGCGCGTGCAACAACACCCGCAGCAGCAAGTGCCAAATACTTTGCACTGGGCTCCGCTACCTCATGCATGACCCCCATAGCGGCGGCGTACTCGCGTAGCGCTTGCCCTGTGTGCGACGTGGCGTGCAGCATCACGTCCTCCGGGGTGCCGTGGGCCACGACTTCACCGCCTGCATCACCGCCTTCTGGCCCCAGATCAATCAACCAGTCGGATGCGCGGATCACGTCCAGGTTGTGCTCGATCACCAGCAGCGAATGCCCGGCGTCCAGTAGCTTGCGCAGGGCGCGCATGAGTTTGGCGATGTCGTCAAAGTGCAAGCCTGTGGTGGGCTCGTCCAACATGAACAGCGTGCCACGTCGAGCCACCGCCTGGCGGCTGGCGGTGCTGCTCCTGGCGGCCTCGGCCAGAAACCCGGCGAGCTTGAGGCGCTGTGCCTCGCCACCTGATAACGTCGGCACGGGTTGGCCCAGCTTTACATATTCCAGGCCTACGTCGACGATGGGTTGGAGGGCACGGATGACGTCGCGGTCGTTGGAAAACAGGTCTGCCGCCTGGCTCACCGTCAGGTCCAGAACATCGGCAACATTGACGCGGTGGCCCTTTCTCTCCATCGTCACCTCCAGAATCTCCGGCCGGTAACGCTTGCCATCGCAATCCGGGCAGCGCAGGTACACGTCGCTGAGGAACTGCATCTCAATGTGCTCAAAACCCGAACCACCACACGTGGGGCAACGGCCATCGCCACCGTTGAAGCTGAACTTGCTGGCGGTGTAGCCCCGCTCGCGCGACAAGTCCGCACCGGCAAAGATTTCGCGAATCGCATCCCACGCGCCGACATAGCTCACCGGGTTGGAGCGTGCGGTTTTGCCGATGGGCGACTGGTCTACAAACACCACTTCGCTCAGCTGCTCTGCACCCAGCAGGCGGCTGTGCGCGCCCGGCGTTTCGGTGGCCTTGCCAAAGTGGCGCAACAGGGCCGGGGCCAACACGTCCTGCACCAGCGTGGACTTGCCGGAGCCACTCACCCCCGTGATACACACCAGGCGCTGCAAGGGAATCTCGATGTGGACATTCTTCAGGTTGTGCTCGGTAGCACCTTCCAGAATCAGACGCGGTGTGTTCTCTGCCACCATGCGCTTGAAACCCATGCCCACCTGCTTGCGCCCGCCCAGGTAGGCACCGGTCAGGGTGTCGGCACCGCGCAGTGCCTCGGTACTGCCGTCAAAAACGATCTGACCACCCTTTTCTCCGGGACCGGGTCCCATGTCAATCATGCGATCGGCCGCCAGCATCACCGCCGGGTCGTGCTCCACCACCACCAGCGTATTGCCGGCATCGCGCAGACGCTGCATGGCCACAATGATGCGATGCATGTCGCGCGGGTGCAGACCGATGCTGGGTTCGTCCAGCACGAACAGCGTGTTCACCAACGAGGTTCCCAACGCCGTGGTCAGGTTGATGCGCTGCACTTCACCGCCACTGAGCGTGCGGCTCTGGCGGTCCAGCGTGAGGTAGCCAATGCCAACGTCGCACAGGTATTTCAGGCGGGTACAGACTTCTTCAAGAAGAAGTTTCAATGTTTTGGCTTCTGCCTCCGATGTAACCGGAGCGACGGAGGGGCTGGGCGAGGTGGGGGTGTCGGTTGCCGATTTGGCGGCCGCATTTGGGCCGTATGAGGCATCCGGCGCCTCCGCCTTGCCCAGCCCCGCCTGCAACGAATCAAAGAAACGCCTAAGCCTGTCGATAGGCATCAACATCAAGTCATGCAAACACAGCCCCGGCAAGCCCTCCAGTTGCATGCGCGACCAGGTAACCCCTTGCGGCATAAAACGTCTGGAAGGTTCAAGAACAGCATCCGCCTGTTCCTTGGTCCCAATGCGCCAAAGCAGACTCTCGGTTTTCAGCCGCGCCCCGCCACAGGTGCAGCACGACGTGTAACTGCGGTACTTGGACAACAGCACCCGGATGTGCATCTTGTAGGCCTTGGTCTCCAGGTACGCAAAGAAGCGGTTGATACCAAACCAGTGCTGGTTCCACTTGCCGTTCCAGTTGGGTGAGCCGTTGATCACCCAGCCTTGCTGCTCGGGGGTCAGCTTGTACCAGGGCGTGTCACGGGGGATGCCGGAGGCCTCGGCGTGTCGCATCAGGTCGTCCTGGCACTCCTGCCAGGCTGGGGTCTGCATGGGCTTGACGGCACCCGCGCGCAACGTAAGCTTGTCGTTCGGGATGACCAGGCCCATATCCACACCCACCACACGGCCAAAGCCCCGGCAGGCTTCGCAGGCACCCACGGCGGAATTGAACGAGAACATCGACGCAATCGGGTCGGCGTAGCGAATATCGCTTTGCGGGCAGTGCAGTCCGGTGGAAAAGCGCCAGACCAGGGGCTCTGTACTTGCTATTGTTTCAGTAGCTGCTTGCGCAGGTTCTACGGGGGCTAAAGCCTCATTGACTACATAAACATTGAGTCGGCCACTGCCCCGCTTGAGCGCCAGCTCGATCGCTTCCAATGCGCGGGCTTTTTCCACACCAACGATGCGGAAGCGGTCGGCGACGACATCGAGCACCTTCCTCTTATCCACCTCACGCTCGGCATGGATGCGGGTAAAGCCGCTGGCGGACAGCCATTGGGTCAGCTCTTCGGCCGTTGTGCTGGAGGGCAACTCCACCGGAAAGGTCAACACCAAGCGAGGATCTGGTATGGGCAAATGCGCTGCCGCGCGACGCTGCAACTCGGCGTAAATGGTGTCGGGCGTGTCGTGCTGCACCGGTTGGGCGGTGGCCTTGTCGAACAAATGGGCGGCGCGCGAATACAGCAGCTTGATGTGGTCATTCAACTCGGTCATCGTCCCCACGGTAGAGCGACTCGAACGCACCGGATTGGTCTGGTCAATGGCAATCGCCGGGGGCACTCCCTCGACCTTGTCCACGGCCGGTTTGTCCATACGATCCAGAAACTGGCGTGCATAGGCCGAGAAGGTTTCCACATAGCGGCGCTGACCTTCGGCGTACAGCGTGTCAAACACCAGGCTGGACTTGCCCGAGCCACTGGGGCCCGTTACCACGGTCAGTTCCCCGGTGCGGATGTCCAGATCCAGATTCTTCAAGTTGTGCTGGCGTGCACCGCGAATGCGGATGGTTCCCTGGGTCATGGTGTGGTGTCTTTTTGAATGCGGCCAATCATTCTAGGGACTTGTCCGCGCAGCGCGCCCCACAAGGTCATGCGCCGACCAGGCAGCAAGGTCAAACCCAAATGTGGACGTCCACAACTGGGGCCCGCGAATGAGGGCACACCAATACTATTCGGTGAGCGCGCGCTCCAACTCCGCACAGGCCTTGGCGCCCACTGCATCCTTGATTTTTGGCAGCAAGGCCAATAGTTCATCAACCCCGCCGGCGGACTCAACGGCTAGGTTCAAACGAAAACCGCGCAGCCCCAAGCCCGCGGTGAGTTTGGTGGCCAAGGGCTTGGCCTCCTTGTAACGGTCCTGGGCCGAGTGCGCCTGAAAGGATTTGGTCACCACGTCCCGCGCGGCGACTTGGTCTGCTTGCGCCTGTGCCAGTAAAAGCTCGCCCGGTGCAGGGGCCAAAAAACCGTGGCTTACCATGTGGTCAACATCGTCTTGCGACAAACCCAAACCCGCAGCAGCAGCCGCCACCTGTTCAACCGACTTGTTTCCGTCAAACATGATGAAGGCCGTTCGTTGTCTCGACGAAAACAAAGGCGAACGAGATTTGAAAGCCAGCTGGCCAATCTCTGTCTTAACGTATTTCATTCAGAGTGCATCTTCATGGTCGAATAATAAACCGTTGTTGGCTCGCCATGCGACTCTACGAATTGATTGACTTACTTGCTGGCGCTGGCGGTCGGTGACGAGGCCACTGTCGATGCGGGTGCAACTGGTGCAGATGTGACGGAGGCTGACGCAGCGGCAGCAGGCTCGGGGGCATGTGTGGCTTCTGCACCGTGCTTTTCACCACTCATATCAATGTCCCCACCCTTGCTCAAAATGAACAACGCCAACCCGGCGAATACTGCAAAACCCACAACAATTTTCCACATAAACATCCCTAATCAGTTGTGGACAGAGCTAAAGGTCTGTCCCGCAAAGTTTCAGTATAAAAAAACGACCCCGGGCCTTTAGGAACCGGGGTCGTTAACTCACTCGGGCCATCAATCGTTGGCGTAAATATCCACGTCTTTTGTTTCTTTGACAAACAACATACCGACCACAAAGGTCATGCCGGCAACAATAATGGGATACCACAAACCGTTGTACATGTTACCCGTCTGGGCCACGATGGCAAACGCAGTCGTTGGCAACAAACCACCGAACCATCCGTTACCAATGTGGTAGGGCAAGCTCATGGATGTGTAGCGAATGCGGGTGGGGAACATTTCGACCAGCATGGCGGCAACAGGGCCGTACACCATGGTCACCAGAATCACCAGGTAAGTGAGGATGGCAACAACAGTGACTTTGTCAAATTTGGCCATGTCAGCCTTGGCGGGATAACCGGCGGTCTTCAAAGCGTCTGCCAGACCCTTCTTGAACGCATCACCCTGGGTCTTGGCATCTTCCTTGGACAGTCCTTTGACCGTGTAGCCCGGAATCACGGTAGTCCCCACGGCAATGCTGGCAACGGTACCTGCTGGAGCAACAGCATTTTCGTAGCTCACCGACGCGCCAGCCAGTGCTTGTTTGGCGATGTCGCAAGATGACGTGAACTTGACTGTACCAGTTGGGTTGAACTGGAACGAGCACTCGGCAGGGTTAGCAGTTACCACCACTTTGTTCGCGGCTTGCGCCTTGGCCAGATCAGGGTTGGCCGCCTTGGTCAACGCCTCAAAAACCGGAAAGTACGTCACCACGGCCAACAGGCAGCCAGCCATGATGATGGGCTTGCGGCCAATCTTGTCAGACCATGCACCAAACACAATGAAGAACGGGGTCCCGATGATCAGGGAAATAGCCACCATGATGTTGGCCGTTGCACCGTCAACCTTCAACGCCTGGGTCAAGAAGAACAAGGCATAGAACTGACCGGAGTACCAAACCACTGCTTGACCCGCTGTCAGACCGATAAGGGCCAAGATCACGATTTTCAGGTTTTTCCACTGGCCGAAGGACTCGGACAATGGCGCCTTGGAAGTCTTGCCTTCAGCTTTCATCTTGGTGAAAGCGGGAGACTCATTCATGCTCAAACGGATATAGACCGACACGGCCAACAGCAGAATGGACACGATGAACGGCACGCGCCAACCCCAGTCAGCAAATGCTGCCTCGCCAATCATGGTACGGGTTCCCAGAATCACCATCAGGGACAGGAACAGGCCCAATGTGGCCGTTGTCTGAATCCAGGATGTGTAGGCACCGCGACGGCCCTGTGGAGAATGCTCTGCCACATAGGTTGCAGCACCACCGTACTCACCGCCGAGCGCCAGGCCTTGCAGCATACGCAGAGCGATCAGGATCACGGGAGCCGCCACGCCAATGGTTGCGTAGTTCGGCAAGATGCCGACGATGAAGGTCGACAAGCCCATGATCAAAATGGTCACCAGGAAGGTGTATTTACGACCAATCATGTCCCCCAGACGACCAAACACCAAAGCGCCAAACGGACGCACGATGAAACCGGCCGCAAACGCCAGCAGCGCGAAAATGAAGGCCGAGCCTTCATCCAGTCCACTAAAGAACTGCTTGGCAATAATGGCCGCCAACGAACCATACAGGTAGAAGTCGTACCATTCAAAAACGGTACCCAACGAGGAAGCGAAGATCACCTTCTTCTCTTCCGCCGTCATCGGACGTGCGGCCACTGTTGCCATAGTTTTGTCTCCAATCTAAATTTATTTGTTCCACCGACTTGACTCGGTGAGGCGACTATGTGTCCGGGTTCTGACCTCGTACTGACGTGTGTCCAACAACAACTGACAGCGAACTGAACGCATACTTACGCGTTAGGCAGTAACCCGTGCATATTTTTTTTCAATGTGAAAAACAGGGCACAAGTTACGGGTAAACACGCACTTAGTCAAAGGAAAGTATTAGGGAAAGTCCTAATAAGAACGCGTAAGGGCTTAGTCAGACCACCCACAGATGATCCACCCCCAGCGACAGCCCCTCGGGGCCGTTATGCATGCGGACTTCAACCTTCAAAGGAAAGACATGATAGACCCTATAGTGGCCAAGATTGAGGCCAACCCCAAGTACCACGAGCTGCGCAGAAAGCGCAATTCGTTTGGCTGGTTGCTCACCATCATCATGATGGTGGTGTATTACGGCTACATCGCCCTGATCGCGTTCAACAAGCCTTTCCTGGCTCAGCCCATTGGCGCTGGCGTCACCTCGGTGGGCATTCCCATTGGAATGTTCGTCATCGTTTTCACTATCGTCATCACTGGCATCTACGTGCGTCGCGCCAATGGCGAATACGACCGACTGACCGCTGAAATCCTGAAGGAAGCTTCCAAATGAAGGCCGGAACCCAATTTCTCATCGCTCTGACCGCGCTCCTCGCGTCGGCAGTGGCACAAGCCGCTGGCGCCGACCTGGGCCAGGTTGAAAAACAACCCACCAACTGGGTTGCCATTGGCATGTTTGGCACCTTTGTGGTGGCCACGCTTTTCATTACCAAATGGGCAGCAGGTCGCACCAAATCGGCTGCTGACTTTTACACCGGTGGTGGTGGCATTACTGGTTTCCAGAATGGCTTGGCTATCGCAGGCGACTACATGTCAGCCGCATCCTTTTTGGGCATTTCCGCAGCTGTTATGGCATCGGGCTATGACGGTCTGATTTATTCGATCGGCTTCCTGGTCGGCTGGCCCGTCATCACCTTCCTGATGGCTGAGCGCCTGCGCAACCTGGGCAAGTTCACCTTTGCCGACGTGGCCGGTTACCGCTTCCAGCAAACGCCTATCCGCATTTTTGCGGCATCCGGCACGTTGGTGGTGGTGGCGTTCTACCTGATTGCCCAGATGGTGGGTGCAGGTTCGCTGATCAAGCTGTTGTTTGGTCTGGAATACTGGATGGCTGTGGTGATCGTCGGAGCGCTGATGATGATTTACGTGCTGTTTGGCGGCATGACAGCAACCACCTGGGTGCAGATCATCAAGGCCTGCCTTTTGCTGGCCGGCGTGAGCTTCATGGCCTTCATGGTAATGGCGCAATTTGGTTTCAGCTTTGAGGCACTGTTTGCCCGTGGCGTGGAAGTCAAGACTGCCATTGCCAGCGGCACTGGAAAAACCTCCGAAGAAGCTGCCAAAATCGGTTTGGCCATCATGGGACCAGGCGGCTTCATCAAAGACCCCGTCTCCGCAATTTCTTTCGGTATGGCACTGATGTTTGGTACGGCTGGTCTGCCCCACATCCTGATGCGTTTCTTCACCGTGCCTGATGCAAAACAGGCACGCAAGTCGGTGTTCTGGGCAACTACCTGGATCGGCTACTTCTATGTGCTGATTTTCATCATCGGTTTTGGCGCCATCACGCTGGTGCTGACCAACCCCGAATTTGCCAACGTCGTTACGGGCGTTATCAAGGGCGGCGGCGGCTCGGCCAACATGGCTGCGGTTCTGGTGGCCAAGGCAGTTGGCGGCAACGTGTTCTTCGGCTTCATATCCGCAGTAGCATTCGCAACCATTCTGGCGGTGGTGGCTGGCCTGACCCTGTCAGGCGCCTCTGCTGTGTCACATGACATCTACGCCACCGTGATCAAAAAGGGCAACGCCGACAGCGACTCCGAGCTGAAAGTGTCCCGCATGACCACGCTCGCTCTGGGCGTTGTGGCTGTGGGCCTGGGCATTGCATTTGAGAAGCAGAACATTGCGTTCATGGTGTCTCTGGCCTTTGCGATTGCCGCGTCCGCCAACTTCCCGGTGCTGTTCATGTCCGTGCTGTGGAAAGACTGCACGACCAAGGGCGCTGTCATTGGTGGCTTCCTGGGGTTGATCTCTTCCGTTGCGTTGACCGTGGTGTCACCCTCGGTTTGGGAAGCCACACTGGGCAACCCTAAAGGCTCGGCTTGGTTCCCCTACTCTTCGCCAGCCTTGTTCTCGATGACCATCGGCTTCGTCGGCGTGTGGCTATTTTCCATTCTGGACCGCAGCCCACAAGCAACCCAGGAACGCGCTGCGTACAAAGCACAGCAAGTGCGCTCGGAAACCGGTCTGGGTGCGTCGGCATCTTCTGGCCACTAAGCTTTGACAGTCGATTGAACAAAAAAGGCCGGGGTGACCCGGCTTTTTTTCGCTTGGACTTTATTGCGCTGGTGGCCCAAAAGATGCAATGCCTAACTTCGTGTTTCCAAAAATATCCAGGATTCCAAAGCTACGATTGAATATTTGTTTAAGCGCGAGTCGACGTAAGATTGCTCACGCAGAAGGATCACAAGAGTTGCACCTGAGCCACCGGCGGCGTCGCTGCGTGCCGGAACAAGACATTGAACCCGCAGCGATCAGTTGACGGAAATTTTGCAGCGACAATGTTCGGGAACCCCTATGAACTCCATTTGGAGTTGACTGGCTTGCACCGTCCATGGATCCCCATTCCTTCATTTATTCTGCGGTTTTATTGCTGGTCGTCGCGTCCATAGCGGTGGCGCTGTTTCGCCATCTCGGTCTGGGAACCATTCTGGGCTTGCTGGTCACGGGCATTATTGTTGGACCGCACACGCCCGGACCATTTGTCACCAACGAAGTCGACAGTGTTCGCCAATTCACCGAAATTGGCGTCGTCATGTTGCTGTTTCTGATCGGTCTGGAGATGAAACCCAGCCGCCTGTGGGGTTTGCGGCGCATGCTGTTTGGGCTGGGGTCGCTCCAGACCATTTTGTCGACACTGGGCATCGCAGTCTATTTTCGACTCTTTCATGAAAGCTGGACGACGGCGCTGCTACTCGGCGCCAGCTTTTCCCTGTCTTCAACCGCCATCGTCATCCAGATGCTGCGTGACAAGGGTGAGGTCGCCAGTGCGCATGGTCAGACCGCTTTTGCAGTGCTGTTGATGCAGGACCTGGCTGTCGTGCCGCTGCTGGCAGCAATTCCCGTTATTGCGGATACGGGCCTCCTCCCGCATGGTTTGCCCTTGTGGGAAAGGGCGGGCGTTGCGGTGGCCATGGTGTCAATGGTTGTTGTTATAGGACGCTACGCTGTGCCCTGGGCACTGGACTATTTGGCCCGTCGCAACCACCGGGAAGCTTTCTTTCTGACCGCACTGGCGGCCATGTTCATGGCAGCCCTAGCCATGGACCGCGCCGGGATGTCGATGGCTCTTGGCGCCTTTTTGATGGGAATGATGTTGTCAACCTCGCGCTACAGCCTGCAGATTGAAGCGACCATGGAACCCCACAAGGGCCTGCTCATGAGTCTGTTCTTCGTGGCGGTTGGCATGTCGGTCGATGTGCAGGCGTTGGCCAGCAACCCTTTAGTGTTTTCCGCACACGTACTTGCCATCGTCACTATCAAGGTTGCTATTCTTTTCGGACTTTGCCTGGCTTTTGGAACCGGTCGTAGGACAGCTTTACGTGTTGCTTTCCTTCTATCCCAGGGGGGAGAGTTCGGCTTCGTTGTGTTTGGCGCCTGCAAGGCATTGGGATTGATCGACGACCAGATTTTTGTCACCGCAATTGCCGTTATTTCTTTCAGCATGTTGCTCACTCCGATCCTGATCAAACTAGGCGGCTGGCTGGCTCAGCGTTATGCTCCCGACGCAATCGGTATGGCACCGACGTACGGTCATCATGACCAGTCTGGAGCTGATGCCATTCGCGCCGTGATCGCAGGCTACGGTCGTGTGGGCCATACCGTGGGAACTATCCTTGGAAGCAGCGGCATCCCCTACATTGCATTCGACTCCGATGCCGCTCTAGTGGATAAATGGCGTACCGAGGGCCACCCCGTGTTTTACGGCGACATCTGCAACCCGGAGTTGCTCGGCAGTTCTGCGCTGCAGTCGGTTGAATTGGTCGTCCTGACCATTGACGATGGCGATGCAGCAGTGCGTGCGGCTTCCTTGATTCGCACACTGGCTCCACACATCACCATCGTGGCACGCGCTGGAAATCTTGTGACTTGTGACGCACTGCAGCGCGTGGGTGTAGCGCATACATTTCCGGAGGCATTGGAGGCTAGTTTACGATTAGCAGCCCAAAGTCTGGAGGCGCTGGGCATTACCAGCGACGAGACTGACACGCTGCTGCGTGGTCTTCGCAGCTCTGATTACGAAATGGTGCGTGAAGGCCCGGAAGACTCCTCTCACTGAATTGCCGGACATGACTTGGTAGGCTCGTTAAATTAGGATGTTGAACTGGAACGCCGGTAAGCCCGCTGTGGCGAGGACCCGCAATGTGTCTAAAACGTTTATTAAATCAAGGGAGCCAACGCCACGCCCACATTGGGTTTCACGGGACGCTGGGCCACCAGCATAGTAAAACCCGTTCGCTTGATTTTCCGCGCTGGTGGCTCACAAGATTCTGTCTCCCATAAACCTGCATCTTTTGCGATTCGCCCGGAGTCCGCTTAAATGTCGGAGAATACTATTCAAACAACCGGGACCGCTTCTCTTTTTCGCTCGGTGACCGTGCAAGCATGGCGGCAAAATAACGAGTAGAAGGTACAAACCTGATGAACCACGCATTACACCCCGAACTGTCTGCTGAGAACGAGTGGCGTGACATTGTGCAAGCCGCCCCTGCAGTTTGCCGAGCAGCGCTGGCGCAGCTGATGTCTGAGCAGGCCAACACTCTGGCTGACAAGTTTTACAGCCATATGCTGGGCCACCCGCAGGCCAAAGTATTCTTGACCGCCGAGGTGGTAAACCAGCGTCTGCATGCATCCATGGGGCGATGGCTCAACGAAATTTTTCAACACCCGCCACAAGAGCCGGCCACCATTGTTGCGCACCAGCGCTATGTGGGTGAAGTGCACGCGCGTATTCAGCTGCCTCTACATCTGGTGTCGCGTGGAGCACGCTTGATCAAAAACGATGTTCGCGCCGGCTTGACGCCGAAGTTCGATGATCCTGTTTTGCTGGCACAGGCCATCTCTTTTGCCGACCGTCTGATCGATTTATCTCTTGAATTGATGAGTGTGTCGTATGAACGCAGTAGTCAGCGTGAAGCGCGCACCGACGAGGCCTACCGCCTGTTTTCGATTGGGCAGAACGTCGGAGTTGAACGCGAGCGCCAACGCGCAGTGCTGATGGAATGGGCCCATGAGGTGATGATGACCTTGCACCGCGCCAGTGGGAACGTGACTTTACCGGCTTTGCGTCAGTCTGAGTTTGGTATGTGGTTCAACCACAAGGCAGTCGCCATGTTTGAAGGAGACGCCGCGGTCGATCAGATTCTCGACATCATCGAGCGGATTGATGCCACTGTGTTGCCACTGATCACACCGCGCGACGGACGACCCTTTGCAAGTGGTGATCGAGTGGCCGAACTGCAGTATGAAATCGACAACCTGAAGTTTTTGCTCAACAACCTCTTTGAACGCCATCAGGAAGCTGAAAATGGCCGTGACGTATTGACCCGTTTGTTCAATCGACGTTTTCTGCCGGCAGTTATCAGCCGCGAGATTCACGTCGCGCAAACCCGAAATAGCGGATTTGCCTTATTGTTGCTCGACCTGGATCACTTCAAGCGGGTCAACGACGGTTACGGTCACGACGTCGGCGACCAGGTGCTGCAGCAGGCAGCCACCCTGCTGATGTCATGCGTGCGCAACGGTGACTTTGTGTTTCGCTATGGCGGTGAGGAGCTATTGGTAATGCTCGTAGAGGTCAACAAAGAGTCCGCCATACGGGTGGCCGAGCTCATTCGCTCCAAGTTCGAGTCAACCCAGTTCCAGCTTGGGCAAGGTCGCACGATGAACGTGACTGCCAGCATAGGCGTGGCCTTATACGACGGCCACCCGGACCATCAATATGTGCTGAAGCGTGCTGATACGGCCATGTATGAAGCCAAGCAGTCCGGACGTAACCGGGTAATTTTTTCGGCTTAGTAATTTCCGCCTATCCGTGTTCAGCCGGTAGCGGAAGGGGCACTTTGCGGTATCCAAATCGTGAACGTGGCGCCATGGCCCAGCGTGCTCTTGAGGCTGAGTTTCCCGCCGAGCGTCCCGACCACGATGTTGCGGGCAATACTCAGACCAAGGCCTGAGCCCCCTTTGCCCATGCGTGTGGTAAAAAATGGCTCAAAAATCCGCGACAGGTTGCCCTCTGGAACGCCTGCGCCGTCATCGGATACTGCGATGGTCGCGTGGTCATCATCGGCGCGCGACACAACAACCCGAATCTCCCCCGACTCGCGGCCTTCGTAGCCGTGCAATACGCTGTTGGTGATGAGGTTGGTGATGACCTGCCCCAGGGGGCCGGGATAACTGTCCAATTCAAAGTCGTCCGGTGGTTCAGTCAGCAGCACTTGGCAGCCGGTGCGTTTGAGGCTCGGCCCCATCGTCATAAGAACCTCAGAGATCGTGTCATGCAACATGAATTTTCTCCGCTGTGAACTGGTCTGGTCCACTGCGACCTGCTTGAAACTCGACACCAGCGTGGCGGCCTTGTCCAGGCTGCGCACCAAAATATCACTTGCAAAAGTGGCGTCTGCAACATAGGCATCAAGTGTCGAGCGCTTCAGTCCGACGGCCATTTCTTTCTTGAAATCGTTGGTTCGCCCTTCCAGAGTGGTCGCAACGGTGAGCCCGTTTCCAATTGGCGTATTGAGTTCATGAGCGATGCCGGCCACCATGGAACCCAGTGCCGCCAGTTTGGCCGATTCGACCAACTCGTCACGGGTCTGGTTCAACTCGTCAAGCGTTTTTGCCAAGTCCGTATTGCGATGAGCAAGTTCTGCCGTCCGCTCAGAAATGCGTGTTTCCAGCGTTTCATTCAAGTCCCGGAACCGCCGACTCAGCAGGGTGGATTTGACAGCCAGTACGGCAATGGCAATCACCGAGCCCAGTGCGATCACAATCAGCGCACGGTATTCGTCCCACACATCAACCAGGGAAACACGGCTTTCCACGTCAAAAGGGGGAATCTTCATGGTCCGCATGACGGTGCGCACCGATTCATAGTCCGACGGGATCGAAA
The DNA here is from genome assembly GCA_037143475.1 of Burkholderiales bacterium. GTDB lineage: Bacteria > Pseudomonadota > Gammaproteobacteria > Burkholderiales > Burkholderiaceae_C > Allorhodoferax. The sequence goes on along the minus strand of JBAWYQ010000032.1, from coordinate 11,294 downwards.
AGCCGTAAATGCCAATTTGCTGCGGTATTGCACTGTTATGGGGCAGTAACAGCAAAGCACCAGCGACCCGCGCAGCAGTTTCTTCGCGCACGTGCGGCAATGCGACCACCGGCCATTCTGGATGCAGCGCCGTGGATACAGCAAACGGGTAGCCCGGAAACGACTGCTGATTCACGATCTTGATGTCGCCCGCCTCAAGCTTGCCCTCCCGGATCATGGCTTCCACCAGCCCGGAACGAACAAAGGCGACATCGGCATCGCCCCGGCGTATTGCGTCAATGGCGGCATCCTGCGCAAGCCCGGTTTCCATCACAGAGCCCAGAGCAATATTAGAGTTCCTGAGGCTGAATGCTTGTAGCTGATAGGCGGCGAAATTTTCTTTTGATGCGGTGACCGCTTTTTTTCCCCTCAGATCATGGATGGAATTAATGTTGACCGCGTCCGCCCGGGCGACGATGGTTCCTCCGAAAACCCGCACTGGCTTGCCCTCGTGGCTATTGAGCAGGGTCGCCAACGGGGCTGAGAGCCCGTTCTGGTGGGTTAATCGCACATACTCCGCCGGCTGGGTAATGACCAGATCCACCTGCCTGCGGCTGATGGCTTCGCGCAAATCCTTAAGGTTCAATGCTTTCACGGTAAACGTGAACCCCGAAACCGACATGTTGAGGTGGTTCTCCAGCGGTTTCCACTGGGCCGTGGTCTGCGCTTCATTGCGAAAAGCCAGCACACCCACCGTGAGCGATTCGCCGGCCAACAAAGGGCCAGTCATAAAACACAGAATCAGGGCAAGCAACCTCAACTGTGACTCCTTGGAAGGAAAGCGTCGGTAAACAGGTTGGCTGCGTTGGCAGGCTTCTTGATATTGCCGGAAGCCAGCATGATGGCTGAGAGCTTTTCAACAATTCCCGTCAGTTGACCGTTGTCCCGGCTGAGGTAGCGACGGTTGGCGATGAGGTCCGGCAGTTCGAGCCCCCGAAAAGACTCGACCAACTCCTCAGCGGAAACGCCGGCGTGCGGAACCATCCGGTAGGCCGTGTCCCAGGGGTTGCGTTGCAACTGCTCAAGTGCCCAAAAGTGCCCCCGCAGGGTTTGCTCCAATGCCTGCGCATAGTCCCTGGCAACATCCGTTTTGACCACCAAAACATCAAAGATGGATTCCGGCAAGTCACGCGTGGACAGCAACTTGTTCGCCCCTTTGGCGACCAGTCGCCCAACCACAGGCTCATAAGTGATGAGTGCATCAATTTTGTTTGCACTGTAGGCGGCCTCCTGCTCCTCAAATGCAAAAAATACCGGTTTGATTTCCGCACGTTTCAGTCCAGCCTTGTCCAGCACCATGGACAGCATCAACTCGCCCAATGTGCTCTGTTCCAGTCCAATGCGCTTGCCACGCAGTTGCGTCACGGTTTGATATTGTTTGGAGGCCACGAGGGCGTCGGCGCCCTTGGAAACGTCCATCACCAAAATGACTTGCAGGTTCATGCCTTGCGCTTGCAGCGCCAAAGCCTCGTCCAACGTCAGCATGGCGGCATCTACTGTGCCGCCCCTCAATGCGTCGATTGAATCCTTAATCGTGGGCAAGTGCTGTAGCAGCACCGCGTCGGTGAGCTGTTTCTGTGTTTCTGCGAAGAATATAGGTTCGTAGCCGGGCCAAGGGTGTCCAGAAATCCGAAGCGGCGCGCGCTTGGAACATGCGGGCAGGGTACACGCCAAGGTCGCGAGCAGTGCCGTCAAGGCACTGCGTCGCGAGCGACACAGTACAACGCCGCGTGAGTTGTTCATAAGGTCCCAAAAAGAAGTTGTGACGCGACACTTCAGTTCGACTCTAGGTCGCCCTGGAGAAAGTTTACTCCTTGCGGGTATAACCTTGGAAAATGATTCGGTTCGGCTACTCCATTCAAGAACAGACATCGGATTTTCAAGGTTCCGCTGTAGAGTGCAATCAACTCGACTCCCAGTTGATGAATCAACTGATGCATGCCCGAGCACGGCGACACAACGGGTCATCGCCTGCGCCAGATACAAGGAAACATGAAATGCGTTACAAGATTTTGTTTATTGCTTGCTTTGCGGGCTTGCTCTCCTATTCTTTGCCGGCAACAGCGAAAAAGACACCTTCGACGCCCACTGGTACGAAGGTGGCTAGCGGTGCGCAGTTTGATATTTACGTGGCACTAACCGAATCGAAGCCTTGGGCCGGCACGACTCTCAAGCTGAATATTTACGCAACCACTGTCGTGGTCCACCAAACCCGCAGACACGGTCGCCAACTTTTCAGGAGTCGTCTGGAAGCTGTCGATGCCGATCTCCTTGATGCAGCGATGTGGCAGGTCCGCGATTTCAACGGAGACGGATTTGATGACTATCGAGCCGTTTCAGGCAGGGATAAAAATGGGTGCAGCAACTGGCAGACACAGACATGGTTGCCTGACAGCGAACGTTTTACTTTTTCCGCAAAAATCCAATACCTAACTGATGCGAGCGGAAAAGAAGTTAAATCCTGCAATCCAAAAAAGCAGATGTGAAACACTCAATTTTTTTGACATAACCACGAGGCATTCGAGAGTGCGATGCGATGCGATGTTTGTTGAAGTAATCTCGAGCGTCTTAGCGTGTCCTGCAACGCGGTTGAACCGCCGGTCCGCCTTATGAGAATGGAAGGAAATTGGGTTCCCAGAAAGCGCGCATTGGCGAGCGACTGCATCGCCTGCCACAAACCCGCCGTTCAACGCTGGCGTATTACCAGAATGTCATCATGAATCCCCTACTTCTCCCGCTGCTCAAGGATGCGACATGCTGGTAGATATCGTTCGCGTTGCACTGCGCAAACCGTATACCTTTATCGTGCTGGCGTTGCTGCTGCTGATCATTGGTCCGCTGGTTGCGCTACGCACCCCAACCGACATTTTCCCGGAAATACGGATCCCTGTGATCGCCGTGGCCTGGCAGTACACCGGTCTGCCACCCGACCAGATGGCCGGACGCATTACCACGCTGTTTCAGCGCAGCCTGACCACCACGGTCAACGACATTGAGCACATCGAAGCCAACTCATATGCCGGCGTGGGTATCGTCAAGATCTTCTTCCAACCAGGCGTCAATATCGCGGTGGCGAACGCCCAGGTCACCGCCATTTCGCAGGTTGTGGTTAAGCAAATGCCACCTGGCATCACTCCCCCCCTGATCCTGAACTACAACGCCTCGACCGTGCCTATCCTGCAACTGGCGCTGTCGGGCAAAGGGCTGTCAGAACAGAATCTGTTCGACTTGGGCGTCAATGAGGTCCGCCCACCCTTGGTTACCGTGGCGGGTGCTGCCATTCCCTATCCATACGGCGGACGCCAGCGATTGGTGCAAATTGACCTGAACTCCGGTGCGCTGCAGGCACGCGGATTGTCGGCGCAGGACGTTGCCAATGCTTTGGCGGTACAGAACCTGATCGTACCCATTGGCAACCAAAAAATCGGCAGCCTGGAATACACGCTTCAACTCAACAATGCGCCCTCGGCCATTGCAGACCTGGGCAACCTGCCGATCAAGGTGATCAATGGCGCGATGGTCTACATCCGTGACGTGGCAAATGTGCATGACGGCAGTTCTCCGCAAACCAATATCGTGCACGTGGATGGCGGACGATCGGTGCTGATGTCGGTGTTGAAAAACGGCGCCACTTCGACACTTGCCATTGTTGATGGTGTGCGCGCAAAACTGGCCCAAATCAGCGCTTCGCTACCGCCCAACCTGCTGGTGACGCCGATCAACGACCAGTCCATCTTTGTTCGCGCCGCCATCAGCGCCGTCGCGGTGGAAGGCATCATTGCCGCGGCACTGACCAGTCTGATGATCCTGTTGTTCCTGGGCAGCTGGCGCTCCACGGTAATCATCGCCGTGTCTATCCCCCTGTCCATTATGGGTTCACTGATTGGTCTTGCAGCGATTGGCGAGACGCTCAACATCATGACCCTGGGTGGTCTGGCGCTGGCTGTGGGCATTCTGGTTGACGACGCCACGGTGACCATTGAAAACATCAACTGGCACCTGGAGCAAGGTAAGGACGTAGAGACCGCCATCATGGACGGCGCGCGCCAGATCGTGACCCCGGCGTTTGTTTCGCTGCTGTGCATTTGCATTGTGTTTGTGCCGATGTTTTTTCTGCAGGGCGTGGCACGCTACCTGTTTGTGCCCATGGCTGAGGCGGTGATGTTCGCCATGGCCTGCTCCTTTCTGCTGTCGCGCACGCTGGTTCCGACCATGTCCATGTACCTGCTCAAACCACACGCGCCACACACCGACATGCACGGCAACGCGAGCGCCCTGCCACCAAGTCGCAACCCGCTGGTCCGACTTCAACGTGGTTTTGAGGCCCGTTTCGAGGCTTTTCGCGACGGCTACAAGGGCGTGCTGCAACTCGCCCTTCTGAACCGCGGTTCCTTCGTGACCGGCTTCATGGTAGTGGTGGTGGCGTCGTTCGCGCTCACACCGTTTCTGGGACGCAACTTCTTCCCTTCAGTCGATGGCGGCCAGATACTGATGCACGCGCGCGTTCCAACAGGCACCCGGGTGGAGGACAGCGCAGCGCGGTTCGCGGCGATTGAAGAAGCCATTGGCAGGGTCATTCCCGCCGAGGAAATTGTCACGCTGGTAGACAACATTGGCCTGCCGCCCAGCTCGATCAACCTCACCTACAACAGCACCGGCGTGATCGGCACGCAGGACGGCGATATACAAATCGCGTTGCGCAAGGAACACCGGCCCACGGCCGAATATGTGCGAAAACTGCGTGAAATTTTGCCCCGTACTTTTCCGGACACCACCTTCTCATTCCCACCCGCAGACATTGTCAGCCAGATCCTGAATTTTGGGGCACCCGCCCCAATCGACTTGCAAGTCCGCGGCAGCGACCTGGCCGGCAACTACGAGTACGTCAATAAATTATTGGCCCGCATCCGCCGGATTCCCGGCGTGGCTGACGCACGCATCCAGCAGTCCCTGAAAAGTCCGGTGTTTGATATCAAATTGGACCGAACCCGGGCCCAGGAAGTTGGCATCACTGCGCGCGATGTAACCAACAGTCTGGTCGTTAACCTGGCCGGCAGCAGTCAGGTTGCACCGACCTTCTGGCTGAACCCGGCCAACGGGGTGTCCTACCCCATCGTGATGCAAGTGCCGCAATACAACCTGGACTCGCTGGCGGCACTGGCCAACCTGCCGATCAGCGGCGCGACCACGGCCAACGGAAATGCGCAAGTGCTGGGTGGTATGGCCGACTTCACCCGACGCATGGGCAATGCGGTAGTGAGCCAGTACGACATCCAGACGATGATTCAAATCAACGCAACGACACAGGACCGCGATCTGGGCTCCGTGGCCAGTGATATTCGCCAGTTGATTGCCGATACCGCCGCCGATGTACCCAAGGGCTCCAGCGTAGCGCTGGTCGGGCAGGTGCGCACCATGGACAGTGCATTCTCGGGCTTGCTGTTCGGGCTGCTTGGCGCGATCGTGTTGATTTACTTCCTGATTGTCGTCAACTTTCAGTCCTGGCGCGATCCGTTTGTGATCATCACCGCCCTGCCAGCTGCTCTGGCCGGAATTGTCTGGATGCTGTTTGCCACCCGCACGACACTGTCTGTTCCGGCGCTGACCGGGGCCATCATGTGCATGGGAGTGGCCACCGCCAACAGCGTGCTGGTGATCAGCTTCGCGCGCGAGCGCCTGGATGCCATTGGCGACGCAGCCGCCGCAGCGCTGGACGCCGGCTTTGTTCGGTTTCGCCCGGTACTGATGACCGCGCTGGCCATGATCATCGGCATGTTGCCCATGGCCCTGGGGCTGGGTGAAGGCGGCGAGCAAAATGCACCACTCGGTCGTGCGGTGATTGGAGGTCTGATTTTTGCAACCATAGCCACCCTGCTTTTTGTCCCTGTGGTGTTCAGTCTTGCGCATGCCAAAGACCGCAAGACGCCGGCGCTCGTGCCTGCCTCTGGAGAACTTGATGTCGTCTGATCTTTCAACAGTTTCCCCGCGAACACTGCGCATTGGCGCTATAGCGCTTGCAGTACTTGCTCTGGTCGTGGTGGCTGGCGGTGTCATCAGCCGTCGTTCGGACGCTGCCAGCTTGCGCGAACAGGCAGATGTCCAGGCCATTCGAACCGTCGTGGTGATCGCACCTGGCAGCGCCAGTAACACCGGCGCCAGTGCCACACTGGAGTTGCCCGGTCGTCTGGAAGCACAGTCGCGCGCACCCATTTACGCACGCGTCAGCGGCTACCTCAAGAGCTGGAACGTGGACATTGGCGCGCCGGTCAAGTCCGGTCAACTACTGGCCGAAATCGAAGCCCCTGACCTGGATCAGCAGTTGCTGCAAGCGCGCGCCGATCTGGCCAGCGCCCAGGCCAACCTGTCACTGGCTGGAGCCACCGCCAAACGCTGGCAGTCGCTAGTGGCCAGCGATTCCGTGTCACGCCAGGAGGCGGAAGAAAAAGCCAACGACCTGGCTACCAAACAAGCTGCGGCGAATGCGGCGCAGGCCAATGTGGACCGATTCCTGGCGACTAAAAATTTTACGCGTATCGTGGCGCCGTTTGATGGAACGGTGACCTCACGTTCCACCGACGTAGGCGCGTTGATCAATGCCGGAAGTGGTGGTGTCGGACAGGAATTGTTTGTGGTGTCGGACACGCGTCGCCTGAGGGTCTATGTAAGCCTGCCGCAGAATTACGTGGCTCTGGTCAAACGTGGCACCAAGGCGCGCCTGAGGGTTCCCGAACATCCTGGCCAAACCTATACGGCCACTGTGGAATCCACCGCACGCGCAGTGACCGCAGGCTCCGGCAGCATGCTGGTGCAGCTCTCGGTCGATAACGCAAAGGCAGATCTGCTGCCCGGTGGCTTTGCCAGCGTCAGCCTGGATCTGGAGGGTGACGTCCAGTTTCTCAACATCCCGCCCAGCGCACTCATTTTCGACAAGTCGGGCATGCACGTAGCCACGCTGGATGCCGACAACAAGGTCGTGCTAAAGACCGTGACCATCGCCCGCGACTACGGCAAGGTCATCGCATTGGCCACGGGCCTCAGCGCGTCCGACCGCGTCATTGAGAGCCCGCCCGATGGGGTCGGTGAAGGCGATCTGGTGCGCATTGCCGGGCCAATAGCGCCTAAGGCAATTGCGGGTTCAGGAAAGTAGTTCGCGTGAAAACAGCGGCTATTTCCCCCCACGTCTGGATGGCGCTCCTATGTCTTGGCTTGTCTGCCTGCAGTTCGTCGCCCACGCTGAGCGTGCCCGAAGTGCCCATCGCCGCCCGATTCAAGGAAGCCACGCCATGGACCCCAGCCCAGCCAGCAGACGCCCTGGCACGCAACCCCTGGTGGACACTCTATGGCGACCCGCAACTCAATGCCCTGCAGCAAAAGCTGCTGGCCAATAGCCCCGACCTCAGCGCCGCCCTGGCGCGCTACCAGCAGGCCCGCGCCAGCACCGAGCAAGCTCGTGCCAGCCAGTACCCAACACTCAGCGCGACGGGAAATTTACAGCGTGATCAACAATCCCAGGCCAGGCCGCTTCGGGTGCTGGGCCCGCTGTCGCCTGACCAGTACGGCTCTTACACCCTGGGCCTGAATTTGGATTATGAGTTCGACCTGTGGGGCCGGGTGCACAACCAGGTCGCTGCGGGCAACTACGGCTTGCAAGCCGCCCAGGCCGACCTGGAATCGGCCCGCCTTAGCCTCCAAGCCCAACTGGCCGACACCTATATCACCCTGCGTGGCCTAAACCAAGATGGCGCGTTACTGACTGAGGTTGTCAATAACTACCGCAAGGCACTGGACCTCACCACGTCGCGTCGCAACGGCGGCATTGCCTCCGGTCTGGATGTGGCACGAGCACAGGCCCAGCTGGAATCGTCCCAATCGCAATTGCAACAGTCCAACGCCCAGCGAGCGGTACTGGAACACGCCATCGCAGCGCTGGTGGGCGAATCGGCGTCTGACTTCAATCTGGCACCACAGACCACCGAAATGGCGCTACCGGAGGTGCCCACAGGCGTTCCTTCCACCTTGCTGCAACGCCGCCCCGACATTGCGGGCGCCCAGCGCCGCATGGCATCCGCCAACGCCAGCCTAGGTGTCGCACGGTCGGCCTTTTTCCCTGCCATCACCCTCAGCGCTCTGGGTGGCTACCAGACCGGTGACATAGACAACTTTCTGCGCGCACCCAATTTGTACTGGGCCATCGGCCCCAGCCTGTTCATGACCCTGTTTGATGCCGGCAAACGTCAGGCCGAAGTCGATCGGATTCAGGCCGTGCTGAACGAAAACGCAGCGCGATACCGCAGCACAGTACTAGGCGCGTTTCAACAGGTAGAAGATAGCCTGGCCCTGTTGAACCACTTCCGCAGCGCCGCCGAATCAGAACAAGCCGCTCAGGTTGCGACGCAACGCGCACTGGAGTTGGCGACCAACCGGTACCGCGAAGGGGCAGTGAACTACCTCGAAGTGATCACGGCCCGGGCCGCTGCGCTGCAGTCTCAACGCAGCGCGCTCGACCTGGCCACGCGTCAACGCCGTGCCAGCGTGCAACTGGTGAAGGCCTTGGGAGGTGGCTGGAACAAGGAACAGGAATAATTCAGGCCAGCCCTGTCACTATCGAATCAGGAGCGCCTAACGCATATTCCACGGAGGCTACAGGCCTATATGGCATATATTTCTTGGCAACTCCTGCGTCCCGAATTGCCTACTTCGCGTCCCTGACCAAGCGAACAAAATTGTTGATCCGAACCACGTCTCCCTGCGGTCCGCGACCGTAGACGGTATGGCCGTTGGCGTCGGTCCCCAGAGGGTAGTTGCTCACACTGCCAGCCTTGGGGTCGCTGCGTTGGGCTCCTGCGCCGTGCGCGTCCACGAGCACGTAGCTGGTGCTGCCGTTTAGCTTCATATAGCCCAGAGCACGCCCAAAGCTGATGTAGGTCGCCGCGACGCCGTCGGTGCTGCCGTCCTTGAAGCTGGTGCTGCTCCAGTAAAACGGGTAGTCCCTTTCACCGCCTTCATTGGTGATGGCGGTGCAGCTAAAGACCGGGTCGATGGCCGGGCCCTGCTTGCTGCTGTCGGCCGATTGCGGGGCGCGGCTGTAGTCCAAAATACTCTGCAACTCCTTGGTGTTGGGCAGGCGCCAGTCACTGCGGCCCAGGTAGACCTTGGCGTTCTTTTCCTGCACCCACGCCAGGGCGGCTTGCCAATTCATACCCAGCGCGCTGTCTGATTGGGACCACATGAGGTGGGTCGCCGCATCGGTGACGGTGCCGTCGCCGTTGTTCTTGAACGCATTGACACCATAGACCGCGTTGCCCCGCACATAGCGAACATAGTTGCTGGAGGTTGCGGGGTAGGCCTTGATGCGGCCATCGGCAAAATTGACACCAAACGCGCCGGTCTGGTTGGACATGATCTTGCCCACGTACAAGTTGGCGGACCAATCCTGGCTGTCGATAACGCGGTCACCCACGGCGCTGCTGCCGCTGCCATAGACAAAGTCAAAGGCTTTGCTGTCGATGAACGGGATGTATCCCGCCGTGCTGGTCATGCTGGTGCCCTGCGCGCCGGTGAACTGAATCAGGGAGTACAACTCCTTGATGGTGGGCATGCGCCAGTCGCTGTAGCCCGCAACGGTGCTCTTGGCCGCGCCTGCAGCCCCCTGCTCCCAGCTCGTCTTGCCACCCCTGGCCTTAACCCACATCAGGCCCGTATTGAGATCCGACACCGTGCCGTCCTGGTTGTCCTTGTAACTGGGTTGCAGGCCCTGGTACTGCGCATCCTGCCCATAAAACGCGGCCCCCGGCGCTGGTGCGGCAATTTCCGTACGGGCGTTGTACGAGGCTGTTTCTCCGGTGTCCACCACGGGATAGTTGGCCAACGGTGCGCTGCTCACTTTGGCGGCTGCGGTATAGGCAAAAGAATAATCCGGCACGTAAGACACGGCACCGTTTGCGCCTACCGTGCGCTGCTTGAAGGTTAAGGACACCTTTAAGTCCTGGTCGGTTTCACCGCTGAGTTCGACCAGCAGATAGCCGTTGGCCATCGTGTGTGCGAGTTGCGTGGGGGTGTAGCTGGAGTTGGCGCCGCCATAGTTGTGCTTGTCGAACAAGTCGCCCCCGCCGGTTCCGACAACCACCTGGTAGATGTCGTTGTTGGGGTTGCCGTCCCCGTCATCCACGCGGGCCATATCAAAAAAGTGGTCGTGACCGCTGAAGTAAGTGCGGGCGCCGCTGCCGGTCAGACTCTTCCAGAAGGTATCGCGCTCGGTGACGAAATTGTCCAGGTTGTCGGTATGAAAGACCTTGAAGGCAGGCTCGTGACCGAAGACGAAAACATGGGGGCGAGTCTGGTTGGCGGCAAACTGCTGGTTCAGCCAGGGCTGGTTGACCCGGTGGATATTGACGTACTCGTCCAGGCCGACGAAGAGGGCATTCTTGTAGGTGAAGGAATAGCTCAGATTGGTCTCACCGGTCGGCCCGTTGGCAGGGAGCTGGTAGCTTCCAGAGAAAGCCGCGTTCCAGGTGTCCACGCTTTGCCTGGCATCATTTTCGTGGTTGCCACGGATCGGGTAGACACCGATTCCGGCGGCGTACAGGGGAGCCACCAGTCTCTTCCATGCGGCCAGCTGCGCGGCAAAGGTGTTGGCAGAAGCACTGCCCCCCGATTCGGTAATGTCGCCGGCAAACAGGGCCAGCTTCACCCCGTCGGCGACCATGGCCGTGGCCATTTCCCCCAATATGTTCGATGAAGGCACATGGGCATCACCCACCAGTGCGAAACGCCAGGCCGTGGCAGGTGCCGCGCGGGACAGTGCGCTCGCCGTTGCCACCTGATCGGTGCTGACTGGTGTGCTTGCGGTGCTATTGGTGTTGGTATTGGCAGTCGTTGTCGTGCTGGTTACGGCCTCCGCCGTGGCCGGTGCAGCGCCAGCCGTGGACGAAGCGCCTCCCCCGCAGCCACTACACGACAGGATCCATACGAGAAGGCTGGCGGCGACGGCGCCATGGCCCCTGGCTTTCGGTTTGTTCATCATCATGATCGGCCCTCATCAATTTGTTTCACTGAGCCGAACTGTAGGAACCTAATGTGGAGAAATTATGGATGGCCGAGCCGCACGGCATTTCCGCCTTTGTCAGACACGGCCCAGTGCAATCGGAATGCGCTTGCGGCCAAAGTTACCGGCTTGCGCGGCAAAGCGCCCGTCAACTGCAGTGCCACAGTCCGGACAGCGGCCGCCAGCGTCGAGCCGGTACTGATTGATCTGG
>JBAWYQ010000031.1:0-27130 GCA_037143475.1 Burkholderiales bacterium | reverse complement strand
CGGCGGACGAATCGAACCCCGACTCAGCAGCGATAACAGCCTGCAACAATGCCATGTCCAATTGGTTGGCGTCTGCCGCCGTCCGCACCAAGGGTTTGACAGCCATAAAACCGGGCGACAACTCCAGGCTGGCCACACTGCGGCCCACCGCGCTGATGGGCGCGTAGCGGGCAACCGCTGTGAATGTGCCGCTGTCGGGCTGGCCCATGATGTCGGACGCAGGCATGCCATGAAACATCAGTTTGTACCGCGTATCCAACTGGCTGGACGCAAAATGCTTGACACCTCGCGCATCCACGTAAGTCCACATATCAGCATGGACCTGGGTCGCGCAAAGCAGCAAAATGCCCAGCACCAGGAGGGCCTTGAAAAAACCACATCGCAAAGAAGACGCCATCAAACGTCCACCTCGACGGAGTCGCCATGCAACTCCATCAACTCGCGCCGCGCGGCCGCCTCACCCTTGCCCATGAGCTTGGTAATCAACGCCTCGGTCTGGCCAAAGTCAATCGCCCCCAGCATCACCGGCATCAGTCGGCGCGTGTCGGGATTGAGGGTGGTGTCCCACAACTGCTCGGCGTTCATTTCGCCTAGCCCTTTAAAACGACTGATCGTCCAGGTGCCTTCGCGCAACCCTTCCTTGCGCAACTTGTCCAGAATGGCAGTCAATTCGCCTTCATCCAGCGCATACGCTTTGGACGCTGGCTTCTTGCCGCGCGCAGGGGCATCCACCCGAAACAGCGGTGGGCGCGCGACATACACGTGGCCGGTCTCAATCAGCTTGGGAAAATGTCGGAAAAACAGTGTCAGCAAGAGCACTTGGATGTGTGATCCGTCAACGTCCGCATCGCTCAGGATGCAGACCTTGCCGTAGCGCAGGCCGCTCATGTCAGGCGTGTCGTTGGGTCCATGCGGATCAACCCCGATGGCGACCGAAATGTCATGGATTTCAGTATTGGCAAACAGCCGATCGCGGTCTACCTCCCAGGTGTTGAGTACCTTGCCACGCAAAGGCAATACAGCTTGATTTTCTTTGTCTCGTCCCATCTTGGCGCTGCCACCGGCCGAGTCACCCTCAACCAGAAAAACTTCGTTGTAGGCAATGTCCTTGCTTTCGCAATCGGTCAGTTTGCCGGGCAAGACTGCCACGCCGGAACTCTTGCGCTTCTCAACTTTCTGACCGGCTTTCTGGCGGCTCTGCGCGGCCTTAATGGCCAGTTCGGCCAGCTTTTTGCCGTATTCCACATGCTGGTTGAGCCACAGCTCTAGCGCAGGTCGTACAAAACTGGAGACCAGGCGCACGGCATCACGCGAATTCAGACGCTCCTTGATCTGGCCTTGAAACTGCGGGTCCAACACCTTGGTGGAGAGCACATAGTTGGCACGGGCAAACACGTCTTCGGGCATCAGTTTGACCCCCTTGGGGAGCAGCGAATGCAGTTCGATAAATCCCTTGACAGCAGTAAAAAGCCCGTCGCGCAGACCACTTTCGTGCGTGCCGCCAGCGCTGGTGGGAATGAGGTTGACATAGCTCTCGCGCACTGGCTGGCCATCTTCGGTAAAAGCCACGCACCAGGATGCGCCCTCGCCTTCTGCAAAATTGTCGCTCTGCGCGTCAGCAAAGCCTTCGCCTTCGAACAGCGGAATAACCGGGTCGCCGTTCAGTGTTTGCGTGAGGTAGTCGCGCAGTCCGCCCTTGTAAAGCCAGGTCTGGGTTTCCTTGGTTTTTTCCACCAGAAGCGACACGCTGACGCCAGGCATCAAAACGGCCTTACTGCGCAACAAATGCGTCAGCTCAGTCATGGGCAATACCGCGGACTCAAAGTATTTGGCATCTGGCCAAACGCGCACCGTGGTTCCGGATTTACGGTCGCCCTCGCCTGTCTTGCGGGTTTGCAAGGCCTGGGTCACGTCGCCATTTTCAAACACCAGCGCGGCAACCATGCCTTCGCGGTAAGAGGTGGCTTCCAGACGCGTGGCCAGGGCATTGGTGACGCTAACGCCGACGCCGTGCAGACCGCCGGAAAAACTATAGGCCCCGCCTTTACCCTTGTCGAACTTGCCGCCCGCGTGCAACCGGGTAAAGACCAGTTCAATCACGGGTGCTTTCTCTTCTGGGTGCATGCCAAACGGAATTCCACGGCCGTCGTCTTCAACAGTGACTGATCCGTCAGTGTGAACGATGACCTTAATTTTCTTACCATGACCACCAAGCGATTCATCGGCTGCGTTGTCCAACACCTCCTGGATAACGTGCAGTGGATTGTCGGTGCGGGTGTACATGCCCGGGCGCTGTTTGACAGGCTCCAGGCCCTTGAGGACCCTGATGGAACCTTCGGAATATTCTTGGGTGGGTTTGACTGACATAGGGCGGCATTGTAATCGCGGATGAAGGTAAATACTGTACGTTTAAACAGCATTGAAGGTTAGGAAATTGCACATCCACCAGCAAGGGCCACCTGAAATGACGACAATTGACACCATGCACAGCAACCACAAGCCACTTTCTACACTACAGGTTCTGGCCTGCGGCGCCACCATCGTTACCCTGTCCATGGGCATACGCCATGGTTTTGGCCTTTGGTTGCAGCCAATCACCCAAGCGCAAGGATGGACGCGTGAGGCTTTTGCTCTGGCAATCGCCATTCAAAACCTGGCTTGGGGTATTTCCGGGGTTTTTGCCGGAATGGCGGCCGACCGTTTTGGCGCCTTTAAAGTCATAGTCACCTGCTCTATCCTGTATGCGCTCGGTCTGATCGGTATGGCCAATGCCAACACGCCGGTGTTATTTGCGCTCAGCACGGGTGTGCTTATCGGCATGGCGCAAGCGGGCACTACTTACGCAGTCATATATGGCGTGATTGGACGAAACGTCCATGCCGACAAGCGATCCTGGGCCATGGGTGTGGCCGCCGCCGCCGGGTCGTTTGGTCAATTTTTAATGGTGCCAACGGAAGGATTCCTCATCAGCCACTTTGGCTGGCAAGAAGCGTTGATAATTCTGGGCGCGGCTTCCCTGTTGATGATTCCGTTATCTTGGGGATTGCGGGAACCGGGTTTTGAGGGTGGCGGCGTTTTGGCGCGAAACCAAAGCATCGGTCAAGCTCTTCGCGAAGCGTTCAAATACCCCAGCTTCCAGCTGCTGATGGCAGGCTACTTCGTGTGTGGCTTTCAGGTCGTCTTCATTGGCGTGCACATGCCCAGCTACCTGCGTGACAAGGGTCTATCGCCCCAAGTGGCAAGTTATGCGCTGGCGCTGATCGGTCTGTTCAACGTTTTTGGCACCTACGCGGCGGGCGTCCTGGGTCAAAAATTCCCAAAAAAGAATATTCTGGCATTCATTTACTTGGCGCGTGCAGTGGCCATTAGCCTGTTTTTACTGACGCCACTGACACCCGCCAGTGTCTACGTGTTTTCCAGCGTCATGGGCGTTTTGTGGCTATCCACGGTACCGCCAACCAACGCCACCGTGGCACAGATATTTGGTGTAGCACACCTGTCCATGCTGGGTGGTTTTGTGTTCTTTAGCCACCAGATCGGGTCGTTCATGGGTGTGTGGCTGGGAGGCTACTTGTATGACAAAACCGGCAGTTACGACATCGTCTGGTACATCGCCATCGGATTGGGCGTAGCGGCGGCACTGATCAACCTGCCAGTCAAAGAGACTGCAATCGAACGCCGATTGCCGCTAAGGGCTGCCGTGCAATGAGTCTGCGAAAGAGCCTGTTGCTAGTGGCAGTTGCCTCGGTTGTGCTGGCGGGGGTGTTCCTCATGTACTCCCAACCGGACTTCATGGTGCAAATGGCCAACCAAATGTGGGCCTGCTTTTGAACCCATCAGACTGGATCGTCCGATGGTCGCAACTGGTGGAACCTCAAGCGACCGTGCTAGACATAGCCTGTGGATCAGGCAGGCACCTGCAATGGTTTGCCGAACGCGGTCACACCGTGATTGGTATTGACCGGGATATCGATCAGGTCCGCCAGCGTTTTTCCGGTGCAGAGCTGATATGCGCCGACATGGAAAACGACCCTTGGCCTCTCACAGTAAACGGGTATGCGCGCACCTTTGGTGCGGTCATAGTGGCCAACTACCTGTGGCGACCTTTGCTGCCTACCGTGTTGAACTCGTTAGCGCCGGGTGGCGTGCTGCTGTATGAGACATTCGCGTCGGGGAATGAAAGGTTTGGTCGCCCCGCGCGGCCCGACTTCTTGCTAGAGCCGGGTGAACTGTTACGCACTTGTGCCAGTCTGCAGGTGATCGCTTACGAAAACGGATTCCGCAATAACCCGGCAAGAATTATTCAAAGAATTGCAGCAATTCGACCCAAGAGCGGGGCAAGCCAACCAGTTGAACCAGCCCGGTGTGTACTCTGAGTAAAATGGCCGATTACCGAACCAATAACTGACATGAAATCACCTCAAGGCCCCATCACTGGCAGCATCGTGGCGCTGGTCACTCCGATGCAAGCCGACAGCTCCGTAGACTACCCGGCGCTGCGCAAACTGATCGACTGGCAGATCGCAGAAGGAACTGATTGCATTGGTGTGGTGGGCACTACTGGCGAATCACCCACGGTCAATGTCGAAGAGCATTGCGAAATCATCCGCGTTTCGGTCGAACAAGCGGCTGGACGGGTGCCTATCATGGCAGGCTGCGGTGCGAACTCAACCGCAGAAGCCATTGAGCTGGCGCGATTTGCAAAAAAAGTAGGCGCAGATTGCCAACTGCAAGTAGTGCCGTACTACAACAAGCCCACCCAAGAAGGCCAGTTCCTGCATTTCAAGGCAATTGCCGAAGCGGTAGACCTACCGCTGGTTCTTTACAACGTGCCGGGTCGCTCGGTCGCGGATATGGCCCACGAAACGGTTATGCGCCTGGCGCAAGTACCAGGCATTGTGGGCATCAAAGAAGCCACGGGCAATATCGAACGCGCGCAGTGGTTGATCAAAGAAGCTCCGAATGGCTTTGCCGTTTACTCCGGGGATGACCCGACGGCCGTTGCTCTCATGTTATGTGGCGGCCACGGAAATGTTAGCGTTACAGCAAACGTAGCCCCACGCCTGATGCACGAATTGTGCATGGCCGCTATTGCCGGCAATGTCAAACGTGCCATGGAAATTCAGTTCCAGTTACTCCCCCTGCACAAGACGCTTTTCGTAGAATCCAATCCAATCCCCGTGAAGTGGGCCGTTGCGCGCATGGGACGGTGTGGTCATGCGCTGCGTTTACCCCTTACGCAACTCACTCCAGCCAATCAGCCAGCTCTGGAGCAGGTGATGAAAGCCACCGGCCTGATATAAGCATTTCTTCTATTTCGAGGATATTCGTGAACCCAATTTTCAAACTGACGCTCGTGAGCGTGGCAATTTCACTAACGGCCTGTGGCACTACTTTAGAAGCAGACAAGGTGGATTACCGCAGCGCCAGCAGCGTGAAAGCGCCGACACTGGATGTCCCACCGGACTTGACTCAGTTGTCCAAGGACACGCACTACGCCGTCGTAGGGGGCTCGGTTTCCGCTTCCGCATTGAAATCCGGGCAACCTGCGGCGACCACACCCACAGTAGCACCGACCGCCATGGGCGACGTCCGCATTGAGCGGGCAGGCAACCAGCGCTGGCTGGTCGTTAAGCGACCTGCAGAAAAGCTCTGGGATCCTGTAAAAAGCTTTTGGCAAGAGAACGGATTTTTGCTGGCGGTGGATCAAAATACTTTGGGCATCATGGAAACTGATTGGGCCGAAAATCGAGCCAAACTGCCGCAAGACTTCATCCGCGCGTCATTGGGCAAGTTGCTTGATTCACTGTACTCAACGGGCGAGCGCGACAAATTTCGCACCCGTTTGGAGCGAACCGCCACCGGTGAAACTGAAATTTTCATCAGCCACCGCGGCATGGTAGAAACTGTTAGCAATGACCTCAGAGACAGCACTGTATGGCAACCCCGCGTTGCAGACCCTGAACTGGAAGCCGAATTTCTTCGCCGCCTGATGGTCAAGTTGGGTGCGACAGAAGCACTTTCCCAAACGATGGTTGCAAGCACTGATACAACACGAAAAACGGCTGTCATGGCCACCGAGAACGGGCAGTCGATTCTCCGTATTGATGAAGGCTTTGACGGTGCTTGGCGCCGAGTGGGTCTTGCCCTGGATCGCACAGGATTTACGGTTGAAGACCGGGACCGCAAACAGGGCGTCTATTTTGTGCGTTACGTGCCACTAAATGCGGACAACAAAGAACCTGGTTTTTTCAGCAAATTGTTCAGCAGTTCTGCTAAAAGTACGGATGCAGCGAAGTTCCAGATTGCCGTTCGTAGCACTGCGAATGTGACGACTGTCTCTGTTCTCGACGCGAAAGGCGCCGTCGAGACATCCGCCAGTGCAGAGCGCATTGTCAAAGTCATCGCTGACGACATCAAGTAGTGAGCTGAACTGGGAATTCTGCCCCCTTGACGAACTACTGACGAAAAAAAGCCACCTTTCGGTGGCTTTTTTTCAAGCGCAAAGAATTACTTCTTGGCTGGCTCGGAAGCAGCGGCTGCAGCTGGTGCGGCGGCGGCGGCGGGAGCCGAAGCTTCCACAGCTGGAGCAGATGCGGGAGCGGCAGGTGCGGGGGCAGGAGCAGCAACTGGTGCAGGAGCAGCTGCTGGTGCAGGAGCTTCTTCTTTTTTACCGCAAGCAGCCAAGGCAGCGGCAGCGATAACGACTGCCAAGACGAGTGATTTGTTCATTTTAAAAACTAGAGTGAGTTAACGAAACAATTTTTGGAAATTGTCAAAGCAGCACGCCGCCCAGACTCAGACAAAAAGCATTCGATCTCTTTTTGCCTAACCCCCGAGTATACAGGAACTTTCAAATATACGCGGGAAAACCCTCTAACCGCCGCTTACAAACCCAAAGTCGTGGCTGCAAATCCGGGTGAACTTTGGTGTCGGCACTCGTCCAATTTCTCCTTTAAATGAACACGACGCAATGGTTCCAGACCCGCAACACCGGTACAACGCACCAGATCGAGTCGGCACATAGCCCAATGCGGGCTCCACAATGCGCTCGGAATTTCACTGCCGTCAAGCGTTTTGCAAACACGGCACTCAACAATGTGATCCCAGGTTTTGCGCCAACTTACCAATCGTGGTTTATGCTTCAAGACACTGTCATAGCTGTGCGCCAGCATTAGAAGATGACGGCCTTTTCCAGCCCACGCCTGTAGTGACTCCGCCACCGCGCGCTCACCCAACGGCCAATCCTCAAAGCTGGAGTCGCTCCATATCATCGACGGCCACCCGTCACGGGCCGCGCAAGCAAGTGCATCGCGTACAACTTCCGCAAACTCGGTGGGCCCAGAAAAGGCCCCTACCATCGGACTGCCTATGGTTTCATGGTCCAACATACATCCACCCCGCTGCGCACCAATCCACCACCAGCGAACGCGCAGGCCCGCTCAAGCGCTTAACCTCAGCGGCACCGAGATGCCGCTGATCAGCCAAACGACGCATCAATTGCGCATCGCGGCCCGAGGCCAGAAAACTGTCGCCATTCACAAACACATGGTGCAAGTCGTACATCATCCGGGTGCGGCGATCCAATGTCAATGGTCCTTCCATCGCGTCATGTTGATTCGCCTCAAAACTGACATGTCCTTTGGGTTCGGTTAAATATTCACCCAAAACACGCCGCATTGTCAGCGGGTCCCGCAGAGCGTCAGCCATTGCTTTGCTTGCAAATTCAACCAGCGCATCCGGAATTTCCCCGCAGGCTTGAAGTGCCGCCTGCTTGGGGTCTCGGTACAAAGCGCTGCCCACAGTGTCCTGCGCATCCTCCGCCAAGCGCTGCAACAACTCCCCCGCTAACTCGCCCCGGCTGGGTGAGCGAAATCCAATGGAATAGGTCATGCACTCCCCTGCTGCAATACCATCGTGCGCATAACGAGGAGGGAGATAGAGCATGTCTCCCGGATCGAGGACAAACTCCATTTCCGGCTCAAAATGCGCTAGGATCTTGAGTGGCACGTCCGGCTGCAGACTCAAATCCTTCTGACGGCCAATCCGCCATCGGCGCTGGCCATAGGCCTGTAGCAAAAATACGTCATAGCTGTCGAAATGCGGCCCAACGCCACCGCCGTCAGTGGCATAGCTGACCATCACATCATCCAGTCGCGCAACGGGCACGAAACGGAACTGATTCATCAGCGCATGCACACCGTCATCCAACAAATCCACGCCTTGCACAAGCAAGGTCCAACCCGCCTGTTTGAGCGGTGGCAACGCCTTACGGGCAAATGGTCCGTGCCTAAATCGCCATCCCTGGGCGCCATCTGCACTCGCCTGAACCACTAGCCGTGACTGCACCTCCTCCTGAGATGCAAGATCAAACAGGGCGGTACGGTCCAACGGAGGAATGAAGCCCGGCACGGCCTGGCGAATAACCAGCGGCTTCTTGTGCCAGTGGCGTTGCATGAAAGCCTTTGGCGTCAAGCCACCCAGGAGTTGCATCGGTTCATCAGTGTTCATGGGACAATTCTCGCCTATGGAAATCAATCAACAATGCGTCGTTGCCCTTACGTGGACGCTAAAAGATACTTTGGGCGAGGAACTGGACGTTTTGGACGAGCCGGTGGAGTTTTTGGTGGGCGGCAACGATCTTTTGCCTGTGCTGGAGGCAGCCCTACAGGGTTATGGCGCCGGTTCCAGCCTTCTATTGCAAATAGAGCCTGAACAGGCTTTTGGTGACTTCAATGACCAGTTGCTGTTTCTGGAGCCGCGTCACCTGTTTCCGGATGACCTCCAGACGGGATTGACCGTGGAGGGCAGCGCCCTGCCAGACGGATGTAGCCCCAACGTGCCCCGCGACACGCTGTACACCATCACCGATATTTACCCAGAACATGTCGTGCTGGATGGCAACCACCCGCTTGCCGGTATTGCCATTCGCATCAGTATCCAGATCGAGTCCGTACGCGAAGCAACCGAAGAAGAAGTAGGGCGCGGCAGCTGTGGCACGGGCTTCTTCAAACTGCAGGTCGGACCGTCTGACCTGGAGTCAGACCACACGTTGCACTAAATATTCAGAAAATTCGGGTTTCAGACCCCGTAGAACGGGCGTATACAGCTATATTTTTTATAGCAAAACACCTATCAGGACTTTCCGGTGGAGCCGTAGCCGCCTTCGCCACGCTCCGTCGCCTCGAACTCGGTGACCACATTAAACTGGGCCTGCAGCACCGGCACGATGACCAATTGTGCGATTCGCTCCATCGGCTCAATCGTAAATGGAACATCGCTGCGGTTCCAGGCGCTGACCATGAGTTGTCCTTGATAGTCACTGTCGATCAACCCCACCAGATTGCCCAAAACGATGCCATGCTTGTGCCCCAGACCAGAGCGCGGAAGGATTAGCGCCGCATACGCAGGGTCCTGCAAGTAGATGGCCATGCCAGTGGGTACCAGTTGCCAGGCGTTGGCCTCCAACGTGAGCGGCTCATTCAGGCAGGCCCGCAAGTCCAGACCAGCGCTACCCGGTGTGGCGTAGGCGGGCATCAGGTCATTCAGCCGGGTATCAAGAATTTTGACGTCAATTTTCATTTTGAAGTTTCACTTGGCAATGCGCCGTGCAATGTCGGCAACCAACTGGCGCGCCAACACCAGTTTGGAGTTTCTGGGAATCTCGGTGGCACCATCGGCATCCACCAGCAGCAAGGCGTTGTCGTCCTGCCCGAAGGTGTCCGGACCAATGTTACCCACCAGAAGGGGAACATTTTTACGGATGCGCTTGGCGGTGGCGTGGGCCAGCAAGTCATGGCTCTCAGCCGCAAAGCCGACACAAAACAACGCACCGCTCAACGCGCGCGGGTCGCTGGCCAGCGTCGCCAGAATATCGGGGTTCTCGACAAAACCCAAAACAGGAGTCTGACCGGATCCATCTTTCTTGATTTTTTGATCCGCCGACAGCGCCGGACGCCAGTCGGCGACCGCAGCTGCCGCTACAAATATGCTAGCTGCCTGCGCATATTCCGCGCAGGCTGTGAGCATATTTGATGCAGATTTCACATCCACCCGACGCACGCCCCTCGGGGTTGGCAATGCCACCGGACCCGCCACCAGCGTCACCTCCGCCCCCGCCTCCTGGGCCGCACGGGCAATGGCAAACCCCATCTTGCCACTGGACAGGTTGGTGATGCCGCGCACCGGGTCAATGGCTTCATAAGTCGGGCCCGCCGTCACCAGCATATGCTGCCCGGCAAGCAAATTAGGTTGAAAAAATGCCACTACGTCCTGCAGCAAATCCTGCGGCTCCAACATGCGCCCGTCGCCGGTCTCGCCACAGGCCTGGTCACCCGTCCCCACGCCCAGTACCGTGCAACCGTCTTCCTGCAACTGCGCGCGGTTGCGCTGCGTCGCCGGGTGGTCCCACATCTCACGATTCATCGCGGGGGCAATCAGCAGAGGCACCCTGTCAATAGGGCGAGCCAGACACATAAGACTAAGCAGGTCGTCAGCCCCACCATGCAGCAGTTTGGACATGAAATCAGCGCTGCAAGGGGCGATCAGAATGGCATCGGCCTCGCGGCTTAGGTTGATATGCGCCATGTTGTTGGGCTCGCGTGCGTCCCATTGCGAGCCATAAACGCAGCGGTTAGAAAGCGCCTGCATTGTGACCGGCGTGATGAACTGGGCAGCCGCTTCAGTCATCACGACCTGAACCGTCGCGCCTTCCTTGATCAACGCGCGACACAACTCGGCAGCCTTGTAACAGGCAATGCCTCCGGTGAGCCCCAGAACAATGTGTTTTCCAGCAAGATCATTCATGAATGGCAATGTAGCAGAGCCACACCTTTATAATCTTCGTTTACCACCTCCCTGAGCCTACAAGCTCCCCCTGACATGACCAAATTTGTCTTCGTCACCGGCGGTGTGGTGTCCTCCCTTGGCAAGGGAATCGCCTCAGCCTCCCTCGCTGCGATACTGGAATCGCGGGGCCTGACAGTCACCCTCATCAAGCTCGATCCGTATTTAAACGTAGATCCGGGCACCATGTCGCCACTGCAACACGGCGAAGTTTTCGTCACTGACGATGGCGCAGAAACCGATTTGGACCTTGGCCACTACGAGCGCTTTATTGAGTCGCGCATGCGCAAGGCCAACAACTTCACCACTGGCCAGATTTACAAGAGTGTGCTCGACAAAGAGCGCCGCGGCGACTATTTGGGCAAGACCGTGCAGGTCATTCCCCACGTCACCAATGAAATCCAGGAATTTGTCAAACGCGGCGCCCGGTTTGGCGAGCCTGACGCAGTCGATGTGGCGATTGTCGAAATTGGTGGCACTGTGGGCGACATTGAATCGCTGCCATTCCTGGAAGCAGTGCGCCAGATGAGCCTCAAGCTCGGCCCAAACAACACGGCCTTTGTGCACCTGAGCTATGTGCCATGGATTGCCGCCGCGGGCGAGCTCAAAACCAAACCCACCCAACACACCGCCAAACAATTGCGCGAAATCGGCATTCAGGCCGACGCCCTGCTGTGCCGCGCGGATCGCCCGATACCGCAAGAAGAGCGCTCCAAGATCTCGCTGTTCTCCAATGTGCCCGAATGGGGCGTCATCAGCATGTGGGATGTGGACACCATTTACAAGGTTCCGCGCATGCTGCACGAACAGGGCCTGGACGGTCTGATCTGCGACAAGTTGCGCCTGAATACGCCACCTGCCAACCTCAAACGCTGGGACGACCTGGTGTATGAGACAGAGCATCCGCAGTGCGAAGTCAGTATCGCCATGGTGGGCAAGTATGTCGACCTGAGCGACAGCTACAAGTCTCTGAACGAAGCGTTACGCCACGCCGGCATGAAGAACCATGCCAAGGTCAAAATCGAGTACATCGATTCAGAAACCATCACGCCTGACAGTGTTTCCCGACTGGCTAAATTTGACGCCGTGCTGGTACCCGGTGGCTTTGGCAAGCGCGGCATTGAAGGGAAAATTTGCGCTGCCCGTTTCGCCCGTGAGAATAAGGTTCCTTATTTGGGTATCTGCCTTGGAATGCAAGTCGCCACTATTGAGTTCGCCCGCCACGTTGCCGGCCTGAAAGACGCCAATAGCACCGAGTTCGAGCCCGATTGCCCCAACCCCGTCATTGCCCTCATTACCGAGTGGAAAGATGCCGATGGCACCATCAAGACCCGAAACCAAAACTCGGACCTCGGTGGAACCATGCGTTTGGGCGCACAAAGCTCCGATGTAGCCCAAGGTACGTTGGCCCACGAAATATATGGCGACGTGGTGACCGAACGCCATCGCCACCGCTACGAAGCCAACGTGAATTACCTGGATCAATTGCGTCAGTCGGGTTTAGTGATCTCTGCACTCACCCAGCGCGAGCAACTGACCGAAATGGTTGAACTGCCGCGCGCCGTGCACCCCTGGTTCATCGGCGTGCAGTTTCACCCTGAGTTCAAGTCCACTCCGTGGAATGGCCACCCGCTGTTCAACGCCTTTGTAAAAGCCGCGCTGGACCACCAGACAGCAGGAAAAAACTTGAAGGCTGTTGCCTGATATGAAATTGTGTGGTTTCGACGTTGGACTGGAGCACCGCATCTTCCTGATTGCAGGTCCGTGCGTGGTTGAGTCCGAGCAGTTGCAAATGGACACGGCGGGCATGCTGAAGGAAATCACTTACGCACTGGGTATTCCATTCATCTTCAAAAGCAGTTTTGACAAAGCCAACCGCACCGGAAACAGCGCTTTTCGCGGACTCGGCATGGATAAAGGGCTTGAAATACTGGCCAAGGTCAAGCGCGAATTGAACATTCCCGTTTTGACCGATATCCACTCCGAAGATCAAATTGCGAAAGTGAGCGCGGTGGTAGACGTGTTGCAAACGCCGGCTCTACTGAGTCGCCAGACTGATTTCATTCGTGCCGTAGCTCGCTCAGGACTGCCCGTCAACATCAAGAAGGGGCAGTTCATGGCGCCCGGTGACATGAAGAATGTCATTGACAAGGCCCGCGCCGCAGCGCGCGAGGCCGGTTTGCCAGAAGACAATTTCATGGCCTGCGAACGCGGTGCCAGCTTTGGCTACAACAACCTGGTGAGTGATATGCGGTCATTGGCCATCATGCGTGACACCGGTGCGCCCGTGGTGTTTGACGCAACCCACTCCGTGCAATTGCCGGGGGGCCAGGGCACCAGCAGCGGTGGCGTGCGTGAAATGGTGCCGGTGCTGGCCCGCGCAGCGGTAGCCGTTGGCGTGGCCGGGCTGTTCATGGAAACCCACCCTGACCCGGCCAATGCCCTGTGTGATGGTCCCAACGCCGTGCCGCTGCACCACATGAAAGCGCTGCTGGAAACCTTGGTGGAACTGGACTTCGTGACCAAGAAAAAGCCCTTCCTGGAGAACCACTTCAACTGAACACGGTCAGCGCGCACTGGTTGACCCCTCCATCACCCCACACCGATTTAGTTTTGTATTTTTTGAAAGAAATGAAATGAGTGCAATTGTTGATATCGTAGGCCGCGAAATTCTGGATTCACGCGGCAACCCCACCGTCGAATGCGATGTGCTGCTGGAGTCCGGCACCATGGGCCGTGCCGCCGTGCCATCCGGTGCCTCCACCGGCTCGCGCGAAGCGATCGAGCTGCGCGACGGCGACAAGAAACGCTACTTGGGCAAGGGCGTCCTCAAGGCCGTCGAGCACATCAACACCGAAATTTCCGAAGCCGTGCTGGGACTTGACGCCTCCGAGCAGGCCTTTCTCGACAAGACCCTGATCGACCTGGACGGTACCGACAACAAGAGCCGCCTGGGTGCCAACGCCATGCTGGCAGTCTCTATGGCCGTGGCCCGCGCTGCCGCGGAAGAATCCGGCCTCCCCTTGTACCGCTACTTTGGTGGCATGGGCCGCATGCAAATGCCCGTGCCCATGATGAACGTCATCAACGGTGGCGAGCACGCCAACAACAACCTGGACATCCAGGAGTTCATGATCATTCCAGTTGGCGCACCCAGCTTCCGCGAAGCACTGCGCTATGGCGCCGAGGTATTCCACGCCCTGAAGAAAATTTTGCACGACCGTGGCATCAGCACCGCAGTGGGCGATGAAGGCGGATTTGCCCCCAATGTAGCCAACCATGAAGCGGCCATCCAGATGATTCTGGAAGCCATCGACAAGGCCGGTTTTGTCGCCGGCGAGCAAATCGCCCTGGGCCTGGACTGTGCGGCTTCCGAGTTCTACAAGGACGGCAAGTACCAACTGGCTGGCGAAGGCCTGACTTTGAACGCTGAAGAGTGGACCAACATTCTGGCCACTTGGGTCGACAAATACCCCATCATCAGCATCGAGGACGGCATGAGCGAGGGTGACTGGGATGGCTGGAAGTTGTTGACTGACCGCCTGGGCAAAAAGGTGCAGATTGTGGGCGACGACCTGTTCGTCACCAATACCAAGATCTTGAAAGAAGGCATCGACAAGGGCATTGCCAATTCCATCCTGATCAAGATCAACCAGATTGGCACCTTGACCGAAACCTTCGAAGCCATCGAGATGGCCAAGCGCGCCGGCTACACCGCCGTCATCAGCCACCGTTCGGGCGAGACCGAAGACTCCACCATTGCCGACATTGCTGTGGGCATGAACGCAGGGCAAATCAAGACCGGTAGTTTGAGCCGCTCCGATCGCATGGCCAAATATAACCAGTTGCTGCGCATAGAAGAAGACTTGGGCGATGTAGCCAGCTACCCCGGGCGCGCGGCCTTCTACAACCTGAAATAGTTTCCGCATGGGCAATCGCATTGTTCCTGCCGCCTTGATAGCCTTGCTGGTCATCCTGCACGGCCAGCTTTGGTTTGGCAGGGGCAGTGTGCCCAATGTTTCACGGCTGGTACGTCAGCTGGACGAACAGCAGTTGCGCAACGCCGATGCTGCCCGATTCAACGAACGCTTGGCCGCAGAAATCAGCGACTTGCGGGAAGGTCTTGAAATTGTGGAAGAGCGGGCACGCGCCGAACTTGGCATGGTCAAGGTCAACGAAATTTACGTCCAGATAGCGCGCTAACCAACTAGCCGTTTCTGGCTATTTCAGTGTGGCACGGCCCCACCGTCCAACTGTTGAACAGGCGCCGTAAAAAGCTGCGCTGCGTCCACCGCATCAAAGCGGTATTGCAACCCGCAAAATTCACACCCGACTTCAATATCAGGGCGTTCGCTCAGGATGCTTTCAGCTTCTTCGCGCCCTAAACTGACAATCATGCGACCTACTCGTTCGCGACTGCAGGAGCATGCAAACCGGGGCGCACTGGCGCCCTGCAAAGGCTCGAACCGGGTGATCTGCTCCTCCCAAAAAAGGCGGTGCAAAATAGTCTCCACGTCCAGGGCTAACAACTCGTCGCGCTTAAGACTGCTGGCCAAAATGGCTATGCGGTTGTAGTGCTCGTCGAGACCAATTTGATCCTCATTTTCTTTGCTGACCAAGCTACCTGACAAATTGCCTGTTCCTTGTACGGGCAGGCGCTGGATCAACAGCCCCGCTGCGACCTTTTCATTGGCAGCAAGTACCAGAGTGGTGTCGAGTTGCTCGCTTTGCAGCATATAGTGCTCCAGCACCTCGCTGATTTTTTCAATTTTATGTTTACGATCATCAAACAAGGGCACTACCCCTTGATAAGGTTGCTGCCCGGGGAACTTGTTGTTCGGATCTAGCGTGATCGCACAGCGTCCCTCATTGGTCACATTCACCATCTGGCTCAGTGTGGCCGTGGACTCCACTTGACCCACTACCGTCGCTGTGGCGCGCAAAGCCAAATCAGGCTGCACTTCCACCACGGCCAGCTTGACCGGCCCATCCCCAAAAATCTGCAACACCAGCGAACCGTCAAACTTGATGTTGGCCTGCATCAGCGCCGCCGCGGCCACCATTTCGCCCAACATGTCGCGTACCGGTTCGGCATAGGAACCGGTGCTGTTGTTAGATGCGCGCCGACGCAAAATCTCGGTCCAGGTGTCAGTCAGGCGGACCACCATGCCACGCACTGGCAAACCATCAAACAAAAATTTATGCAGTTCAGACACACCCTACCCCAATGAAATATGGCGCCAACCCGGCGCATAAAGATCTATGCAATTTTCTTCAGCCCGCTTTTGAAGCGGCGTGCATTTTCGACGTAATGCACCGCACTCATCCTGAGTGCATCTTGCTGTTCCGCACTGAGTTCACGCACCGCCTTCGCCGGACTGCCAATGATCATCGAGCCATCCGCAAATTCCTTTCCCTCAGTCACCAGAGCACCCGCTCCCACAATGCAGCCCTTGCCTATTTTGGCGCCATTCAAAACCACGGCACCAATACCAATCAGGGAGCCATCGCCAATGGTGCAGCCATGCAGCATCACTTGATGGCCGACGGTAACGTCTTGACCCACCGTCAGTGGCTTGCCAATGTCAGCATGCAACACACTGCCATCCTGGATATTCGAGCCGCGCCCGATCGCTATGGTTTCGGTATCGCCCCGCAGGATGGCTCCAAACCAGATGCTGGAGTCTTCTGCCAGTTCAACATTACCCATGACTTGGGCACTATCTGCGATCCATGCAGAGGTCGCAACGCGGGGAGCAACGAGATCGAGTTCGTAGATTGACATAGTTTCCACATTCCATGTTGACAAGTGAGGCAGTTAGCGCAACATGCGCTCCGCAATGCCTAGAATTGTAAGTATGGAACTTAGACAACGCGCCCTTGAGGCATTTTGCCTGCCCGAGCCAGACATGAAGGTCGCCGCGGTGTACGCAATCGACCGCGTGGGAGCAGTCTCGCTAGACTGCCGCGCCCAACTATTGCATCACGGACCACCGGGGAGGCCTGTGCACCCAGAGCTTGTACATCCACAACAGGTCACCCGGCGGTCCCCGTTCACGGAGGAAGGCCATTGCGCTCTGATCCACTCCATCGCCCACATTGAATTCAACGCAATCAATCTGGCTTTAGACGCCGTCTGGCGTTTTACTGACATGCCAACCACTTATTACCAGGATTGGCTTCGCGTGGCCCAGGAAGAGGCCAAGCATTTCACACTACTGTGCGAGCATTTACGCCAGCAGGGCAGAGCCTACGGCGATTTCGTAGCCCACGATGGCCTTTGGACCATGTGTGAGAACACGCGCCACGATGTCACAGCCCGAATGGCCCTGGTGCCGCGCACACTGGAGGCACGCGGACTGGATGCGACACCGATTATTCAAGCCAAATTGCGAAGGGTAGCCACGCCACGCGCATTAGATGCGGTAGCCATACTAGATGTCATTCTGGATGAAGAGGAAGGTCATGTTTCCATCGGAAACCATTGGTACCACTGGCTATGCGAACGCGACCAGCAAGACCCGCTGGCGTTCTATGCTTGGGCCGCAGCGCAACACGGTGCCCCACGCCTGAAACCACCTTTCAACCTGGCGGCACGCAAAAGGGCTGGGTTTTCTCAAGCCGAAATTGACGCCTTGCCAACTGCGGATCAGTAGGCACGACATAAAACACGGGATCAAACGATGTAGCATCCGACAGCGCCGCAATCCTCCATCAATGACCAGAACAATGCAGTTCACACCCGTATGTCCGATCAGCAAACATCTACACCCCCACCTACCGGCTCTGACGCGCCGATCGCATTTGCCCATCAGGCGATTCTGGACGCGAAGCGCGCCATCATCGGCTACGAATTGTTTGACCGGTCGGTGCTCTCCAGCAAGCACACCGCAGCCAGCGACGCGCAGTTACTGTTCAATGTACTCAGCGGCGCGAACGCAGAGTCACCGCTTGGCACGAAAGATCTGTTCATCAACTGCACCCACGACAGTCTGTCTGGGGGACATCTGGATTTGATCGTGCCACAGCGGGTTGTACTTGAAATCCCACCTTTAGAAATTTCAGACGTCGACCAAATCCTGACCCGGCTTCCTAATCTGCAGGAAATTAAACGACGTGGTTTCCGGCTGGCATTCGACTATTCGGTACTCACCCAACCGTATGCACCCTGGTTGGAACTGGCGTCCTTCATTAAATTCGATCTCTCAGTCATACGGCCACAAACGATTGGGTCCTTCATCAAGCTAGCGCATGCTAAGAGCAGCGCACAACTCATCGCCGAAAAGGTCGAAACCCCTGCCCAATACGAGATGGTGGCCAGTCTGGGCGTGACGCTATTTCAGGGCTTCTGGTTCGCCAAACCAATACTGGTCCAGGGCCAATCGGTGCGCCCTGCGCAAGCAAACATCCTGCAATTGATCAACCTGGTGCGCAAACAGGCCAGCACAGCTGAGATTGAGGAAGTCCTTAAACGCGACCCCACCCTGTCGTTCAACCTGTTGCGCTTCATTAATTCAGCCGGCTTTGGCATGCGCACCGAGGTTACATCCTTCAAGCACGCCGTGATGCTGCTAGGCCTGAACCGCTTATTTAAATGGGCCGCGCTGCTATTGACCACATCACATGGGGGCGACATGCCACCCGCCGTGGGAACAACCGCCGTCGCACGAGGCAGATTGATGGAATTGCTGGCAACCGAGTTGCTGCCGCCAGAAGAATGCGACAACGCATTTGTGGTGGGGGTGTTCTCGCTTTTGGACACCATGCTGGGGCTGTCGATGGAGACTGCGCTGGCAACCGTTTCTTTGCCGGAATCGGTCACTCAAGCCCTTTTGCACCGCACCGGTCCGTTGGCTCCCTTTTTGGAGCTGACCGTAGCGTGTGAAACGGGTGACGACGAAGCCTTTGGCCGCACTGCAACCCAACTAGGCTTGAACAACAACCAGGTCAACTGGGCCCATGTACAAGCACTGGTATGGGCCGAATCCATGGGCGTTTAGAGACATCAATAGCCCTACGTTCCACCGTAGGGTGGCTCGACGGCCATGCAGCCCTATCCCCGAGGGTGATGCTGGGCGTGCAGAGCTGCCAGACGCTCACGAGCGACGTGGGTGTAGATGGTGGTGGTGGAAATATCTGCGTGACCGAGCAGCAGTTGTACGGCGCGCAAATCAGCGCCGTGATTCAGCAAGTGTGTTGCAAATGCATGGCGTAAGGTATGAGGCGACAATGGCACCCGGATTCCAGCCGCCAGAGCATGCTTCTTGACCACCATCCAGAACATCACCCGCGACATGGCACTGCCCGCGGTGGGGCCTCGGGCAGTGACAAACAGGTCATTCGTTTGCTTACCCGCCAGCAACTCGGCACGCGGTGCTCCGAGGTATCGGCCCAGCCATTGACTGGCCACTTCACCAAAGGGCACCAGACGCTCCTTGCTGCCCTTGCCCATGACCCTCAGCACGTTATCCTTGAGACTTACGTTAAGTGTTTGCAAAGTCACCAACTCGGTCACCCGCAAGCCGCTGGCGTACATCAGTTCCAACATGGTTCGATCACGCACACCCAGCGCATTGGATGTGTCGGGCACCGCCAACAGGGCCTCCACCTGTGCCTCGGTCAGCGTCTTGGGCACCCGCAGTGCCTGCTTGGCGGATTGCAACTTCAGTGTGGGGTCGGCCTGCACAATGCCCTCGCGCAGGGACCACCGAAAATAGCGCTTGAAGACGGTCAGACGGCGATTGGCCGTCGTGGCCTTGGTTGCCGCGTGCCGCCCAGAAAAATAGGCCTGCAAATCCAGCTCAGTGGTCTGGTGCAGGCTGCGGGCCTGGGTATGAAGCCAGGTGGCGTAGAGCGTAAGGTCACGCCGATAGGCTGCCAACGTGTTGGGCGACAAACCTTCTTCGAGCCAAAGCGCGTCGATAAAGGTGTCAATGTCGGTCATTCCAGGCGCAGCTTGGCGGAGTCCACCACCTTCTTGTACACCTCGTACTCGGCCTTGATCTGAGCGCCAAATTGTTCTGGTGTATTGCCCAGAACGATGGAGCCGGTGTCTTCAATGCGCTTCTTGACGGCCGGGTCTTCCAGCACCTTGCGCACGGCGGCGTTGATCTTGTCGACAATCTCCTTGGGAATGCCCTTGGGGCCATAGATGCCGTAGAAGGCCATGCGATTCACTGGCTCCAGTCCCACTTCCTTAAAGGTCGGAACATTGGGCAACTGCGCCAAGCGTTGCGGTGCGGCAACCACAATGGGAACCAGTCGGTTGGATTGGATGAACGGCATGGCCGATGGCATGTTGTCAAAGGTCATGGGCACCTGGCCAGCGACCACGTCGTTCAGCGCCGGCCCGGCACCGCGGTAGGGAATGTGGGTGACGAACGTGGTGGTGAGATTCTTGAACAGCTCCATCTGCAAGTGGCCAATGCCGCCGGTGCCCGACGTCGCATAAGAATACTTGCCAGGATTGCCCTTGAGCTCAGCCAGAAAGCCCTTGAAGTCCTTGGCTGGAAAACCCGGGTGAACAGCAATCACATTGGGTGTGGCCGCAACGTTGATGATGGGCGTGAAATCGGTGAGCGGGTTATACGGGTTTTTGGGATTGATGGCCGGGTTGGCCGCCACGGTAGACACGGTTGCCATACCCAGTGAGTAACCGTCGGGTGTGGCCTTGGCCGTCTCATTGGCACCCACCACACCGCCACCACCCGCCTTGTTCTCCACGATTACGCTTTGGCCCAGTGCCTTGCCCAGCGGGTCGGCGATGGTGCGGGCAATGATGTCAGTCGTGCCGCCGGGCGCGAAAGGCACCTGGAGTTTGATGACCTTGTTGGGATAGCCCTGCGCCAGCGCGGCGCCAGCGGCAAGGGAAAGACTCAGGGCAATAAGCTGACGGTTTCGCATGGTCGCTGTTCTCCGGGTTTTGTGACTGACACGCAAAGCAAATAGTAACCGCAGCTTCAGCCCTATGTGCCACTCGTTCGCTGGTATTCTTGGCCCGTGAACTATGCCCAACTGCTCTTCCCCGATTTTTCGCTCATCTTGTGCGGCTACTTGGTGTGCCGCCATACCGCACTTAACCGCTCCGTGTGGGAGCAGGTCGAGTCGCTGGTCTACTTCTTTTTATTTCCGGTACTACTATTTCAATCTATCGTCAAAAGCCCGCTGGATGTGCATGCCGCATCACGGTTGATCACTGCCGGCTGGACATTGGGCCTGACCGGAATCACGCTGACATATGTACTGCCCCACCTGCCGTTGTTGAAACGCTGGATCGACGCGCGTGACCACGCCAGCAGTGCACAGGTGGGGTTTCGTTTCAACTCCTTCATCGGTTTGGCCATTGCCGAGCGCCTGGCCGGGTCGCAAGGCGTGCAGCTGATAGCGGTACTGATTGGCGTGTGCGTGCCGTTGTTCAACGTGGGCGCCGTCTGGCCCATGGTGCGCCACGCCCGGCGCAGCATGGTACGCGAATTGGTGCGCAACCCGCTGATCATTGCCACCGCGTCCGCGCTGGTGGCCAACCTGATGGGTTTCTCCATTCCACATTGGCTGGAACCCTCAGTTTCGCGCATCGGTGCGGCGTCCATCGCATTGGGATTGATGGCCGCTGGTGCGGGCATGCAGTTTGGCGCACTGGCCCGTGCCAAAGTGCTGGCGGTCTCACTCTTATCGATCCGCCACCTGCTTCTGCCAATGGTGGCGTTTGGGTTGACGCGCTTATTCAGGTTGAGTGCAGCGGAGACTACGGTGTTGCTGGCCTTCTCGGCACTTCCAACGGCATCGAGCTGCTATGTGCTGGCAGCCCGTATGGGATATGACGGCTCGTACGTGGCCGGTCTGGTAACACTGTCCACAGTGTTGGGCATGCTGAGCCTGCCGCTGGCGCTGGGGCTATTGCGCTAGCATCTCTTTCCATGGCCGCCTGCCCAAGCGTATCAGCAACACTGCAGCCAGCATGGCGACCCCCAGCATTGCTGTCTGCGCGCCTACCGCGAAGCGGCCAGGGTCGATCCCGGCGGGCAACCCGCTGGAAATGGCATTCAGGTAGTACCGGGTGTGCATCAGAATCAATAAGGGTGCAACCCAGACTCCGAGCCTTGCCGTGGGCCCACCAGCAGCTCCCAACACGGCGCGCCCTGCCAACAAGAACAACGCCGACGCAATGAAAATCACGGTGAACAACGTGCCCGCGATGGGTTTGGCCGCACCAAAAACGTCACTAAAAAGGCTGGCAGGCAGCCACGCCATGCACAACAACCCCAGCGCTGTGGCCAGTCGGCGCGCCCGCTTGGGGCCCAGCTGGTCGGAAAAGCCAGCGTCTTTGGTTCGTCTCAGCCAAGGCATTACCAGCAGACACGCCAGTCCAAAGATGCCATCCACCATCATCGTGGTCGGGTAGCCCCAGGCTTCAATGGCGATACCCTGCCAGGTGGCCGAATACGAAATGGCCAGATTCATCAACGCCATGTAAGCGGTGAACTGCGTAGCCGCTACGGCGGGGTTGGTCACGTCCATCATGATGGCCGACCGAGCGCCGTACATCAGCCCCTGAAACACAGCATAGGCCAATGTGGCGATCCACAACGCAGTCAACAAGGCGGCGGGCACTTGTGGACGACTTTCAGCATTGGAACTGACCGGCATGATCCAGCCATAGCGAGACAACTCATTCATTAAATAAAACACCGGGACACTCATCAGCGCCAGGTAAATGAACAGCGTGCGCCTGCGCCCCCAGCGGTCTGACCAATAACCGCCAATGACACAAAATGCTGCACCCAAAATCGACGACCACAGGCCCAGCAACGCAACTTCGTCGTCGTTCATGCCGAGCTCCACAGCCAGGTTGGATTGCAGCGCCAGTCCCAGGCTCATGGCACCTGCAGGCAGCAGGGAGAACAGCAGACCGCCAAACGCACCGTGGCTTCCAAGGAATGAACGGAACGAGTCAATCGCGAACGTGCGCATCTCGCGGCCGGCCTGCGCCAACTTGGAGCCCTCAACCCGTTCGCGCACGGATCTTCTTGCAGGGTGCTGCAGGCCAGTGCGTCGATGGCCACATCCTGCATGGCGCCAAAGGTGTTGTGCACCAGCAAAATCATGGTGAAGAGACCCAGTTGTTGGGGCAAGTCCAGCATCACGGTGGACAACAGCGTGAGCGCCATCAGCACTTGGGTGATCAAAATCCAACCCCGCCTGCGGCCCAGCCAGTCTGATGCAAACACATCGATCACCGGGCCGAACGCCCACTTGAACGCCCATGGTAGATAGAACGAACCGACAAAGGCGCCAATCTCGGCGGGCCCCACATCGAGACGTCGCAAACGGGTGGCAACGGCAGTGGCGGCAAAGCCAAGCGGAATGCCTTCGGTCACATATAGCAGAAAGAAAGCCGCGAGTCGCCCATTTTTGGAGGCCAGCAAATTGGGGAGTCGCATAAATGGAGTGCCTTTGGTTTTGGCGGGCATCATCGCACAGTGGGTCACACGTTCTGTGCAAGCGCCCACAGTACATGCTCACGGACCAGAGCGCTGGGGTGGTCCGCCTGGCGCCTGAGCGCGGCAGATACATCGACCCCCTGCCGCAAAGCATTCCCCAAGGCCACGGCGACGTTGCGCTGCCAGCGATCAAACCCTATGCGCCTGATGGGGCTGCCCTCGGTCCGCTTCAAAAATTCGGCTTCTGTCCACTCGAACAGCACCACCAGTTGCTGGCCGCTCATGCCTTCGCGCGGATCAAAGTCGGGCAAAACGCTGCGTTGGGCAAATTTGTTCCACGGGCACACCAATTGGCAATCGTCGCAGCCGTAGATGCGGTTGCCCATAGGCTCACGAAACTCCAGAGGAATAGCCCCCGCATGCTCAATCGTCAAATACGAAATGCAGCGCCGTGCATCCAGACGATGCGGCGCCACAATGGCTCGCGTGGGGCACACGTCGATACAGGCCGTGCAGGTACCGCAATGGGCCTGCACAGGCTCGCTGACCGGCAGCGACACATCGACATAGATCTCGCCCAAAAAAAACAGGGAGCCAGCCTCACGGTTGAGCAGAAGCGTGTGCTTTCCGCGCCAGCCCTGCCCGCTTCGCGCCGCCAGTTCGGCCTCCAGCACCGGTGCGGAATCGGTGAACACGCGGTGGCCAAAAGGGCCGATGAGGGAGGCAACGCGGTCACTGAGCTGCTGCAACCGATTGCGCAAGACCTTGTGGTAGTCCCGACCCCGAGCATAGACCGACACAATGCCTTCAGCAGGCTGACTCAATCGCGCCATTTCCACCGTCTGCCAACCGTCAGAAGTGGCGCGAGGCAGGTAGTCCATGCGTGCCGTGATGATGCTCAGCGTACCAGGAACCAACTCGGTCGGACGCGCACGTTTGAGGCCGTGGCTGGCCATGTAGGCCATGTCGCCATGAAAGCCTTGTTGCAACCACGCCAGCAAGCCGGTCTCAGCTGACGATAAATCCACACTGGCCACGCCAATTTGGGAGAATCCCAATTCCCGGGCAAATGCCTGTATTTGAGAAACCACCAGGTTGCTATCGATTTGAGTGCTGTTGTTCGTCACACCCCCATTGTAAAAACCCTTGTCTGGCCCGACGAGGCAGCCACGCAGGCTTTTGCGGCAATCCTGGCTGCACAGGTTGATATTTCCAATGCTTTCATTGCCTTGCATGGCGACTTGGGCGCGGGCAAGACCACGCTGGTGCGCCACCTGCTGCAGGCACTGGGTGTAACCGGACGCATCAAAAGCCCTACTTACGCGGTGGTGGAACCCTACGAATTACCTAACCTCAACGTATGGCACTTTGACTTCTACCGTTTTGCCGACCCGCGCGAATGGGAAGACGCAGGCTTTCGTGACATCTTTGCAAGCCAGGGCCTCAAGCTGGCTGAATGGCCCGAAAAGGCTGCCGCCATGCTGCCGACGCCCGATCTGGACGTGGCGATGCAGGCAACCTGCGATTCTGTCCGCCAGGTGACCCTGAGCGCCAACACTCCGATTGGGATTGCGCTCCTTCAAGCCGCAGGGCCTGTGGAGTCCGAACGGTGAAGCGACGCACCCTCCTGCAGGCAGGCAGCCTCGTGCTGAGCCTTGGCACTCTGGAACTGGCGCACGGAGCGACCATCGTAACGGTGCGAGTCTGGCCTGCGCCTGAATACTCACGGGTGACCATCGAGTCGGACGGCCCGCTCTTGGCAAAGCCCCAGTTCGTACCCACGCCCCCTCGGTTAGCGGTGGACATCGAGGGTATTGTGCTGAACCCGGCGTTGAAAGAACTGGTCGCCAAGGTCCGTGCCGACGACCCCAACATTGCAGGTATCCGCGTCGGGCAATTCTCACCCACCGTTGTGCGGCTGGTCATCGACCTGAAACTGCCCATCCGTCCCCAAGTGTTTGCGCTGACACCGGTGGCCGCCTACCAGCACCGTCTGGTGCTCGACCTATACCCTGAAAACCAAGAAGACCCACTGGCAGTCCTGATTGCGCAACGCTTGCAAAGCAGCGCTCCCACTGCGACTCCAGTTGCGCCAGCAACTGGCCCATCTGCGCCGGCCCACCCAACTGGCGACCCCTTAGGTGAGTTAATTGAGAAGCAGACCCAAAAGACAGGTGCCGTTGGCGTGGACCACCCCGCGCGTGACGCTACGAAATCAATAGCTGCTCACGCAGGTTTTACGGGGGCTAGTGGTCAAAATGTCTCCAAAGATATGGCCAAAATAGACTCTGCGTCGGCCAGCGCGACTGACCGGTTGATCATCATCGCGCTAGACCCCGGCCACGGCGGCGAAGACCCTGGCGCGATTGGCCCAGGCGGCACGCGCGAGAAAGATGTGGTGCTGCGCCTGGCCCACCTGCTGCGCGAGCGCATCAACGCCACCAGTGTGAACGGCAACGCCATGCGCGCCTACTTGACGCGCGACGCCGATTTTTTTGTTCCACTGCAAGTGCGCGTACAAAAGGCGCGCAGGGTTCAGGCCGACCTGTTCGTCAGCCTGCACGCCGATGCGTTCTTCACCCCGGACCCGCAAGGTGCCAGCGTGTTTGCACTCAGCCAAGGCGGCGCCTCAAGTAGCGCGGCCCGCTGGATGGCTGCCAAAGAAAACAAGGCGGATTCGATTGGCGGGCTCAACGTGCTGGCCAAGGACGTAGC
This sequence comes from Burkholderiales bacterium, assembly GCA_037143475.1. Classification (GTDB taxonomy): domain Bacteria; phylum Pseudomonadota; class Gammaproteobacteria; order Burkholderiales; family Burkholderiaceae_C; genus Allorhodoferax. The sequence goes on along the minus strand of JBAWYQ010000031.1, from coordinate 1,130 downwards.
CGTGCAGCGCGCCTTGCTGGACATGAGCACCACCGCACAGATCAACGACAGCCTCAAGCTGGGCGGCACACTGCTTGGTGAAATCGGTCGTGTGGGCAAGCTACACAAGCCGCGAGTGGAGCAGGCATCGTTCGCCGTTTTGAAAGCACCAGACATTCCAAGCGTGTTGGTGGAAGCAGCATTTATCAGCAACCCCAGGGAAGAAGCCAAGCTCAACAGCGAAGAGTTTCTTATCCAACTGGCCGATGCATTGATACGCGGAATTGAAAGCTACTTCTCGAAGAACCCGCCGCTGGCCCGCAATCGGGTCAGGAGTTGAAGCTGTAAGTGTGCAGATCAAACCACACCTTTGCGCCGTGAACGCCACGCTCCAAGCAAAATGACCAATCCAGGGATCAAGATCATGGCCCAAATGATTTTGTCCAGATGGGCTTTAACCCACGGGAAATTACCGAAAAAATAGCCAACGGTAATGATGCCGCCCACCCACAACCCGCCGCCAAAGACGTCATACGCTGTGAAGCGCGCACGTGTCATGCGAGCCACTCCAGCAACAAAAGGTGCAAAAGTGCGCAGGAATGGCATAAAGCGAGCCGCCACGATGGTGATGCCGCCGTATTTTTCATAAAACGCGTGTGCCGCGTCAAAAGCTGCGCGATTAAAGAAGCGCGAATTCTCCCACTGGAAGACGCGCGGACCAAAATAGCGACCAAGGGCATAGTTGGACTGGTTACCCAACACCGCAGCGACAAACAGCAGACCCACCGACAACGGATAGCTCATCAGTCCCACGCCACACATCGCCCCAACCACAAAAAGCAGTGAGTCACCCGGCAGAAAGGGCATGACAACCACGCCGGTTTCCACAAAAATCACCAAAAACAACAGGGCATAGACCCACAGGCCGTAGTTCTGGACGAAGGCCTCCAGGTATTTGTCCACGTGCAGGACAAAGTCGATCAAAAACGAGATGAATTCCATGTGGAACGCAGCGCACGCCGCAACCTAATGAGCCACCAATCTGCCAAAGAAAAGAAGCCACTACCGGGTTGTCGTTAGTGGCTTCTATCGTTGGATGGTGGAGCTGGCGGGATTTGAACCCGCGTCCGCAAGCCTTCTTCGAACAGTTC
>JBAWYQ010000030.1:0-27210 GCA_037143475.1 Burkholderiales bacterium | reverse complement strand
TTACGAATGAGCTGCTCTACCGACTGAGCTACACCGGCTGGTAAGCCTCAAATTATATCCTTGACCTCTCACCCTTCAAGGTGGTACCGGGTTACGCGTTCCACTTCATTCTTCGAGCCCAACACCACGCTCACGCGTTCGTGCAGTTTGCCGGGCTGGATGTCCATAATGCGCTGGCGGCAATTGGTGGCGGCACCACCGGCTTGCTCGATCAGCCAGGCCATGGGGTTGGCTTCGTACATCAGGCGCAGCTTGCCAGGCTTCTCGGGTTCACGCTTGTCCCAGGGGTACAGAAATACACCGCCACGTGTCAGGATGCGGTGCACATCCGCCACCATGCTGGCGATCCAGCGCATGTTGAAGTCCTTGCCGCGCGGACCATCCTTGCCTGCCAGGCATTCGTCCACATAGCGTTTGATGGGGGCATCCCAGTGCCGCATATTGCTCATGTTGACAGCAAACTCTTTGGTGTCTTCCGGGATGCGCATGTTTTCCTGGGTCAGCACAAAAGAGCCCTGCTCCCGATCGAGCGTGAACATGGCTACGCCCTTGCCAACGGTTAGTACCAGGGTGGTTTGCGGGCCAAAAACGCAGTAGCCAGCGGCGACTTGTTTGCAGCCGGCTTGCAGAAAGTCCTGCTCGGATACGCCTGCGCCTTCGGGCTTTTTCAATACGCTGAAGATCGTGCCAATGCTGACGTTGACGTCGATGTTGCTGGAGCCATCCAATGGGTCGAACAGCAGCAGGTATTCGCCTTGCGGATAGCGGTTGGGCACTAAGTAGATGCCTTCCATTTCTTCCGATGCCATGGCCGCCAAATGGCCGCCCCATTCATTGGCTTCGATCAGCACTTCATTGGCGATGATGTCGAGTTTCTTCTGGACTTCGCCCTGTATGTTTTCACTTTCAGTGGCGCCAAGCACGCCGCCCAAAGCCCCCTTGTTGACGGCCAGGCTGATGCTTTTGCACGCGCGCGCCACGACTTCGAGCAGCAGTCGCAGGTCGGCCGGGATTGCCCCGTCAATCCGTTGCTCCGTGACCAGGTATCGGGTAAGGGAAATTTTGGGTGCCATTGAATGCTCCTATAAAAATTCAGTCCGCCAGTGCGCGGTCAACGACCTCGCGCACGTCGTTGCTCAGATCGGTCTTGGCGGCCACGCGTTTTAAGGCCTCGCAAGCAGCGCTACGGTAGGGCTCCGCCAGCCGTTTCCATCGGTCCAGTGCACGCGCCAGGCGGGCAGCGACTTGCGGGTTGATGCCGTCCAGCTCAAGTACGCGCTCGCTCCAGTACACGTAGCCACCAGCATCCGCGCGATGGAAACCCCCTGGGTTGGCGTTGCAGAAGCTGAAGATCACGCTGCGTGCTCGGTTGGGGTTGCGGATGTTGAAGTCGGGGTGAGCCATGAGTTGGCGTACTGCAGGCAGCACGTTGCCGCCACGGTCGGCCATGCCGGCCTGCATGGCGAACCATTTGTCCAGCACCAGATCTTCGTTCTTGAATAGCGCATGGAAGCGCGCCAGCGCAGTGGCGCCTAGCGCGTGGCCGCTGCTTACCAACGCCTGCAAGGCATTGGCGCGGTCAGTCATGTTGCCGGCATCTTTGAAGCGTTGCAGCGCTTTGCCAGGCCACACCGAATCGCCGGTTTGGGTGGCCGCCAGGCACAGGTAGCCCAGGGCCATGCCTGCCAGTGCACGCCGCCCCGCCGAAGTGGGGTCAGGTCGGTAAGCGCCGTTGTCTCGGTGTTCGGTAAAAGCCCATTGCCAATCTGCCTCTAGAGTCGTGGCAATTTGCATGCGCATGGCTTCACGCACGGCGTGAACACGTTGGGGGTCCACTACATCGAGCTGTTCAGCAATATAGGTCTCGCTTGGGAGGGTCAGCACCAGTTCTTTGAACGCCGCATCCAGGGTCGGGTGACGCAGGACACTGCGCATGGCATCAAGGTATGCATCATTTAGCGGTCTAGCCCCCGTGGAATGTGCGTGGGCAGCTATTGAATGAATAGCGCCTCGCAGCGCCAGACGCTGACCGGCTTCCCATCGGTTGAATGGGTCAGGATCACTGGCCAGCAGGGCTAGCAGCTGTGCATCGGTGTAGTCAAAGTCGAGCACAACCGGTGCCGAGAAACCGCGCAGGATGGAGGGCACGGGTTCCTCGGTCACGCTGGTGAAGGTGATGCTGGCGGTTTCTCCGGTCATCACAAACAGGTGGTTGGCGGCAGGTGCATCGACGCTGCCTTGCACGGTCAGCGGCAATGCGGCACCGCTGGTGCCGACCAGCCCCAGCATGACTGGAATGACGAACGGTGCCTTATCCGTTTGCCCGGTCGTGGGTGCGCAGCTCTGATTGAACTGCAGTGTGTAGGTCTGGGCTGCTGCGTCATAGCGACCGGTAGCGCCCAGGCGCGGCGTGCCGGCCTGGCTGTACCAGAGCTTGAACTGCGGCAGCAGATGGGCCAGGCTTGAGTCGGGGTTGGCGTCGGCCATGCTTTGCGCAAAGTCATCGCAGGTTACGGCTTGACCGTCGAAGCGCTCGAAATAGAGCTTCATGCCCTTGGTAAACCCGTCACGGCCCACCAGGGTTTGCATCATGCGGACCACCTCGGCACCTTTTTCATAAATGGTGACGGTGTAGAAGTTGTTGATTTCGATGTAGCTGTCCGGGCGCACCGGGTGGGCCATGGGGCCAGCGTCCTCTGGAAACTGGGCGGTGCGCAGCACGCGCACGTCTTCAATGCGCTTGACGGCACGGGCCGATGCATCGGCACACAGGTCCATGCTGAATTCCTGGTCGCGGAACACGGTCAGCCCTTCCTTTAGGCTCAGCTGGAACCAATCACGGCAGGTGATGCGGTTGCCGGTCCAGTTGTGGAAGTACTCATGACCCACCACACTCTCGATATTGGCGTAGTCCACATCCGTAGCAGTGGCATGATTCGCCAGCACATACTTGGTGTTGAAGATGTTCAGACCCTTGTTCTCCATGGCTCCCATGTTGAAGTCGCTGGTGGCCACAATCATGAATCGCTCCAGGTCAAGGGGCAGACCAAAGCGGGCTTCGTCCCAGGCTACGGAAGCCATCAGCGAGTTCATGGCGTGCTCAGTCTTGTCCAGGTCACCCGGGCGCACAAACACTTGCAGCAAATGGTCCTTGCCGGCGCGGGAGGTGATGCGTTGCTCGCGTGCTACCAGTTGCCCTGCCACCAGAGCAAACAAATAGCTGGGTTTTTTGTGCGGGTCAACCCACTTGGCAAAGTGGCGGCCATCTTCCAGAACACCTTCTTCGACCAGATTGCCGTTGGAGAGCAGCACCGGGTATTTGGATTTGTCGGCACGCAAGGTTACGGTGTAGCTGGCCATTACATCTGGGCGGTCCAGAAAATAGGTGATGCGTCGAAACCCTTCGGCCTCGCACTGGGTAAAGAACGAATCCTGGCTGACGTAGAGGCCCGACAGCTTGGTGTTCTTGATGGGTGCGCAGGTGGTAAAAATTTCCAGCGAGAACGGCTCATTACCTTCGGGCAGGTTCTCCAGCACCAGGTATTCGCCTTCCATCTTGAACGAGGTGCCTAGACCATTGACCAGTACACGCGCCAGGTTCAGCTCTTCGCCGTCCAGTTTCAGCGCTTGGGCGGATACGTCCGGGTTGCGGCGCAACGTCATCTTGTTCAGGACGCGGGTCTTGGCAGGGTCGAGATCAAAAGTCAGCTCAACCGTGTCAATGCGGAATGCGGGTGCCGTGTAGTCGGCTCGGTTGATGACCGTGGCGGGGCCATCGGTCTCACGTAATTGCAGCATGGGGTATTTCCAGGTTTTAGTGGTTGTGGGGGCTCAGACGCCCTGCTTTAGCGACGCTTCAATGAACACATCGAGGTCGCCGTCCAGCACTTTTTGCGTAGCCGATACCTCGACGTTGGTGCGCAAGTCCTTAATGCGGCTGTTGTCGAGTACATAGCTTCGAATCTGGTGACCCCAGCCCACATCGGTCTTTGTGTCTTCGAGCTTTTGCTGCTCTTCTTGCTGCTTGCGCATTTCAAAGTCGTAGAGCTTGGAGCGCAGGCGCTTCCAGGCCACGTCGCGGTTGCCGTGCTGGCTGCGCCCATCCTGGCACTGCACCACGATGCCGGTGGGCAGGTGGGTCAGTCGTACCGCCGAGTCGGTCTTGTTGATGTGCTGCCCGCCGGCACCGCTGGCGCGAAAGGTGTCCACGCGTACATCGCTGGGGTTGATGTTGATTTCGATGGAATCATCAATCTCGGGGTAGACAAACACGCTGGCAAAGCTGGTGTGGCGTCCGCCGCTTGAATCGAACGGACTCTTGCGCACCAGGCGGTGAACACCGGTCTCTGTGCGCAGCAGTCCAAAGGCGTACTCGCCCTCGATTTTGATGGTGGCGCCCTTGATGCCTGCCGTGTCGCCCGCAGTTTCGTCTTCAATGATGGTCTTGAAGCCCTTGCGCTCCGCGTATTTAAGGTACTGGCGCAGCAGCATGCTGGCCCAGTCGCAGGCCTCGGTGCCCCCTGCGCCTGATTGGATGTCCAAAAAGCAATTCAGCGGGTCCGCCGGGTTGTTGAACATGCGGCGGAACTCAAGCCCCTCAATGATGGCGGACAGCTTGGCGGTTTCGCCCTCGATCGTCATCAGGCCGGCTTCGTCCCCGTCTTCTTTCGACATCTCGAACAGTTCGAGGTTGTCCGACAGTTCACTTTCAAGGTCGGTGATGGTGACCACCACGCCGTCCAGGGCCTTCTTCTCTTTGCCCAGCTCCTGGGCGCGCTTGGGGTCGTTCCAGACCGTGGGATCTTCTAGCGATGCAACAACGGTGCGCAGGCGCTCGGCTTTGGCATCGTAGTCAAAGATACCCCCGTAACTCTTGGGTCCTTGCAGTCAGGCCATTGAGTTGGGTGCCAATGAGGTTGATGCGTTCTGCTTCCATGGAAAGGTCCTGTTCTGTCAATAGTTGGGGTGGTGTGGGCTAGGCGCTAAAGGCAGCAGGTCCGCTTGCGCGGTCGGTTTGCCTACCCAATTGCCGTATTTTCTCATGGCAGCGGCTTGGTCGCTGTTTTCTCTTTTTGTGTGGTCAAATTATTGCAGGAGGCTCGAGCAGCATGGAGATGCAATGGGGCAAGCGATTTTCGACAGTCAACATGGCCAAGGGGTTGGCGGTGCAGTTGGCGTTGCTCGTAGCTGGTCTGTGTCCATGCGGCGTTCGTGCGGAATTGGCAGTGATGGCCACTGGAGAGTATTCGCCCTTCGTCTCCGAACATTTGCCGGATTTTGGCGTTACTGCGGCCATTGTTTCTGCCGCTTTCAAAACGCAGGGCGTGGACGTAAAGTACGAATTTCTGCCGTGGAAACGCGGTTACAACGACGCCTTGCTGGGTAAGCATGTCGGAACCTTCCCTTATCTGAAGACGCCAGAGCGGGAGGCGGAGTTCTTCTATTCGGAGGCATTTTTTACCGACCACTTCCGTCTGTTTGTGCGCAGGTCGCAGCAAGGGCAGCGTGATTGGGCGAACAAGCGTGTTTGCATCCCTTTGGGCTACGACACGACGCAGATTCAGTTCTTCACGGACGCAAATCAAATCACGCTGGAGCGTCCTTCGGACATCGGCAACTGTTTCCAGATGCTGGAGCGCGAACGTGTCGATGCGGTCTGGGTCAGTGAACTGGTGGCTATCGATACCGTGCGAGCGCTGTTTGGCGCACAGTCAAAAACGTATCCACTGGACATGAGTCTGGTGGACGAAGTCCAGTACTACTTCATTGTTTCCAAAACCTTGCCACACGGCAGTCATTGGATGGCGCGCTTCGACGCAGGTTTGAAACACATCCGCAAGAACGGAACCTACAAAAAAATACTGCGGCGTTTTGGCAGTAGTTGACGTTGTCCTGTTACACGGCACACGTCAGGCAATAAATCGCTCAATCATCGCCGCCAGCACGTCCGGCTGGTCGTGGTGCATCATGTGCCCTGCATCGTTGATCAGCGCGATTTCCACGTTCGGCACGCTCTTGATGCGTTCGTGGTACTGCTCCAGCGTGAATTTTCCCTTCCACCACAGCTCCAGGCTGTTGTCCGATGCTTCCACTGCCAGCACCGGCATACTCAGCCGCTGGTACAGGGCCAGCACCTCGTCAGCCTGGTACAGGTGGGCGCTGATGACCTTGTGCGCGGGCTGCCCCTGGATGGACCATTTACCTTGCGCGTCCTGCTGGGCCCATTGCTGGGCCAGCCAGTCAGCCTTGTCCTGGCCCAGGCGCGGGTTGGTTTTCATCAGGCGGCGGGCCACGCCGTCGATGCTGTCATAGGCGCGCATGTCCAGTTCGCCACGGTGCAGTTTTTTTAGCTCGTCCATCCACTTCGCGTAGCGGGCCGGGGCCATATCGGGCGTGGTGGAGGGTAGACCAAAGCCTTCCAGGTTCACCAGACGGCGGATGCGCTCGGGGCGCACGCCGGCATACAGCATCACCACATTGCCGCCCAGACTGTGGCCGACCAGGTTGACCGGGCGGTCCGGTGCATAGTGGTCCAGCAAAAAGTCCAGATCGGCCATGTAGTCGGGGAACCAGAAGTTATCGACCTCGCCTGACGCGGTTTTGCCATAGCCGCGCCAATCGGGCGCAATTATGTAGTGGTCCAGCGCAAAGGCGTCAACTACAAACTGGTAGCTGGCAGCGACATCCATCCAGCCGTGGACCATCACCAGTGGCGTTTTGTCAGCAGATGGCTCGCCCCACACTTGCACATGGTATTGCAGGTTGCGTATAGGGACAAACTCGCTACGAAATATCTTTTTGGCTTGGTACATTTGATTGATCATACGAAAGACCCAGCATGCCAGTCAGTCAAAGCAGCGACAACCAATCAACGCCGATGCGCGCAGCGCAGCCCGCTTTCGGTGGAATGCCTGTGGCCTACGCCCGCCTGCACCGCGATTTCACCTGGGCTGTTCCCCGGCAGTTCAACATTGCACAGGTGTGTTGCGCGCGTTGGGCTGCACGGAAAGACGCTACAAAAAATATAGCTGTTCACGCTTATTCCACGGGGTCTGGTGGGGTTTTTTATACCTACTCCCAGTTGCAGGAGCAAGCCAATCGGCTTTCTAACGCCCTGGCCGCCCAGGGCGTGCTCAAGGGAGACCGGGTTGCCATCGTCATGCCCCAGTGCTTTGAGACGGCCGTGGCCTACATGGCTGTGCTGCAAATGGGGGCCGTAGCCATGCCGCTGTCGCTGCTGTTCGGGCCCGATGCGCTGGAGTTCCGCCTGCAGGACAGCGACGCGGTGGTTGCCATTGCCGACGCATCCTCCCTGGCCGACCTGAGCCTGGCACGCAAACGGTGCCCCCAGTTGCGTACCGTGGTGGGCGTTGGCGCGCCAGGAGGCGAGCTTGGGCAAGCCGATTGCGAGTTTGGCTACACCCTGGCCCAATTCAGCACGCAATTTGTTGCGGTACAGACGCTGGCGGATGACCCCGCCATCCTCATCTATACCAGTGGCACCACCGGTAACCCAAAGGGTGCGCTACTGGCGCACCGGGCCTTGATTGGCAACTTGTCGGGCTTCGTCGCCAGCCAGAACTGGTTCGGCTTTGATCCGTCGGTAGACATGGCGTCGCAAAGCACCCGGGCCATCTTCTGGAGCCCCGCCGATTGGGCGTGGACCGGGGGTCTGATGGATGCCTTGCTGCCCACGCTGTACTTTGGACGACCCATCGTTGCGTACAACGGGCGCTTCAGCCCGCAGACGTCACTCGAATTGATGGGGCAGTGCGGGGTGACGCACACCTTTCTCTTTCCCACTGCGCTCAAGGCCATGATGAAGGCCTACCCCGGAACGGGGCAGCAAACCGTGCGCCAGCAGTTCGAAATCCAATTGCAGGCCATCATGAGTGCGGGGGAGGCTGTGGGTGATGCTGTTTTTTCATACTGCGAAAGCCAGCTTGGCGTGAAGCCCAACGAGATGTTTGGCCAGACCGAGATCAACTACATCGTTGGCAACTGCAACAGGCTATGGCCATCCAAACCAGGCAGCATGGGCATGGGCTACCCCGGCCACCAGGTGCGGGTGATTGACGACGACGGCAACGAGTGCCCGGTTGGCGTGCCGGGTGACGTGGCGCTCAACCGGTTGGATGTGCACGGCCAACCGGACCCCATCTTCTTTTTGGGCTATTGGAAAAATGAAACGGCCACACAGGCCAAATTCACGGGTGACTGGTGCCGTACCGGCGACCAGGCCGTCCGCGATGCCGATGGTTACCTGTGGTACCAGGGTCGCGCGGATGATGTTTTCAAGGCCGCAGGCTACCGCATTGGTCCGGGTGAAATCGAGAACTGCCTGGTCAAGCACCCGGCGGTGGCCAACGCGGCGGTGGTGCCCAAGCCCGATGCCGAGCGCGGCTCCGTGGTCAAGGCCTATGTGGTTATTGCTCCTGATTTTGTAGCTGCCTGCGCAAGTGATCCGGGGGCTACAGCCCAATTGCATACACGTCTGACACTTGAGTTGCAAAGCCACGTCAAGTCCCTGCTGGCGCCCTACGAGTATCCGAAAGAAATTGAGTTCGTCGACGCGCTGCCCATGACCACCACGGGCAAGGTGCAGCGTCGCGTCTTGCGCCAGCAAGAGGAAGAGCGGGCCCGCCAACGCGGGTTCGTCGTATGAAGCTGCGCAATCCGCTGCCCACTTCAGGGCGGCGCGGCGTTCGGCTGTTGTCGACACTCAAGCTTCTGGCTTTTCCCGTGTTGCCGCTGGCGGGCTACTTTGTGCTGCATGGCGTCGTGGGGCTGGTAATTTTCACACTTGTTTGTATGGCGTTGCATGGCGCTGTAAGGGCGTGGGAGATCAGCCTGCGCCGCCAGTTCATTCGGGAATCCACGTTTCCGCGCTTTCTGGGTGCCAAGCTGCTGGCGCAGTACCCGCAACTGGTACCGAGAGACGTGGAACTGGTGCTGCACGGGCTTCGGCAGTTTTTCATGGCGCATTTGCGTAGCAATCGCCAGTTCGTCGCCATGCCGTCCAAAGTGGTCGATGCCGCCTGGCACGAATTCATCCTGCACACCCGTGCCTACAAGGACTGGTGCGACATCGCCTTTGGTAAGCTCATGCACCACACACCGGCCGAGGTATTGGGGCGCGACCCCAAGCGCAACGACGGCCTGCGCCGCACCTGGTACTGGGCGTGCAAGGAAGAAAGCATTGACCCGCGCAAGCCCAGTCGCTTGCCACTGCTGTTTGCGCTGGACAAGAAGTTTGCCGTCGCCGGTGGTTTCACCTATGTGCCCGATTGCAGCGACATCAACCGCCAAAGCGGCTCCGACGCCTATTGCGGCACCAGCTTTGGCGGGGGCGATGGCGGCAGTGCCTCGGGTGATGGCGATGGCTTTGGCGGCAGCGATTCGTCCAGTGATGGCGGTGGAGGCGATGGGGGAGGAGACGGCGGAGGTTGCGGGGGAGGGGGGATTGAGCAGTTCGGGTGGCCACTACTTCCAGCGCATGGCTTGTTTTTCAATAACGTGCCAGGAAAGGGCTGCCAGCCCAAAGGTCACCACGGTACAGGCCAGCACATAGCCCGGGAAGCTTGCCTCATGCAGCTTGAAATGCGCCAGCAACTGTTGCACCGGAAAGCCATACAGGTAGGCGCCATACGACCAGTCGCCCATACGGACGGGCAAGCGCGGCAACCAGCGGCCGTACAGTGCCAGCCACAGGGTCAACGTGCCCAGGCCCAAAAGGTACAACAAAAGTTGCCATGTGCCATGCGGCAGGCACAGCGCTGTTGCAAGCAATGGCAAGGCGTGCCACAGCATGGGCCGCATATGCGCGCGCCAGAGGGCGAAAAACGATCCCAGCGCAAACAGCAGGCCGAGTTTGCCGTGGTAGTAGTCCATCCACAGGTGCGGGTCGAACGGTCCGAGTGCTGGCGATGGCGGGCGCATCAGCAAGATCGCTGACACGCTGACCATGACCAGCGTGACCTTTATCCGCAATGGGCCGGGTGCCAGACTCAAACCGGCCAGCACCAGATAGCAGGTGATTTCATAAGGCAGCGACCATAGCGAGCCATTAATCGCATACCGCAAGGGGTTGTGGGCAAAAACCCCCGGCAGCGGGTATTGAACGAACCAGGCGCTGGCGTTCTCCAGGTAATGCCAGGTGAGGTCGTGGTGCCAGTACACCGTCTGGGGTAGCGTGGTCATCAGCGGTCCCAGAACCAGCACGCTGAGCAGGCAGATGGCGGTCAGGCCAGGGTAGATGCGCAGCATGCGTCGACGGGTGAAATCCAGCAAGTTTGGACTGCGCTCCAGCGAAAGCGTCACCAGGTAGCCACTGAGTACAAAAAAAATCGCTACCCCAACTCCGCCCAGCGTATCGATGCCCAGTGCGGCGAGCAGCGGCTCGTCTTGCGATCTTCCACCTAACGGAAAACAGTGGCTGAATAGCACCAACCAGGCTGCCAGCAGACGCAGAATGTCAAAGCGGTTGTCGTCGCGGTTAAGGCTCATGGATGGGGTTTGAGAAGGGCGGCTGGATGCTAGCATGCCATCCCTTTGGTACGATGGCAGCCACAACCACCAGGAGCGCTCTGCATGACAATTCACCATCCCCCCAAACGCCGGGCGGCACGCCTTGCAGTCGCAATGGCGCTGGCACTTTTGGTCGGATGGTCTGGCCAGGCAGTGGCCCAAACGTACCCGGCCAAGCCGCTCAAGTTTGTCATACCTTTTTCGGCCGGCAGTGCCACCGACGCGGTGGGTCGCATCATTGCGCAGGCCATGGGCGAGGTATTGGGACAAACGTCCACCGTCGAGAACAAGGCCGGTGCCAACGGTATTCTGGGCGCTGAATCGGTCAAGGGTGCGCCGGGTGACGGCTACACCTTTCTGGTCACCACCAGTACCACGCAGGCCGCCAACGTGAGTCTGTACAAGAAGCTGTCCTACGACCCGGTGAAAGACTTCACCCCGATTGGCAAGATTGGCGAGACTGGTTTCATTTTGATGGTGCAGGCCGACTTTCCGGCCAAGGACATGAAAGAGTTCATCGCCTACGGCAAGGCCAACCCGGGCAAGCTGGCGTATGGCCACGGATCTTCTGGTTCGCTGGTGTCCGCCGCCCTTTTGGGCCAGATGGCTGGGTTGGAGTTTTTGAGCGTGCCGTACAAGAGCATTCCGCCGGCCTTGACCGACCTGCTGGGTGGCAACCTGCAGTTTGCCTTTGCCGATGTGGGCAACGCGGTGTCGCAAATGAATGGTGGGCGTCTGCGTGGCCTGGGCGTCACTACCGCCAAGCGGGCGGGCAAAGCATCGCAAGTGCCCCCGATTGGAGACACCGTGAAAGATTACGCCATGGGTGCCTGGTTTGGCCTGATGGCGCCGGCCAACTTGCCGGCTGACGTGAAGACCAAGGTCAGTGCCGCCTTTGCCACCGTGATGGCCAAGCCCGAGGTGCGCGAGAAAATTGCCGGGGTTGGCATTGATGTGGATTACCAGGATTCCGCGCAGTTGGCCAAGACTATTGACGCTGAAATCAAGAAGTGGTCGGGTTGGGTCAAGGCTGCAAACATTACGCCGGAATAGGCTTCTAGCCCTTGTCAACAGTGCGTAGACAGCTATTGAATTCGTAGCAATTGATGGATGCCATTTCAAGCTTTGGCGCACTGGACGGTTATCGCGTCATCGATATGACCGGCGTCGTGCTCGGCCCCTACGCGACGCAAATCCTCGGTGACTACGGGGCCGACGTCATCAAGATCGAGCCGCCCGGCGGCGACATCATGCGCCACGCCGGCCCCATGCAACATCCCGGCATGGGCCACATCTTCATCAACGCCAACCGCAACAAGCGCTCGGTGGTGTTGGACCTCAAGAAGCCGGACGACTGCGCCACCTTGCTCCAACTGTGCGCCACGGCCGACGTGCTGGCCTACAACATCCGCCCGGCCAGCATGGCAAGACTGGGTTTGTCGTGGCAAGCGGTGCAGGCGGTGAACCCACGCATCGTTTACTGCGGTGCCTATGGCTACAGCGAAGGCGGCCCGTACTCCGACTGGCCGGCTTATGACGACCTGATCCAGGGCGCTGCCTGCATCCCCTGGCTGATGGCGCAAAGCGGCAGCCCTGAGCCACGCTATGTGCCCGCCACCTTTGCCGACCGCGTGACCGGGCTGAATATGGTGCACGCCGTCATGGCCGCGCTGCTGGCGCGCGTGCGCACCGGGCGCGGCCAGAGCGTAGAGGTGCCCATGTTCGAATGCCTGTTGCAGTTTGTGCTGGGCGAGCATCTGGGTGGCGCCACCTGGGAGCCGCCTCTTGGCCCCATGGGCCACAGTCGAATGCTGGCGCCTAACCGCAAGCCCTACGCCACGGCAGACGGCTTTGTATGTGCCTTGATGTACAACGATGCGCACTGGAAAGCGTTTTTGGCACTGGTGGGTGAGCCCGAGCGCTTTGAATCGGATGCCCGCTTCACCACCCAGAGCGCACGCATCACCCACAGCAACGCGATTTACGGCTTCGTGCAGCAGCATCTTCCAGCCCATAGCACGGCACACTGGCTCCGCGTGCTGGCGACGCATGACATCCCGGTCATGCCCATGATGAAGCTCGACGACCTGCTGACCGACCCGCATCTGGCCGCTACCGGCGCCTGGCTGGACGTGGCGCATCCGCATGAGGGCCGCCTGCGTCAGCTGCGCCCGCCCGTGCGCCTGAGCGACACACCCACCGCGGTGCGCCGCCCCGCGCCGCTGCTGGGGGAGCACACGCAGGAGGTGCTGGCGGAGTTGAAGGGGCTGACCAATTAGCGACTAATTGCATTGCGCAATTGCACGCCGGGGCATTCTGGGGGGACAATCTTCCAATTGGGTTGACGGATCTCCGAGGGAGTTGGGCAAATTGATTTCTATCTTGATTGGCGTATGTGTTCTTGTTGCGGGGTTTGGTGCGTATTTCTTTCATAAAAGGACTAAGCAGGGCAGTATTTCGCAGCGCCAGGTGCTCGCGCCTGCACCAGCACCTGCACCTGACCCGGTTCCGGTTGCCGAGCATCGGCCGGCTTCTCGCCGGGCATGGACCCGGATTCCCGATGCATTGAAGGAATTTCGGTTTGTGCGCCAGACCGAACTGGAGCCTGCGCGACTCGCGGAGCTGACGGGTAAATTGCGCACGATTCCCCGACCGCCCAGCGCTTTGCACAAGCTAGTCTCCGCCGAGTTCCTGTCGAGTGCGACGTCCGCTGAGCTCAGTGAAATTGTGATGGGCGAGCCGTTGGTTGCAGCGAAGGTGCTTGCGGTTGCGAACTCTCCACTTTATGGATTGCAGCAGCTGGTCGGCAACATTGATGCTGCGGTGAAGTTTCTCGGAATGAACACGGTCCGCAGTATTTGCTTGCAGTACATGCTGGAAGACTCGTTCAATACTGGCAGTCCGGAGATAAAAAATGTTTACGAACGCCTGTGGAACCAAAGTGCCCTCGCCTGTGAACTGTGCTTCAAGCTTGCCCAGCTGCTCAAGCTCGATGAGCCCGGTACATTTGTCACCCAAATTGTGCTTTCCTGCATTGGCAGACAGGCTACCTACTCGCTGATGGAGGAGGCGGACGTTCTTGCGATTGCATCAAAGGGCCTGCTCGAACGGTCCCTGCTTGAACAGCAGCGGCTGGGGCTTGCTTCTGTAGAAATTGGAGGGCTCCTGATGCAGGATTGGGCCTTGCCAAAAAACATCATCAATATCGTCAAGGAGATTGACGCGACCCTGGTTGCGCCAGTCTCCGAGACGAGCTCCAGTCGTCGAACACGCAATGCCTTGTGCTACCTGTGTTGCCGCATTGCCGAGGGGCTTGCAAACGGGGACATTGTTGGCCTGGATACTTTCGACATTGCGACGCAGGACGCCGCAGAGTACTTCCACCTGCACGCCTACCTTGAATTGCCGGCGATGGTGCCTGTGGCCGAATTTCTCCGCTCACCAGCGGTGACGACGTCCATTCATCGGATGCTGGCAACCTTGAAGGCGCAGCGGTAGACCTGCGAGTGCGCGCATACCCAATCCTTCCCATTTCGAGTATTTGAGATCCATCCCGCATGAAAACTGTAACCCTCGGCCGCAGCGATCTGCACGTCACCCCCATCTGCCTGGGCACCATGACCTTTGGCGAACAGGTGGATGAACCTACTGCACACGCCATCATGGACCGCGCCGTTGAGCGTGGCATCAACTTTCTGGACACGGCCGAGATGTACGCCGTGCCACCACGCGCCGAGACCTTTAACGCCACGGAGATCATCTTGGGCAACTGGCTGGCGGCGCGCCCCGGTTTGCGTCAGAAGCTGGTGCTGGCCACCAAGGTGGCAGGGCCTTCACGCGGCATGCCCTGGGTGCGGGGCGGCAAGGGTGATTTGAGCGGCACGGACATCATTGCTGCCTGCGACGGCAGCCTGCAGCGCCTCAAGACCGATGTGATTGACCTCTATCAAATTCATTGGCCCAACCGCTCGGTGCCGATGTTTGGCGGGCTGTATTACAAGCCCACTGACGAGCAGGCGCAGACCAGCATGCACGCGCAACTCGACGCGCTGGGGACGCTGGTCAAGGCGGGCAAGGTGCTTGCCGTAGGCTTGTCCAACGAAACGCCCTACGGCGTGCACGAGTTTGTGCGTCTGGCTGAACAGCATGGCCTGCCACGCGTGGCCACCGTGCAGAACGTGTACAACCTGATCAGCCGGGGCCTGGAAAATGGATTGGACGAGACCCTGCACCGACTGGGCGTGTCCTTCCTGGCGTATTCACCACTGGCGTTTGGCCTGCTGACCGGCAAATACGATGACAGCGGCATTGAGGGACCGGGTGCACCCAAGGAGGCGCGCATTGCCAGGTACGAGTCCGTGCGCAAGCAACGCTGGGGTCGCAAGGAAGCGCTGGCCGCAGCCAAACGATACAGCGCACTGGCCCGCGCCCATGGCCTGACACCCACGCAACTGGCACTGGCTTTTTGTTACACTAAATGGCAAGTGGCCAGCACCATCATCGGAGTGACCTCCGTGGCGCAACTGGACGAAGACATCAACGTCTTTGGCACTACGCTCACGCCCGATGCACTGGCTGCGATTGACGCCATTCGACTGGAGTTGCGCGACCCGGCGTATTAGGTCTGCCGATAGCGCTGGCGCGGGTACGGCGATTTTCGATTCGCTTGGTTCATACCGTGCATTGGTATAAACCAGTCGGCGGGAACTCTATCGGTGCTCAGTTTTGTTCTGGGTCGTCGAATCCGACATATCGGACGAAATTCTTGTTGTCTTCCCTTACGGATTTAACACTGTTTGCAATGAATTCGTTATCCGGGTATCCCATCGCGATGCAAATCATGATGTTCTGTTCATCCGGGATACCCGCATGCTCCCGGACGACACTGGACTGCATGATTCCCTGCCCATTGATGACGCAACCCAAACCACGCTCCCAAGCCGCCAACACAATCGCATGGGAAAGTGCCCCAAGATCAAACTGGCTGATGGCTGCTGGTTCCAAGTATTTATCGTAGGTCAGGACCAGTGATACCGGCGCGTCGAATTGTCGAAATCCGCGCATGACCCAATCCGTTCGCCTGACCTTGTCATCGCGCTCAATGCCCATGGCATCGAAGAGTTGAACCGCGATGTCGATCTGGCGTTTGCGATGGCGACCCTCATACGCTTCCTTCATGGGAAAGTCGCGTTTTGGGGGCACACCTGCCACCATATTGTTGGTGTTGCCTTTGCGTATCCGGTCCAATGGCTCCCCAGTGACCACATGCACGTACCAGGGTTGTGTGTTCATCGAAGAAGGAGCCCACTTTGCAACTTCAATGATCTCCTCAATGACTTCGCGGGGCACTGGCCTTGGTTGATATCCGCGAATACTCTTGCGGGCTTTGATGAGTTGGGTGAATTCCATAGGGTGTTTGATATTTAGGTTGTCGTTGAGACAATTGAGACAGCAGAGCCAATCGGGCAAATAGCCCGCCAGTTATGGCTTGAGGGTTTTGTTCAGCCGTTCCCGGTGCCGCGCCACCTGTGCGCGCACCTGCACCGGCGCCGTGCCGCCCAGCGTGTTGCGTGCATTGAGGGAGCCACGCAGGCTTAAGGCTTCGTATACGTCTTTCTCAATGCCTGGGTTGAACTCTTGCAGCACCGACAGCGGCAGCTCGGACAGATCGACCTGGTGTGAGGTGGCCGCCTTGACGGCGTGGGCCACGATTTCGTGCGCATCGCGGAAGGGCAGGCCCTTCTTGACCAGGTAGTCGGCCAGATCGGTGGCGGTGGCATAGCCCCTGAGTGCGGCTTGCTCCATGGGTACGGGGTTGACGGTGATGCCACCTTCCTTGTGGCCGGTTGCGGAGTTCAACTGGCCGCCGACCATCTCGCTGAAGATGCGCAGCGTGTCCTTGAGCGTGTCTACGGTGTCAAACAGTGGCTCCTTGTCTTCCTGGTTGTCCTTGTTGTAAGCCAGGGGCTGGCCCTTCATCAGCGTGATCAGGCCCATCAGGTGCCCGACCACTCGGCCGGTCTTGCCACGCGCCAGTTCGGGCACATCGGGGTTTTTCTTCTGCGGCATGATGGAGCTGCCGGTGGTGAAGCGGTCGGCAATCTTGATGAAGCCAAAGTTCTGGCTCATCCACAGAATCAACTCCTCGCTCATGCGGCTGATGTGCACCATGCACAGGGCTGCTGCTGCGGTGAACTCAATGGCGAAGTCACGGTCGCTCACGGCGTCCAGGCTGTTCTGGCAAACCTGCGGGTTGCCCTGCGCGTCCACCATGCCCAGCCTGCGGGCCACGCGCTCGCGATCCAGTGGGTAGCTGGTGCCCGCCAGGGCCGCAGCGCCCAGCGGTAGGCGGTTGGTGCGGGCGCGCACCTCGGCAAAGCGCTCGGCATCGCGGCTGAACATTTCCACATAGGCCAGCATGTGGTGCCCAAAACTCACGGGTTGCGCCACCTGCAGGTGGGTGAAACCGGGGAGGATAACTTCGACGTTCTTCTCGGCCACGTCGAGCAACGATTTTTGCAGGTCCACCAGTAGCTCGCCAATCAGGTCGATCTCGCCGCGCAGCCACAGGCGCACGTCGGTGGCGACTTGGTCGTTTCTGGAGCGCCCGGTGTGCAGGCGCTTGCCCGCGTCGCCTACCAACTGGGTCAGGCGGGCTTCGACGTTGAGGTGCACGTCCTCCAGGTCGAGCTTCCATTCAAAGTTGCCAGATTCAATGTCGGCCGTGATTTGCGCCATGCCGCGCACAATGGAGGCATGGTCTTCTGCGTTGATGATGCCCTGCGCGGCCAGCATCTCGGCGTGGGCCAGACTACCGGTGATGTCGGCCTGCCACATACGCTTGTCAAAGAACACGCTGGAGGTGTAACGTTTGACCAGATCGCTCATGGGCTCGGAGAACAGCGCAGACCACGCCTGGGATTTTTTATCGAGTTGATTTTTGGACATGGGGAGCAGTGCGGGTAATGGAGTCAAAATCCGGGTTCATGAAAGACACCCAAATATTATCGACGTTCCAGGAGTTGACCCCAGCGACTGTGCCGGGCCTTAGTGGCTCGCAGCCGGAGAAGGCAAACCTGGTGTTCGACGCCTGCCAGACCGGCGTGGTTCTGCGGGCAGTGCTTTTTGTGGAAGTGTGTGCCAGTGTCGTAGTGGGGTTTGCCGCGCAGAACTTCACGGATTGGGTTGTACGGTTGGCTCTGGTAACCGGCGGGGCCCTGCCGGCGACGCTGGCGTGGCTGCTTTTGGCTTGTTTGATAAAGCGGATCATTGCGCGACTGCCATCCGCTGGGCAATACGTGATCGCGGTCATGTTGGGTGCCTTAGCGGGCCTGTATGGTTGTGCCATGTTGACCTGGTCTGGTTTGGTGTTGTCCCCACCCTGGGTAGCTGCTGCTTTAAGTGGCGCGCTGCTGTCGTCCCTCCTCGTCGCGGCACTGGTCATGCGCAGCAAGGGGCAAATGCCGGCCCACACCTCGGCCCGGCTCGCGGAACTCCAGTCAAGGATTCGGCCGCATTTTTTGTTCAACACGCTTAACAGTGCGATTGCTTTGGTGCGGGCCGAGCCGGCAAAGGCGGAGGCGTTATTGGAGGATTTGAGTGATCTGTTCCGCGAGGCCCTAAAGGATTCTGGTGAGCCGGTCTCGTTGGCCGATGAAATCAACCTGGCGCAGCGCTATCTGGCGATCGAGCAGGTGCGCTTTGGTGAGCGCCTGCGTGTGCAGTGGGATCTGGACCCGTCTGCCGATGGTGCCAGACTTCCGCCCTTGCTGTTGCAACCCTTGGTGGAAAATGCGGTTCGGCACGGTGTTGAGCCCAGTGCGCTCGGCGCTGATGTGCGTATTTCCACCCAACGCAGGGGGTCTATTGTGGTGATCAAGGTGACTAATACTGTGCCGGCGGGGCAGGGCGCTGCAGGTCAGGGGTTGGCCTTGCGCAATGTGCGCGAGCGCCTGTCCCTGTTGCATGACGTGCAAGGCCAGTTTCGCAGTGGTTTGAGGGATGGCGTCTATCAGGTGCGCATGGAGGTACCGCTTTGAACCCCGCAGGTTCCCCTACACCGGCACTTCGCGTTCTGGTTGTGGACGACGAAAGCCTGGCGCGTGCGCGTATGCGTACCCTGCTGTCCGATTGCACACAGCCCGCCGCGCAATGCGTGGCCGAAGCCGCCAATGCCGTGCAGGCGCTGGCGTTGGTGCAGCACCATGGAGTTGATGTTGCGTTGATTGATATCCACATGCCGGGCGCCGATGGCCTTACGCTGGCGCGGGCACTGCAAGCGCTGGAGCACCCACCAGCGCTGATTTTTGTGACTGCCCATGCCGAACACGCAGTGGATGCGTTCGAACTGGAAGCGGTGGACTACCTGACCAAACCAGTGCGGCTGGAACGTCTTCAGGTGGCGCTACAAAAAGTAGAGCGTCTTCTACAGTCTAGACGGGGGCTGGAGGCTGATTCTTCTCTGGAAGATGTGCTCATCATCCAGGAGCGTGGTCGCACCGAGCGTGTGCCGCTGGGTCAGATTCTGTACTTCAAGGCCGAGTTGAAATATGTAACGGTACGCACCGCTACGCGCAACTACATCCTGGACGGGTCCCTCAACGAACTGGAAGAAAAATACACGGCTGATTTTGTGCGTATCCATCGCAATGCGCTGATTTGTCGGCGCGCCGTGCGTGCCCTGGAAAAGCATTTCGATGCCGAAGAGGGCGAGGGCTGGGCTGTGCGCCTCAATGGGGTCGACGAGTTGCTGGCGGTGTCCCGCCGCCAACTCGCAACGGTGCGAGAACTTGTTTCCCGTTAGCCGGTATTGCGTAACCCGGCCGCAATGCCATTGATCGAGATGTGAATTCCGCGCTGCACGCGCTCATCGGCTTGGCCGGCACGGTAGCGTCGCACCAGTTCCACCTGCAGGTGGTGCAGAGGGTCGATGTAGGGGAATCGGTGGCGTATGGAACGTTGCAGTGCAGCGTTGTTGGCCAGCCGGTTCTTGTCGCCGGTGATCATGGCCAGCGCTTGCGCGGTGCTGTGCCACTCAGACTCTATTGCCGTGAAGATTTTCTTGCGCAAGCGGGCATCGCTGACCAGTTCGGAGTAACGTGATGCCAGGGCCAGATCACTCTTGGCCATCACCATGTCCATATTCGACAGCAGCGTCTTGAAGAAGGGCCACTGCTTGTACATTTTTTGCAGCAGCGCAGTGCGCTCCTGTTGCTGGACGGTGGTGCCTGTGGTGATGAAGGTTTTTACCGCAGAGCCAAAGCCGTACCAGCCGGGCAGTGTCAGGCGGCACTGGCCCCAGCTAAAGCCCCATGGAATGGCACGCAGGTCTTCGATGCGCTGACTGGCTTTGCGGGAGGCCGGACGCGAACCGATGTTGAGCTCGGCAATCTCCCGGATAGGTGTGGCGCTGAAAAAATACTCGGTGAAGCCCGGAGTTTCGTACACCAGCGCGCGGTAGGCTGCCATGCTGTTACATGAGAGTTCGGCGGCTGCATCCAAAAAGGCCTTGGTGGCCGATTTGGTGGGTTGCAGGAGTGTGGCCTCCAATGTGGCTGCGACCAGCGTTTCCAGATTGCGTCGGCCGATCTCGGGGTTGGCGTATTTCGACCCAATGACTTCTCCTTGCTCCGTCAGGCGAATCTGGCCGCGCACCGTACCGGGAGGCTGCGCCAGGATGGCTTCGTAGCTCGGACCGCCGCCGCGACCCACCGTGCCGCCGCGGCCGTGGAACATGCGTAAACGGATGGGATGGTTAACCGCCAGTTCGTCAAACAGGTCCACCAGCGCGATCTCGGCGCGGTACAGCTCCCAGTTGCTGGTGAAGATACCGCCGTCTTTGTTGCTGTCGGAGTAGCCCAGCATGATGTCCTGTTCGCCACTGCTGCGCTGCACCAGTGCTGCAATGCCGGGCAGGGCGTAGAACTCGCGCATGATGGGTGCGGCATTGCGCAGGTCTTCAATGGTTTCAAACAGCGGCACGACGATCAGGTCGCATACCGGGTTGCGCAGGCCTTGGGTCGTCACACTGCCCGTGGCTAGACGAGGACCATTAATAATGCCGCGCAGCAGGCCGACTTCCTTTTGCAGCAGCAGCACTTCCAGCAGGTCGCTCACGGTCTCGGTGTGGCTGATGATGTAGTGGCGAATGGCGTCGGCCCCAAAGCGTTCGCGCATGACTTTGGCTATGGAAAAAATGGCCAGCTCATGTCGGGTGTGGTCCGAGTAGTTGGCGCCATGCACTTGCAGCGACCGCGCGTCGCCCAGAATCCCCATCAACAGGCTGCGTTTGGCGGGCTCGTCCAGTGCGCTGTAGTGGGACTCTATGCCAGCCGTGGCCAGTAATTCTGAAACCACTTCTTCGTGCTTGTCAGAACTCTGGCGCAGGTCGACCGTGGCCAGGTGAAAGCCAAACACGTCGACTGCGCGAAGCAGCGGCTGCAGGCGCTGCGCCACCAGTGCCGAGCCGTGGTTGCTTTTGAGCGATGCTTCGATGGTGCGTAGCTCGGCCGCAAATTCCTGCGCTTGTCTGTACGGGTTCTGTGGCGCCACGGCATGCCTTGCGGCCTCGGTTCCGGTGAGTTCCTGCAAGGTGGCGGCCAGTCTGGCGTACACACCAGTGAGGGCACGGCGGTAGGGTTCGTCCATGCGGTGCACGTTGCGGTCGGGCGAGCTTTCGGCCAGCGCCTGCATTTCGGGGGAACAGTCGGCCAGCATGGCTGACACCGACAATTCGCCGCCCAAGTAGTGCACTTCGGTCAAGTAATGCCGCAGGGCCACTTCGGCTTGGCGGCGCAGTGCGTATTCGAGTGTTTGCGCACTGACGTTGGGGTTGCCGTCGCGGTCGCCGCCAATCCACTGGCCCATTCGCAGAAAACTGTGCACCGGTTGGTTGCCCAGCAATTGCTCCAGGTTTGCGTAAAGCTTGGGAATCTCGCGCAGAAAGGTCGACTCATAGTAGCTCAGCGCATTCTCTATCTCGTCGGCCACGGTGAGTTTGCTGAACCGCAGCAGTCGGGTCTGCCACAGTTGCATGACCCTGGCACGCATTTGCGCCTCGTTGGTGGCGAGTTCGCGCGCAGTCAGTGCGTCTTTCTTGTTCTCGAAGAACGCGCCGCGCATTTTGATTTCGTCACGGGCGGTGAGCAGCTGTGCAATATCGCGCTCGGCGTCCAGAATGCTCTTGCGTTGCACTTCGGTGGGGTGGGCTGTCAATACCGGCGACACATAGCTTTGCGCCAGCGTGGTCGAGATGGCTTTTGGCGAAATGCCGGCCCAACGCAGGCGGGACATGGCAACATCCAGGCTGCCTTCCTGGGTTTCACCTGCGCGCTCATGGATGGCTCGGCGGCGGATGTGGTGGCGGTCTTCGGCCAGATTGGCCAGGTGGCTGAAGTAGGTAAATGCGCGGATAACGCTCACGGTCTGGTCGCCAGTAAGGCCTTTGAGCAATTTCTTGAGTGCCTTGTCGGCTTCGTGGTCAGCGTCGCGGCGGAAGGCGACCGACAGGGTACGAATTTTTTCGATGAGTTCGTAGGCCGCAGCGCCCTCCTGCTCGCGGATCTCGTCACCCAGAATCCGGCCCAACAGCCGGATGTCTTCGACCAGCGGTCGTTCATTCTCTTTTTTGCGCTTGGGCAGCGCTGGGGCGGATAGGTGCTTCATGGTGCTCATGCTAGCATTGACAGCTCCGAATTGATTACAAACAAGTTACGACTAACAGGCCATGGCTGCACACACATTTACGATCGCCACACGCGAGAGCCGACTGGCTCTTTGGCAGGCTGAGCATGTCAAGGCACTGCTCGAACACATGGGCCATACGGTCACCTTGCTGGGCATGACGACACGGGGTGACCAGATTCTGGATCGCTCACTCAGTAAGGTTGGCGGAAAGGGCTTGTTTGTCAAGGAACTCGAAGTGGCGTTGGAAGACGGACACGCTGACCTTGCGGTCCACTCCCTGAAAGACGTACCCATGGAGTTGCCCGAAGGGTTCAGCCTGGCCTGCGTGATGGAGCGCGAGGACCCGCGCGATGCCTGGGTATCGAGCCGCTACGCCAAGCTTGAAGACTTGCCACATGGTGCCGTGGTGGGAACTTCGAGCTTGCGGCGCATGGCGTTGCTGCGGGCCTTGCGCCCGGATCTGAAAATTGAACCGCTGCGCGGCAATCTCGATACCCGTTTGAAAAAGCTCGATGAGGGTCAATACGACGGCATTGTGCTGGCCGCAGCAGGTCTGAAACGCCTGGAGTTGGAGTCCCGCATTCGCGCGGTTTTTGAGCCGGAGCAAATGCTGCCGGCGGCCGGGCAGGGTGCCTTGGGTATTGAGGTCCGTGCAGACCGTGCCGATGTGGCGCAGGTACTACAGGCTTTGTTGCATCCCCCGACTTGGCTGGCCGTATCGGCCGAGCGCGCGGTCAGTCGTGTGATGGGCGGCAGTTGCTCCATGCCCTTGGCGGCCTACGCCACGCTGCAGGGGGACGAATTGAGTATCCGTGCCACCTGGGGTGACCCGGAGGGTGTGCTGCCACTGGTGCACGCACAAGCGAAGGCGGTGGTGAAGGATGCTGCTTCGGCCACGCGGTTGGGTGAACAGGTGGCGCGTGATCTGCAGACCAGCGTGCAACGTCAGGCAGAAGCACGTAGCTGAAACTATGCGAGTCATCGTTACCCGGCCGAAGAACGAAGCCCATAAGTGGGTCGAGGCCCTGTCGGACGCTGGCTACGATGCGATAGCCTTGCCGCTGATTGGTGTGCTGCCAGCACCCGACCCATCGGTGGTGGTGGAGGCTTGGAAACGCCTGCATACGTTTGATGCGGTCATGTTTGTCAGTGGCAACGCGGTAGACCACTTTTTTGGGTTGAAACCGGCTCTAGCCCCCGAATTCACCGCGCAAGGCGCTACGAAAATAAGAGCATTCGTGACCGGTCCAGGCAGCTTTTCAGCGTTGAAACGGGCACAGG
This sequence comes from Burkholderiales bacterium, assembly GCA_037143475.1. GTDB lineage: Bacteria > Pseudomonadota > Gammaproteobacteria > Burkholderiales > Burkholderiaceae_C > Allorhodoferax. Next base: position 3,717 of record JBAWYQ010000030.1, on the reverse strand, counting down.
TGGAGCCCGACCGAATCGACATGCCGGACCGCGAAGCGGGCCAATTTGACTCGGAGGCACTCTGGCAGGTGGTTGCGAACCAGGTGCAGCCGGGCTACCGTGTGTTGATCGTGCGCGGAACCGGCAGTGCGGGTGCCACGGGCGTCCCGGCGCACGAACTCGCCGATGGTGCCGGGCGCGATTGGTTCGCCGAGAAGGTTCGTGCTGCGGGGGGAGTGGTTGAATTTGTAGTTTCTTACCAGCGCCGCCAACCTCAACTGCTGGCACAGGAACGCGAGATGGCTTGCAAGGCGGCGACGGATGACTCCGTATGGTTGTTCAGCAGTTCGGAGGCTATTGCCAATCTGCTTGCTGCGTGTCCCGACCAGGATTGGGCACAGGCCAAGGCGGTGGTAACACACAGTCGCATTGCGCAGGCGGCACGCGAGGCCGGATTTTGTGTTGTTTGCGAGTCACGCCCTACGTTGGCCGCACTGATGGCATCGATAGAATCGTTGGGATGAACACAGAGCCTAGCGTTCCAGAGGCACCAATGCCGGTCCAACCCGGCGGCAGTTCGGCGCTGCTCTGGCAGTGGGGCGTTGCCGCAGTGGCGCTGATAGCGCTTCTGACTAGCGGCTTGCTGTGGCAGAAGCTAGGCTCCATACAGGAGCAACTGGCGCGCCAAAGTGCCGATTCCGGTGCATTGGCCACCGAAGCGCGTGCCAGTGCCCGGCAAGCGCAGGAGCTGGCCATGGAAACCGCCGCCAAGTTGGCAGTGACCGAGGCTCGTCTTAGTGAGGTCTCCCTGCAGAGAACCCAGCTCGAAGAATTGATGCAAAGCCTGTCGCGCTCGCGGGACGAAAATCTGGTGGTTGATATTGAGTCCGCAGTGCGATTGGCCCAGCAGCAAGCGCAGCTAACCGGCAGCGTGGAGCCCCTGTTGGCCGCGCTCAAGAGTGCAGAGGTGCGCGTCTCGCGCGCCGCGCAGCCACGGTTGACCCCGTTGCAGCGCGCCATTGCCCGCGATGTAGCCCGTATCAAGGCCACGGCCCAGGCCGACACTCCAGCCTTGCTGGTCAAGCTGGACGAGTTGGTGCTGTTGGCTGACGACTTACCGATTGCGAACGCTGTGGCCGCAGCGCGCAGCAACGATGGTTTTAAACGCAAGCCCGAAGAAGCCATGACCACGTGGTGGGTCCGTCTTGGCGCCCTGTTGCATGAAGAGTTGCGCAACCTGGTGCGTGTCAGCCGCATCGAAGACCCCGACGCAGCGCTGCTGTCGCCGGAGCAGTCCTTCTTTTTGCGCGAGAACCTGAAGCTCAAATTGCTCAATGCCCGCCTGGGCTTGCTGGCGCGTCAGATCGATTCAGTGCGGGCCGATCTGGCTTCGGCTTCGATCGCCATGGGGCGTTATTTTGACGCAACCTCGCGCAAGACCCAGACCGCGATGGGGCTGTTGCAACAGGTGCGCGGCCAGATGAAAGCACTTGAATTGCCGCGGGTCGACGACACGCTGGCTGCGTTGACAACGGCCGCAGCGGGGCGCTAACCATGCGTGCTGCGTTGTGGCTGACGGCTCTGTTTGCAATTGCAGTTGCCAGTGCCCTGTTCGCGGGCAATAACCCCGGTACCGTAACGCTGTTCTGGGCGCCGCATCGGGTTGATATGTCTCTGAACCTGTTCCTGTTGGTGCTGGCGGGTAGCTTTCTGACTTTGCATCTGGCGATGCGCGCACTATCGGCCTTGATGAGCATCCCGCAGCAGGCACGCCGCTGGCGCTTGTTGCAAAAGGAGCGTGCAATTCATACGGCATTGCTGGATTCACTCTCCCACTTGGTAGCTGGACGCTTCATCCGCGCGCGCAAGACCGCTGATTTGGTTATTTCACTTGAGGAATCTCTGCAACGCAGTGGCGAGCTACTGGCTTATAGCGGGCGCCTGCGGACCCTGACGCATTTGATCGCGGCCGAAAGTGCACATGCACTGCAAGACCGGGTTGTGCGAGACGCCCACTTTGGTCGGGCGCTTGAAGAGTCTTCGGGCCGGGACGCGCAGGAGGCCCGCGAAGGCGTTCAGTTACGCAGGGCCCGCTGGGCTCTGGAGGATCGGGATGCGCCAGCTGCCATGCAGTGGCTGGACCAATTACCGTCAGGTGCTTCGCGCCGGACTGTGGCGCTGAGGATGCGCTTTCGGGCTGAACGTCAGACTGGCGAACCCCGCAAGGCCTTGGAGTCGGCGCGCTTGCTGACCAAGCACCGCGCATTTTCCGAAGCCTCCGGCAAGAGCATTGCCAGAGGCCTGGCGATTGAGCTGATTCGGACTGCGCATGACACGGTCCAGCTCCAGCGTGCCTGGGACCTCTTGGAGCGTGCTGAGCAGATCATTCCTGAAGTGGCTTGTGAGGCAGCAGAGCGATTGTTATTGCTGGGCGGCGATGCATCGGTTTCGCGTAAATGGTTGCTGCCAGTGTGGGAATCCATGATCCAGGCGCTCGATGCGCTGAACCTGGCGCAACGCATACGGTTGGCCAAAGTGCTGGAGCAGGGTTTTGGTGTCGAGGGCCAGTCACCCGATGCAGTGTGGCTCTCACGCATAGAGGCTGCCCAAATGGGCAATCCACGTGATGCAGTCTTGCAATACCTGGCCGGCATGGTTTGCATGCGGCTCAATTTATGGGGTAAGGCGCTGCAATTACTCAAGCAGTCCTTGTTGACATTGAATCATTCAGAGCTGACGCGAGATACCTGGCTGGCACTGGCCACCATGGCGGAACTGCGGCTTGACGTGCAGGGTGCAGCCGACGCCTACCGTGAGGCCGCGAAAAGGTGACGTTTTCCTGATTCGGGGATATTATGCGTCCATGGCAACACTCACTGAACACATCATCAAGCTGACGGACCACCGGGACCGCGAGCTTCTGGAGTTGACACTTTCAAAGGCACTAATCGACCTGTTGCGCATAGACCGGGTGGTCATTGCCAGGGTGGTGAGTGAAGAGGGGGTCAAACGCTGGCTTGAAGTCGCGTCGCTCGATGTGCGCGGTGGCGGAAAAGTGGTTGATCCACTGCGGGTCGATTTCCAGACATTGAGTAAATTGGATGATGAACGCTACCGTTTGCAGTGCCTGCAAAGTCGTGCATTGGCAGAGCACGCATGGGCGGGCGAGGAAGGGCCGCGAATCAGCTATCTCCCACTGTATTCTGGTTCAGCCAGCGACGATGAGGGCGTGATCGAGGTCCACTCCGGTTCGTCGTTGACGGTAGGGCAACTACAGGTCATTGAAGACATGGTGCACGTGTTTCGTAACATGTACAGCTTGCTGGCCTATAGTGACCGCGATGCACTGACTGGACTTCTCAATCGCAAGTCATTGGACGATACCTTTTATAGCGCGGTGCTGGAGGAAATGGATCACGGGCTCGAAGGTGTGACCAACACGCTGCAAGCTCAGGTATTGCCGGTATCCGAGCGGCGTCATCGGGTTCCACCCAATTACTGGTTGGGTACCGTAAGTGTCGACAACTTTGGTGTTATCAATGACAAGAGCGGGCACCTGATTGCTGAAGAAGTGTTGCTATTGGTGGCACGCATCATGAATAACACCTTTCGGACTTATGACCGCATTTATCGTTTGGGGGGCGAGCAGTTTGCGGTGTTGATGCATTGCCCCGACGAAGCATTGGTGTTGGCGGCGTTTGAGCGGTTCCGCGCGAATATGGAAAAGTTCAATTTCCC